>NZ_JBOFBI010000275.1:0-6460 GCF_051645465.1 Tabrizicola sp. | reverse complement strand
CGCGGCAACATCGTTGTCTCGCGCCGCGCGATCCTGGAAGAAAGCCGCGCCGAACAGCGCGCCGAAGTCATCGGCAACCTGACCGAGGGTCAGACCGTCGACGGCGTGGTCAAGAACATCACCGAATATGGTGCGTTCGTTGATCTGGGCGGTGTGGACGGTCTTCTGCACGTCACCGACATGGCGTGGCGTCGGGTGAACCACCCGTCGGAGATTCTGAACATCGGCGAGACCGTCAAGGTTCAGGTGATCAAGATCAACAAGGAAACCCACCGGATTTCCCTGGGCATGAAGCAGCTGCAGTCCGATCCGTGGGATGCAGTCGAAAAGCTTTATGCGCTTGGCACCGTGCACAAGGGCCGCGTCACCAACATCACCGACTACGGCGCCTTCGTGGAGCTGGAAGCCGGTGTCGAAGGTCTGGTCCATGTCAGCGAGATGAGCTGGACCAAGAAGAACGTGCACCCCGGCAAGATCGTTTCGACCTCGCAAGAGGTTGACGTCATGGTGCTGGAAATCGACAGCGCCAAGCGTCGCGTTTCGCTTGGCCTGAAGCAGACCCAGCGCAACCCGTGGGAAGTCTTTGCGGAAACGCATCCCGTGGGCTCGACCATCGAAGGCGAAGTCAAGAACATCACCGAGTTCGGTCTGTTCGTCGGCCTCGACAACGACATCGACGGAATGGTGCACCTTTCCGACCTGTCGTGGGACCAGCGCGGCGAAGACGCGATCCAGAACTACCGCAAGGGCGACACGGTCAAGGCCGCCGTCACCGAAGTGGATGTCGAGAAAGAGCGTATCTCGCTCTCGGTCAAGGCACTGGGCGACGACACCTTCACCGATGCGGTTGACGGCGTGAAGCGGGGCGGGATCATCACCGTCACCGTCACCGCGATCGAGGAAGGCGGGATCGAGGTTGAGTACAACAGCCAGAAGTCCTTCATCCGCCGTTCGGACCTGTCGCGTGACCGCGCCGACCAGCGGCCGGAGCGCTTCCAGGTGGGTGACCACGTCGACGTGCGCGTGACCAACATCGATCCGAAGACCCGCAAGCTGGGTCTGTCGATCAAGGCGCGCGAGATCGCGGAAGAGAAGGAAGCGGTCGAGCAGTATGGCTCGTCCGATTCGGGCGCCTCGCTTGGCGACATCCTGGGCGCGGCCCTGAAGGATCGCAGCTAAGGCTGGCGCGTCGTTACCAGCGATTGAACTGGAAGGCCCCGCCACAAGCGGGGCCTTTTCCTTTGTGCCAAGTCCCCGTTTTTGTTTGTCATGAAGCAAATCCTGCAGCTATAGTCGTGCGAGAACAATAGCGTGGCGGCTACCTGCCGGGGGCCGAACCACAGGGGGGATTTGGATGATCCGGTCGGAACTGATCCAGAAGATCGCGGATGAGAACCCGCATTTGACGCAGAGGCATGTCGAGCGGATCGTGAACACGGTCTTCGAGGAAATCATCGACGCGCTGGCCAAGGGCGACCGGGTTGAGCTTCGGGGCTTCGGCGCGTTCTCGGTCAAGGCACGGGATGCGCGGGTGGGGCGCAATCCGCGGACCGG
This sequence comes from Tabrizicola sp., assembly GCF_051645465.1. Classification (GTDB taxonomy): domain Bacteria; phylum Pseudomonadota; class Alphaproteobacteria; order Rhodobacterales; family Rhodobacteraceae; genus Tabrizicola. The sequence goes on along the minus strand of NZ_JBOFBI010000275.1, from coordinate 4,906 downwards.
CGAGGCGGTGAAGGTCGATGACAAGAAGGTGCCGTTCTTCAAGACCGGCAAGCTTCTGCGCGACCGGCTGAACGGCAAGTAGGCAGCCTGACGTAGGCGCGCGCTTGCGCTTGGACGGCGGCGAGCCGATATTGGGGCGGAACCAGAGGGGCCGCTCCGGATGATCCGATATCTTCGACTTCTGTTCCTGGGTCTTGTCGGCCTGACGCTGCTGGTCGTGGCGCTGGCAAACCGGGCGCCGGTCTCGGTGCGGCTGTTGCCGGAAGACCTCGCGGCGCTGACCGGGCTGACTTGGGAGATGAGCCTGCCCCTGTTCGTGGTCATCTTCGGGGGCATCGTGGCGGGGGTGCTGATCGGCTTTGTCTGGGAATGGTTCCGCGAGATGAAGCACCGCTCGACCGCCAGCGTGAAAGCGCGCGAGGTGGCGCGGCTGGAGCGGGAGCTGGCGGTGCTGAAGGATACGGTCTCGGTCCCCAAGGACGATGTCCTGGCGCTTTTGGAAAAGCGCTGATGCAGGACGTCAGGGTCAAGATCTGCGGGCTGAAGACGATTGCCGATATTCGGGCCGTTGCGGCGGCAGGGGCGGCCTATGCCGGGCTGAACTTCTTCCCGAAGTCGCCGCGCTATGTGACGCCCGACGCGGCGCGCGCGCTGGCACTGGCCGCGCCTGAGGGGCTGTGCAAGGTGGCGCTGGTCGTCGATGCGGATGACGCGACGCTGGATGCGATTGTCGGGGCGGTGCCTTTGGACATGCTGCAGCTTCATGGCCACGAAAGCCCTGCAAGGGTAGCCGAGGTCAAGGCACGCTACGGGCTTCCGGTGATGAAGGTGATCGGGGTGGCCGAAGAGGCGGACCTGGCGACGCTGCTCGACTATTCGCTGGTGGCCGATCAGATCATGGTCGACGCCAAGGCTCCGAGAGGCGCGGTCCTCCCCGGTGGCAACGGGCTTACGTTCGACTGGCGGCTTCTGGTCGGGCGCAAGTGGCTGAAGCCCTGGATGCTGGCCGGCGGTCTGACGCCAGCGAACGTGGCCGAGGCGATCCGGCTGACGGGCGCGCGGCAGGTCGATGTCGCCTCGGGTGTGGAAAGCGCTCCGGGGGTGAAGGATGCGGACAAGATCGCGGCTTTCGTCGAGGCGGCGCAGGGCGTGAAGGCGGGCGTGCCGATCCTGCGGTAGCGCGGGGCCTCGGGCGGTTTTCAGATTGAGCGGCTTGCGCCGCAAGTCTTTTGTCTCGTCAGCACGCGAAGAGCGTGCCTCCTCGGGCGGCCTCCGGCGGGGATATTTGGGCAAATGTGAAAGGCTGGCTGGTTGAGCACCCCTTTCCCCGCATGGGCATTGGCGCTACATCCCTGCTGAACAAGCGGGGGTGCGCGATGGCTGAGGACGGGTTGAACAGCTTCATGACGGGGCCGGACGAGCAGGGCCGGTTCGGGCTTTTCGGCGGGCGCTTCGTCAGCGAGACGCTGATGCCGCTGATCCTGGAGCTGGAAGCGCGCTACGAGCATGCCAAGACCGACCCAAGCTTCTGGGCCGAGATGGACGATCTGTGGAAGCACTATGTCGGGCGGCCGTCTCCCCTCTACTTTGCGCCCCGGCTGACGGACCACCTCGGCGGCGCCAAGGTCTACATGAAACGCGACGAGCTGAACCATACCGGCGCGCACAAGATCAACAATGTGCTGGGCCAGATCATCCTGGCCCGCCGCATGGGCAAGACCCGGATCATCGCCGAAACCGGCGCGGGCCAGCACGGCGTGGCGACGGCGACGGTCTGCGCCAAGTTCGGGCTGCAGTGCGTGGTCTACATGGGTGCGCATGATGTGGAACGCCAGGCGCCGAACGTCTTCCGGATGAAGCTTCTGGGGGCCGAGGTGATTCCGGTCACTTCGGGGCGGGGCACGCTGAAGGATGCGATGAACGATGCGCTGCGCGACTGGGTTACCAACGTGCGCGACACGTTCTACTGCATTGGCACGGTCGCGGGGCCGCATCCCTATCCGGCAATGGTGCGCGATTTCCAGTCGATCATCGGCAAGGAAGTGCGCTGGCAGCTGGCCGAGCAGGAGGGCGAGGGCCGTCTGCCCGACGTCGTGGTCGCGGCCATTGGCGGGGGGTCGAACGCCATGGGCCTCTTCTACCCGTTCCTCGACGACCCGTCGGTGCGGATCATCGGGGTCGAAGCGGGCGGCAAGGGCGTGGACGACCGGATGGAGCATTGCGCCTCGCTGACCGGCGGGCGTCCGGGCGTTCTCCACGGGAACCGCACCTATCTTCTGCAGGACGGCGACGGGCAGATCCTGGAAGGCTTCTCGATCAGCGCGGGTCTCGACTATCCTGGCATCGGGCCGGAGCATGCGTGGCTCCATGACGTGGGTCGGGCGGAATATGTCTCGATCACCGATGCCGAGGCGCTGGAGGCCTTCCAGCTGAGCTGCAAGCTGGAAGGGATCATCCCGGCGCTCGAGCCGTCCCACGCGCTGGCGCATGTGACGAAGATCGCGCCGAAGCTGCCCAAGGACCAGATCATCGTCATGAACATGTGCGGGCGCGGCGACAAGGACATCTTCACCGTCGCCAAGCACCTGGGCGTGCAGATGAAGGTCTGAGGCTTGCCGGAAAAGACGACCAGTAGCCCGTGGCGAAAGCCGCGGGCTTTGTCTTGTGCGCAGCGATTCGGGCTTTCAGGCACTCTGGCCGATCTCAAATGTGGCTGGTCCAGCCCCCTGACCAAGGGTTCGGCATAAACCTGGGTTTATTCGCGCAAACTGAAGGCATAGGCGACCGGGCCTAAACCCTGGGTTCATAGCACAAACCTTATACGCACGATCTGATCTCTCTCGTGCTCTCGACAGCGGCGATGCCCTGGACGAGCCGGACCCCTAATCGAGGAGATCGATCGATGAAACTGAGAACCAAGCTTCTGTGCTACACCGCCGCGATCGCGCTTTCGGCAGGCGCGGCATTCGCCGCAATCGACGGCAACTCGCTGGCGGACGACTACCTGGCCAAGGGCTACGACTTCGTCGAGGTCAAGGTTGGCCCGACGCAGACCAAGGTCGAGGCCATCAATGGCAACACCAAGGTCGAGGTCGTCTACGACAACGCCACGGGCGAGATCATCAAGCAGGAACAAGAGCAGGCGGACGGTGATGATGTCGGCCGCACCGGCAAAGAGGTCAAGACCGTCGGCAAGGACTTTGAAGACGGCGATGACGATGATGACGCCGATGAAGATGACGATGACGACGATGACGATGAAGATGATGACGATGACGATGACGATGACGATGATGACGATGACGATGACGACGACGATGACGATGATGACGACGATGACGATGATGACGAAGGCCATGGTGGCGGCGACGGCGACAACAGCGGCGAGGGCTGAGATCGTGCGCTGACCAAGCACGGAGGCCCCGGTCTTGCCGGGGCCTCTGGCATGTCGCATAGTTCGTTCAATCAGGGGCGGTACGGGAAATGAAACGGCGCGAGGTTTTGTCTGGACTGCTGGTAGGCCTGTTCCTGGCTGCACCGGCTTTTGCCCAGGACGTCGTCGACGCCATTATCTCGCAGCTGAAGAAGCTGGGGTTCCGCTCGATCACAACCGAACGCACACTTCTTGGTCGTATCCGAATTGTCGGAAAGCGGCGCGATGGCATGCGCGAGATCATCATCAACCCGAAGAGCGGTGAAATCCTGCGCGACCTCTGGACGCCGGTTTCGGGCGGCAAGGGCAACATCGACATCATCGACGATAACTCTGGCAGCGGCGGAGGCGGCGGCAAGGACGATGACGACGATGAGGATGATGACGATGATGATGACGATGATGACGACGACGATGACGACGACGATGACGAGGGCGGCGGCAGTGGCAGCGGCGGCAACAGCGGCAGCGGTGGCGGTGAAGGCGGCGGTGGAAGCGGCAGTGGCGGCGGTGATGATGACGATGATGGCTGACGCGGCCGGGCCCGGCCTTCCGGGTCAGGCGTTGGGGTGAGGCGCGCTGCCCCATTCATCGCGATCTTCCTGATCCAGGCGTTCTGCGCCGTCTTTTTCGTGTCCGACATCGTCACTTCGGTCCTGGGCATCGAGACCCAACCGGTCAGCTGGGAAACCCGTGAGCTGATGGAGATCGGGGCGGCCGTCGGGCTGATCCTGGGGGTCGTTCTTGGCGGCACAATGCTCTGGCGGGCGCTGCGTGAGCGTAACCAGGCTGAGGAACGGCTGCGGCGCGCCTCGGGGGCCTTCATGGACCTCTTGCAGGAGCGGTTTGCCGAGTGGGGCCTGACGCCGTCAGAGAAGGATGTGGCGCTGTTCGCGATCAAGGGGATGTCGACCGCCGAGATTGCCGTCCTCCGCTCGACGAGCGAAGGGACGGTCAAGGCTCAGACCAACGCGATCTACCGCAAGGCGGGCGTGACGGGGCGGCCGCAGCTTCTGTCGCTGTTCATCGACGATCTGATGCGGGATGATGGGGCGGTCCGGGCAGCTGCGAACCAGACCGGAAACGCTGCCTGAGCCCCGACAGCGGGTTGGCCCTCGGTCAAGCGCCGCCGGCAGTCAGGACTATTCCACGTCGACTGCGCTTTCGCGCAGGACGTCCAGTGGCACGATGGCCAGCGTCGCCTGATGCGTCGCGGCCAGCCGGACCTTCGGTGCGGCCCCTTCCTCATGTGCCTGCAGGAAGCGGCTGGCACAGAGGCACCACTGGTCGCCGGGCTTTAGGCCTGCGAAGCCGTATTCGGGGCGGGGGGTGCTGAGGTCGTTGCCGAGGTATTTCGACAGGGCCAGAAACTCGGCCGTCATCAGGGCGCAGACGGTGTGGACGCCGCGGTCCATCGGGCCGGTGTTGCAGCAGCCGTCGCGGAAGAAGCCGGTGACCGGGTCGGTGGAACAG
>NZ_JBOFBI010000274.1:0-3204 GCF_051645465.1 Tabrizicola sp. | reverse complement strand
GTGTTTCGGGAAATGAAGCTCAAGCAGCATTTCGAGAAGCCCTCCGTCAAGAAAGCACGCGAACAGGCCGAAGCCGTGCGCCGCGCGAGGAAACTCGCCCGGAAGAAGCTTCAGCGTGAAGGCGGTCTGTAAAGACGTCACGCGACACTGGGGCAGCGATGCCCGCCCGATCAACCCCCGTCCGTTTGGCCGGGGGTTTTTCATTGTAGCGGGGCGTGGTTCAAAGCGGGATGCTTGAATCAGACCTCTATCCAGCGCTGAAGAGCTTTCTCGAGGCTCAGGGCTACGTCGTGAAGGCCGAGATCGGGGCCTGCGACATCATGGCCGTTCGGGGTGAGGAGCCCGCGGTCGTGGTCGAGATGAAGCTGACCTTCTCGCTGGCCCTCGTCATGCAAGGCATCGCGCGGCAGGCGCTGTTCGATGACGTCTATCTGGCTGTGCCTGTTTCGGGCGAGAAAGGCTGGAAGCTCCGTTATCGCGAGATCATCGCGCTTTGTCGGCGGCTGGGGCTGGGACTTCTTGCCGTCAAGGGCGACGTGGTCGAGCCGCATCTGGACCCCGCCCCCTACGCCCCGCGTAAGAGCACACGGCGAGCTGGTGCCTTGCTCAAGGAGTTCCACCGACGGGTCGGTGATCCGAACCAGGGCGGGACCACCGGGATCAAGCGGATGACGGCCTACCGGCAGGACGCCCTGCGCTGCGGTACGGTGCTGCGAGCCGGTCCGACAAAGGCAGCCATGGTGGCGAAGGCGGCTGGAGTCACCCGGGCGGCGGCTATCCTGCGGGACGATCACTACGGTTGGTTCCAGCGGGTGGACCGCGGCATTTATGCCCTGACCGACAAGGGACAAGCCGATCTGGCCGCCGCAAGCAATGATCTGACGGCGCTCGGCCTGACCTCAGACTAGACCGCCAGGGCCGTCGTCTTCACCACCGTCCGCAGCGCGAACGAGGATTGCATCTGCCGCACTCCCGGCAGGCGCGACAGGAACTGGCGGTGGATGCGGGCGAAATCCTCGGTGTCCTCGGCCATTAGCTTCAGAAGATAGTCCGCAGTCCCGGCCATCAGGTGGCATTCCAGAAGGTCCGGCACCTTTGCCACCTCGCGCTCGAAGGCGTCGAGCAAGTCCTCGGCCTGGCTTTGCAGGGTGATCTCGACGAAGACCGTCGTCATCCGGCCCATCTTGCGGGCGTCGAGGAGCGCCACGTAGCCCGCGATGTAGCCTTCCTCCTCCAGCCGCTGCACGCGCCGGTGACAGGCGGACGGTGACAGGTTCACCGCCTCTGACAGCTCGGCATTGGTAATGCGGCCATCCTTCTGCAGAACTGTCAGAATGCGGCGGTCCGTTGCGTCCAGATCGGACATGGCAAGAATTCCTTCGGCCGGGGATATCCCGGCCGAAAGCTTCTTTCAGAACATCACGCGCAGCAAGCCTTGCTTTGCGGGTCAGGCGGCGACTTCGGCGCCGTCCACACGCTGGATCGCCACGACCGCCGGACGCGGCACGCCGCCTTCGGCAAAGTCCGGCCACAACGTCGTCGCGTTGGCGAGCGTGTCGCTGTCCTCGGCCGGGTGCTGAACCGAGACGAAGAGCGTCGTGCCATCGGGGGTGAAGCAAGGCCCCGACGCTTCCGCCCCCATCGGACAGGCGAAGAGCAACTTCGGCAGCCCACGGGCGGGGCCTTCGGTGTCCACGCCATAGATGCCGTCGGCGATGTCGAAGTCGTTGGCGCCATCGGTCGCCACGAACATCCGGCCCTTCGGATCGAAGGTCAGGTTGTCGGGGCACACGAACCAGCCGTTTTCCGTGGTCTCGGCGTGGAACTTCGCGCCGTGCGCCGCTTCCTTCGGGTTGCCCGCCAGCACGAATAAATCCCAGCCGTAGCTCGCCGCTGTGTGGTCGGCATCCGGGCCCGCGCCGCCAGGAGGGATCATCTCGACGATATGGCCATAGTGGTTTTCCGGCCGAGTGTTCACCGGGTTCAGCTTGTCGGCGGTCATGTTCTTGTTCTTGGTCATGATCGCATAGACACGCCCCGTCACCGGGTTCGTCTCCATGTCCTCGGGCCGGTCCATCGGCGTGGCCCCTAGCGCATCGGCGGCCAGACGCGTCTTCAGCAGCACATCGGCCTGATCGGCAAAGCCGTTCTCTGCCGTAAGTGGGCCCTGCCCGTGAACTAGTGGCAGCCAGGTGACCGTGCCGTCCGCATCGAAGCGCGCCACCGACAGGGTGCCTGCGTCCAGCAGGTCCTTACCTGACGCCGGGTTCGCCGGGTCATAGGCGGCATCCGACACGAAGCGGTAGACGTACTCGAAGTAATCGTCGTCGCCCATGTAGACGACCACGCGACCGTCCTTGTTCACGACTGTCGTCGAGGCTTCATGCGCCATGCGACCCAACGCAGTACGCTTCACCGGGTTCGAGGCCGGATCATACGGGTCGATCTCGACCACCCAATCGAAACGGTTGGGCTCGTTCGGTTCCTTCTCGACGTTGAAGCGGTCGTCAAAGCGGGCACGGCCATAGTAGTCCGACCCGTCATAGCCATAGCGCTCCAACACATCTGCTATAGGCGATTTGGTGGGGTCGCCGCCGAACGTGTCCGACGCGCCCTCTTCACAGGTCAGCACAGTCCCCCACGGTGTGAAACCGCCGCCGCAGTTATAGTTCGTGCCCCGCGCCATCAGGCCTTCAGGGTCAGCCGAGGTCTTCATCCACGCATGACCGGCGCAGGGGCCGGAAATCGCCATTGGCGTGTCCATCGTGATCCGGCGGTTCATCGGGCTGTCCTGCACGATCCTCCAGACCCCAGCCTCACGCTTGATCTCGACAATGGAATGGCCGATCGCCGCGTTGCAAAGGGCAACCTGCTCCTCCGTCATCTTCTTCCCGCCCTCACCATCGTCCGGCAGGTTGTCGAACATGACGTTGAAGCTGACATATTCGTTGTTCACGCACAGAAGCCCGTTGTCCGAATTCTGCGACCCCCTGGGCAGCGGCATGAAGGCGATGAAATCGCAGTTGTACCCAAAGCGGGCGGCCTGTTCGGCCGCGTTCAGCGCCTTGACATCAAAAGCCGCCTGACCGGCCTGCATCGGGTCGCCCCAGGCTGCCACGACCTCGGCCTTGTAGCCGTCGGCAACGTGATGCGTCTGGTCAAAGACGCGCTTGAGCTCGGTGAAGGTAAGGCTCGACTGGACGG
>NZ_JBOFBI010000273.1:0-2215 GCF_051645465.1 Tabrizicola sp. | reverse complement strand
TGAAGGAGTTCTCGCTGGGGACGCGCGAAGGATTGGCACTGATGTGCCTTGCCGAAGCGCTGCTGCGCACACCCGACGCGGAGACGCGTGACCGGTTGATCGCCGAGCAGATTTCCATGGCCGATTGGGCGAGCCATCTCGGCAAGGCCGACAGCTTGTTCGTCAACGCCTCCACCTGGGGGTTGATGCTCACCGGCAAATTGGTCGATGTTGAAGACGAAGCGAAGCGCGATGTCGGCAGTTATCTGAAGCGCCTGACGACACGCGCTGGTGAGCCGGTCATCCGGCAAGCAGTGGCCGCTGCCGTGCGGATCATGGGCGAACAATTTGTTTTGGGCCGCTCGATTGGCGACGCCTTGAAGCGCGCCAAGCGCGAGAAGATGCTGTGCTCCTTCGATATGCTGGGTGAAGGCGCGCGAACGGCGCAGGATGCGGCGCGATACGCAGCGATTTACGGTGATGCCATTGAAGCCGTCGGCAGGGCTTCAAGCGGAGCAGGACCGGAACAGGGCCACGGTGTCTCAGTAAAGCTTTCCGCTTTATGCCCACGCTATGAAGCCGTGCAGGAAGCCCGGGTGTGGTCGGAGCTATATCCGCGCGTCAAAGCACTGGCGCTTATCGCCGCCAAGTTTGATCTCAATTTCGCAATTGATGCCGAAGAGGCAGATCGGTTGGTGCTGTCTCTGAAGCTGGTTGAGCGACTGGCGCATGAGGAAGAACTTGGCAACTGGCAGGGTCTGGGCGTGGTGGTTCAAGCTTATCAGAAGCGCGCGCCGGGGGTGATTGCGGCTTTGCGCGATCTGGCACAGCGCTCCGGGCGGCGGATTATGGTACGTCTTGTCAAAGGTGCCTATTGGGACAGCGAGATCAAGCGCGCCCAGGTGGCGGGCACGCCTGACTATCCGGTGTTTACCACCAAGGCCGCGACGGACCTGTCGTACATTGTCTGCGCCAAGGCCTTGATCGATGCCAGCCCGCACCTCTACCCCCAATTCGCAAGCCACAACGCCCACACGCTCGCCGCCGTGCGCCACATGGCCGCTGCGGCAGGCGTCGCTATCGAGCACCAGCGGCTGCACGGCATGGGGGAAGCGCTCTATCAGGCCGCTGCGGATGAATATGGCCCGCTGATCGTGCGCGCCTATGCGCCGGTCGGCGGGCATGAGGATCTGCTGCCCTATCTCGTTCGCCGGCTGCTGGAGAACGGTGCGAACAGCTCGTTTGTCCATGTCCTGCTCGATGAAACTGTGCCCGCCGTCGATGTTGTCCGTGATCCGGTTGCGCTGGTCGAGGCACAGCCGGGCAAGCATCCGCGCATCGCCTTGCCGCGCGACATTTACGGTGCGGGCCGCGCCAATCCGCTGGGCCGCGATGTCAGCCAAGCCAGCACCCGCGCCACTCATGCTGCCGCCATTGCCGCACAGAAACAAGCGCAGCCGGTGGCCGGAGCCATCAACGGCGGCAAGCTCGACTGCAAGGCGCCGCGCGACGTTTTCAACCCATCGGATCGGAGCCAGGTCATCGGTGCCGCCAGCGATGCCAGTGCCGCCCACATCGACGAAGCTGTCAGGCGCGCACGCCTTGCGCAACCGGCATGGGACAAGAGCGGCGGGGCTGCGCGCGCCGCCGTTCTGCGGGCGATGGGCGATGCGCTGGAAGGTCAGATGGACCGGCTAATGGCTTTGCTGGCACTTGAAGCGGGTAAGACCTTCAACGATGCTGTCGCTGAAGTTCGCGAGGCAGTCGATTTCTGCCGCTACTACGCCTGCCTGGCCGAGCGTGAGTTTACAGCCCCGCAGACGCTCACCGGGCCGGTCGGCGAGACTAACCAGTGGCAGCTTTTCGGACGCGGCATTTTCGTCTGCATCTCTCCGTGGAATTTCCCGCTGGCTATTTTCACCGGGCAGATTGCTGCCGCGCTGGCGGCAGGCAATGCCGTCCTTGCCAAGCCAGCGGAGCAGACCCCGCTGATCGCGGCCGAAGCGGTGAAGCTGTTCCACGGCTGCGGTCTTGACCCGGACCTGCTTGCGCTATTGCCCGGTGACGGTGCCAGCATCGGCGCGGCGCTGGTGGCGCATCCCGGCATTGATGGTGTCGCGTTTACTGGCGGCACCGAAACGGCCTGGGCGATTAATCGCAGTCTTGCGGCGCGAACCGGCCCGATCATCCCCTTCATCGCTGAAACGGGCGGGCTGAATGCGATGTTCGTCGATAC
>NZ_JBOFBI010000272.1:0-1582 GCF_051645465.1 Tabrizicola sp. | reverse complement strand
GACCTGCGCGCCTCGGCGACGATCTCTTTGGCCTTTTCGACCTGTTCGCGCGTCGGTTGCAGGGCACCGCGGTTCTTGAGTGCCCAGCCCTGGAACTGAACGCAGGCGACCTCGATCCGCCGTGCGCCCAGGCGTTCGGCCAGCGCGAGCGTGGCGGGCAGATCGTCGAGATTGAGCCGGTGCATCACCGCGTTGAGGGTAAGCGGCAGGCCCAGTTCCGCGATGTGTTCCGCGACCTCCATCTTCCGGGCGAACCCGCCTTTGTAGCCGCCGACCAGATCGGCAACCTCGGGCGTGACGCCCTGCACCGAAAGCTGGATGTGGTCGAGACCGGCAGCCTCCAGCGCCTCAAGCCGCGCACGGGTCAGGCCGACGCCGGAGGTGATGAGATTGGTGTAAAGCCCGGCTGCGCGGGCATGGGCCACCAGTGCCTCAAGATCGCGCCGGGCGGCCGGTTCTCCGCCGGACAGATGCAGTTGCAGGACGCCGAGATCGGCGGCTTCGGCGAAGACGCGGGCCCAGGTATCGGTCGAAAGTTCGGAAGACTTGGCGCTGAGTTCCAGCGGGTTGGAGCAATAGGGGCAGGCCAGCGGACAGCGGTGCGTCAGTTCCGCGAGCATGGCGATGGGTGGGCTGATTCTCGGCTCAGGCATTGATCATGTCCAGCAGCCGCTTGTCGGCGAGGTCGCCCAGAAACTCGGCCACGTCGTCCTGCACGGCGTCGAGCGGTGCGCCGTAGCGTGCGGCCAGCAGCGCCGATATCTCGGCTACAGAGCGTTTTCCGTCCACCTCCGCCAAGATCGCGGCACCGATTTCGTCCAGCATCAGTGCCCGCTCAGGCCCAAGCAGCACTTCGGTGTCGCGCACCCTGTCGTGGTGCGTCCGCACGCCCCGCGGCAGCAATGGGATTGTCGCCGGGGTCACGCAACGACCCCGTCGCCGGGGCGCCAGGCACCGGGGGGGATGTTTCCAGGGGCCACGTAGGCGGAATAGAGGGCGTCCAGTTGCGACCAGAGCACCTCGGTCTTGAAGATCAGTGCCGCAGCGGCGGCATCCTGATCTGCCGCAGTTACGGCATGGTCCAGCACCCAGCCAAGACCGAAGGCCACGTCCTTTGGGGCTTCGTCAAGGCGATGGCGGAAGTAAGCGATCGTCTCGGGCGTGGCGAAGTCGTAGTTCTCCAGCAGTCCGGCGATCCGCTCGGCATGGATCTTCGGCGCGAAAAGCTCGGTCAGCGATGAGGCCACGGCCTTCAGCAGCGGCTCGTCGCGCACGTAGCGGACATAGGCATCCACCGCAAAGCGGGTGGTGGGAAGCACCCCCCGGGCCGAGGCCACGTAGTCGCGGTCAAGCCCGACCGCCTCGGCGAGCCGGAGCCAGCGGGCGATGCCACCCTCGCGCTGCGAGGTGCCGTCGTGGTCTTCAATCCGCGACCGCCAGGCGCGGCGCAGAGCCGGGTCATCCACCCGGCTCATGAACGCGGCGTCCTTCATCGGGATGCGGCTTTGATAGTAGTACCGGTTGATCACCCAGGCGCGGACCTGATCGATCGAGCAGCCGCCCGAATGCAGCAAGTGATGGA
>NZ_JBOFBI010000271.1:0-26680 GCF_051645465.1 Tabrizicola sp. | reverse complement strand
TGCGCAGAAGCGTGGTCTTGCCGCAGCCCGATGGGCCAAGAAGCGAGAAGAACTCCCCCGCCTTGATCGTGCCGTTGATGCCCCGGAGCGCATGGTAGTCGCCATAATACTTATGGACGTCCTTGAACTCGATCATGGTCGGGCGGTCGTCGGTTGCGGTCACAGGAAGCCTCCGGAAGCGTTGCCCCCCGCCTTGGCAATGCCGCGACGACGGAAGTACTCGGCCACGCCGAGCAGGATGATCGAGAAGAGAACAAGCACGGTGCCAAGCGCCAGCATCGAGGGCACTTTGGCCGGGAAGCGGAACTGGCCGAAGATGTAGACCGACAGGATCGGCTGCCCCGAGCCAAGGAAGTTCGAGATGATGAATTCGTCGAACGAGATGGTGAAGCAGATCAGGAAGCTTGCCAGGATGCCGGGCATGACCAGGGGCAGGACGATCAGCCGGAAGGTCGAGATGGCGGTTTCACCAAGGTCCATCGCCGCCTCTTCCAGCGAGCGGTCGAGCGACTGGAACGCCGAGGTCAGGATCGCCACCGCGAAGGGTGTGCAGATCAGGACCTGACCGATGATCACCGTAAAGAGCGAGAGCGGAATGCCGATCGACAGCAGCACGACGAGCAGCGCCATCGCTACGATCATCTCGGGCAGGACCAGCGGCAGCATGATCATCCCCATGATCGGCGCCTTGCCGGGGAAGTTGTAGCGCACCGAAGCGCGGGCCGCGAAGATACCGAGGATGGTGGATAGGGTCGCAACTGAAAGCGCGATGATCAGGCTGTTCTGGGCCGCATTGCGCAGGTTCTGGTCGGCCCACATTTCTCCGAACCACTGGAAGGTCAGGCCCTGCAGCGGAAAGGCCACCACCCGGCTGTCGTTGAAGGCGAAGATCGGTAGAAGCAGGATCGGGAAATAGAGGAAGAAGAGATAGAACAGCGCAAAGCTTTTCAGCCCGGGAGCCTTCTTCATTTCTGCCCCCCGATGTAGCGCTTGTTCCAAAGGACGAAGATCACGCTGACGATACCCACCATCAGCATCGAGGCCACGGCAAAGGCCGAGCCTTGCGGGTAATTCTGCAGCTTCAGGAGCTGCGTCTCGATCAGGTTGGCGATCATCGGTTCCTTGCCATCACCCACCAGTTCCGGAGTCACATAGTCGCCAACGGTCGGGATGAAGACGATCAGTGCCGCGGCGATCACCCCCGGCATCGACAGCGGCAGCGTGACGCGCAGGAAGGTGACCCAGCGGCTTTCACCCAGGTCCTGCCCGGCTTCCAGAAGGCTGCGGTCGACCTTTTCAAGACTGACAAAGATCGGCAGCACTGCAAAGGGCGCATAGGCGTGGGCCAGCACGATGATGATCGACAGGATCGAGTAGCTCGCGATGTTCAGCTGGGTATCGATGAGGCCCAAGGACATGAGCGAGCTGTCAATGATCCCGCCGTAGCCCAGGATCACGAACCAGAGGCTGACGCGGATGATGTAGCTGGTCCAGAACGGGATCGTGATCAGGAAGAGCCACAGGCTCTTGCGTTCGGGTTTCACGTGGAAGCTGACGAAATAGGCGACCGGGTAGGCCAGCATCACCGTGATGAAAGTGACGGCAAGCGCCACCATCAGCGACTTGAACATGATGTAGCCGTAGACCGACTTCGACCAGAGCTCGGAGTAGTTCTCACCGGTGACGGGCAGCGAGACGACGCCGCGCCCGCCGGTGAGGACCGAATAAAGGAGGACCGTCGCCAGCGGCACCGCAAGAAGCAGAATCACGTAGATCGCTGTCGGACTGATCAGCTTAAGGCCAGTCCTGGCCTCGGAACTTGGCGTTTGCGCCATCTTGCCCCCTGAGTGACCGAACTCGTGTCAGTCTTGTTGTTCGCTCAAGGCTAGCCGGGTTGCGCGGCGTTAGGCAAGGGGCGATGACCGCAAAACGGCATCTGCCCCTTGAAGGGGACAGAACCGGCCATTTCTTTGGGCAGAGGTCAGCCCGCCACGCGCTCGATCGCGATCGCCCGCTTCTTCAGCTCGTCGTAAAGCGTCGGAACCACGCGGATACTGCCTACGGCGACGCGCAGGGCCTCGGAAATGCGGGCTTCGGAGGGGTCGCTGGTCGCAACGCGCCAGATCATCCGGCGGGTGACACCGTCGTCATAGACGATCTCGGTTCCACCCTGACGGGTTTTGCGCCAACCAAGAAAATCCGCGCCGCCGTGCGGCGCGTGGAATGCGGATTGTAGTCCCATTTTTGGGCTCTCTTATTGCTGCTCGTCCGGGAATCCTGAGGCAGATGTGCCACTTGGGTCAACTCCCGCTGTGGGCAATTCCGCGTGAGCGAGTCTCATTTGCAACAGGTCAGGAATTCCAGCCTGCCCCGGCGTCAGTTGGCCTAGACCAGAAGGTCGCTTGGCGGCTTGGCGAGAAGCTCGGCCAGGGTGCGTATGGCGGTCTCGAATGCCGGGCGCGAGAGGTTGGCGGCGATGGCGATGCGGATCGCATTCGGGGCGCGGCCGTGGACGACGGCGTATTCGTCGGCGGAGCGGACCAGGACCCCTTTCGCCTCGGCGGTGCGAAGGAAGGTCGACGCACGCCAGCCGAGGGGCAAGCGCAGCCACACGAAGGGCACGCCGGGCTGCCAGCCAAGATCGAAGGCGCCGAGGTGGTTGACGAGGATCTTCTGCCGCTCGGCGAACTCGGCCTGCACGCGGGCGCGGATGTCGCGGGCGGCGCCGGAGCGGAAGAGGTGGAGCATGAGGTCCGCGACGGGGCGGGAGAGGGCGAAGAAGCCGTGCTGGGCGGTGAGGCGACCGGCCTCGCCCATCCCCGCCGGGCAGATCACATAGCCGAAGCGGAGCGCGGCCGAGATCGTCTTCGAGACGCTGCCGACCAGCCAGACACGCTCGGGCGCCAGCGCGCGCAACGACGGGATCGTGCTCTCCGCCACGGAATAGCAGTCGTCTTCGAGGATCTGGAGGTCGTAGGCGCGGGCGATCTCGGCAATCGCCTGCCGCCGCTTCACCGGCATGCGACCGGTCGAGGGGTTCTGCGCTTCGGTCGTCAGGCACAGGACCTGCGCGCCATGACGGCGGCAGGCGGCCTCCAGCGCTTCGGGGACGATCCCGTGCTCGTCGATCTCGACCGGCACGACTTCGGCACGGGCTGCGCGGGCGGCGTAGCGGAAGCCGGGGTAGGCCAGTTCCTCGATCAGGACCACGGGGCGTTCGCCGCGCAGGCAGCAGTCGAAGATCAGGTGGATCGCATTCTGCCCGCCATGGGTCAGCGTCACGTCTTCCGGCGCGATGGGCCCCAGGATACGGTCGCCCATCCAGCCCACGATCTCGGCCCGAAGCGCTGCCTCGCCCATCTGGCTGGTGTAGTCGAGCCACCCCTGCCCCGTCGTCCCCGCCATCTCCAGAAGTGCTGCCCGGAACGCCTCGGCCTGCCCCACCTCTGGCACCTGCGGCGGGCGGAGGTCGACAAGCCCCGTGGTGCCGCCAGTGATCCGTTCGGTATACAATGCCTGCGTCGGACCTAGGCGCGGCGATTGTGCCGCCACAAAGGTCCCGCGGCCCACCGTTGCCGCCAGAAGCCCCTCTTGCGTCGCCAGCTGATACGCCCTCGCCACCGTGCCGGGCGTCAGGTGCAGCCGCCAGGCCAGGTCGCGCACTGTAGGTAATTGAGAATTCTCGGGTAATTCGCCGCTGCGGATCGCATCACGCAAAGCCCGCGACAGGGCCAGATACTTCGGGCCGGGAAATTGACTCAAGGTAGGCGCCCAACTTGTATCAGTCACAATAATCCTCTGGCGACTCATTGTGCGGTCCGTGTAGATTGTGTCTACCAACCAATTCCTATTGCATCAATACAAATCGAAGGAGGCAAAAATGCCCCAGAGCCATATCCAGACCCTTCCCCTGCGCCGCCCGACCGGGCTTGTCGCGCGCATCACCCGGTTTGTTGTCCAGGCTTCCGCACGCCGCCGCGACCGCGCCCAGCTGGGCAATCTCGACCTTCATCTTCTGCACGATATCGGCCTCACGCGCGACGAAGCGCAGATCGAATGCGCCAAGCCCTTCTGGCAGCCCTGATCGCCCCTTTTCCCCGAGCGTTCTTCGCTCTTACCCCTGACTGGGCCGGGTCACACCGGCCCTTTTTTTGGCCTGCTCGAACCAGGGCCCTTCAAGGCCTCTTTCGCCGTCGCCGCCATGTTCCAGATCATTTCCTCGGGCGCACGCGCCCGGCCAAGGGCCATGATCGCAAGCACCGAACCGGTAAGGAAGTCAGCCGTCGCCGCAAGATCAACGTGGGCTTCAAGTTCACCGTCTGACCGGGCCTCGCGCAGCGCACCGGCGAAGAAATCCTTGATCTCCGCCAGCCGCGTATCGGCAAGCGCCTGGGTTTCCGGGCTGAGCGCCTCGCGTTCCGCAAGCGTATTGACGATCAGGCAGCCCTTTCTGTCCGGGTCTTCAGAGGCCAGCCGGGCCTGCACATCAAGCCAGTCACCTATCGCGCGCAGGCCCCTGCGGTCCTGCGGAAGGGTCGCGCGGAACTGGGCGCCATAGGCCTCGAACGCGCGGCGGAAGAGCGATTCCTTGTCGGTGAAGGTCGCATAGAGGTTCCCCGGCTTCAGGCCCGTCGCCGCGTAGATGTCCGACATCGACGTCGCCACGTAGCCCTTCTGCCAGAACACCCGCATCGCGGCGGTCACGGCATCATCGGGGTCATATGCACGAGGTCGGGCCATGTCTCACAGTATAGTGATCGATCGATCACGCATCAAGCCTCATCCGATCTTGTTTGTGATCGATTGATCATTTATTCGGAGCGAGAGGCGGATGGCCGTCTCCGCTCCGGTCGGCGCCCGACCGCTGGAACCATGAAAATGACCCGACTTGCGCCCTTTGCCGCTTTCGCGGCCGTCTTTCTGTTGGCTGGCCCCACCTTTGCCCAGGACCTCCTTCCGCCACCCCCGGATGCGCCCGGCACGGTTGCCTACAACGAATGGCTCGGCCGCAGCTTTTCAGAGGTGATGCTGAACGAAGCCGATCAGGCCAAACGGATCGAGATGCTGAACATCCTGGTGGCCGAGGACTACATCCAGCACAACCCGCTGGTGCCCGAGGGGCGGCAGGGCCTGATCGACTTCATCCCGGCGATCTACGCCTCGATGCCGGATGCGCGCTTTACGCTGCATGACGTGTTCGCGACCGAAGACCGGGTCGTCACCCGCTGGACCTGGGAAGGCACCCTGACCGGCGCCCCGCTTCTGGGCATCGAAGCAACCGGCCAGAAGCTGGAGTTCGACGCCATCGACGTCTGGACGGTGCGCGACGGCCAGCTTTACGAACACTGGGACCAGTTCGACTGGCCCCGCGCCTTTGCCCAGCTTGGCGTGCAGGGCATGCCGCAGGTCTTCTACGACCTCGCCGCCCAACCTGCCGACCGGTGATCGCGATGAAAACACTCTACATCACCCGCGTCACCGTCTCCGGCGGCCGCGACGGCACCGCCCGGTCGGATGACGGCAAGCTTGACCTGGCCCTCGCGCTGCCGGTGGACATCGGCGGTTCGGGCAACGGCACCAACCCCGAGCAGCTTTTCGCCGCCGGGTTCGGGGCCTGCTTCACCTCGTCGCTGGCGCATGCGGCGCGCGGGATGGGACTTGCGCCCTCGGGCATCGGGGTCGCGGCAGAGGTGAAGCTGACGGTCGACGACAACGGCGCGTTCGGAGTGATCCCGGCCCTGTCGGTCACCCTGTCCGGCCTGACCGATGCCGACGCCGACCGTGTGATCACCGAGGCCCGCCGCATCTGCGCCTATTCCAACGCGATGAAACAGGTGATCACGCCAGAGATTGTCAGGGCCTGACCCGTTCTCTACGTTTTCCCTGACTGGGCCGGGCAACCGGCCCATCTTCCTCATGGTGCATCAGCTCTGCGGCGCTCGGACAGGACTTCCTCCGCCACCTTTGCGCCGACAACTTCCGCGCCGGAAGTGTTCAGGTGGTTGCTGTCGCGGTAGAGGATCACCCCGTCCCGCACCATCGAACAGGCATCGTCGTCGCAGAACAGATCGCGGACCGGAACCAGCGGGATACCAAGTTTGGATGTCACATCTGCAAGGATCGGCCCATAACTGCGTTTAGCTTCGATCGAATCCGCTCTTTCGGCGGTGCAGTAGCGAAGGTTTCCTTCAAAAACCTCATACTTGCAGTTCGGCGGCTCTGACACAAACCAGGGCAGATCCCCGGCCACAAGGACCATGACGCCAAGATGCTGCAGACCGGACAGCGTGGAGCGAAGTTCGGTGCGGAACGCCACTTCATCATCGAACGCGGCAAAGCGCCTTGGCCAATGCATCGCGAAAACGACGGTCTTCAGGTTCTTATTGCGTTCGATTTCGGCATAGATGTCCTGCATTTCAGGGGCGCTGCGGAATGGGACTGTGTCCTGCAGGTAGATCACCACGACATCGTCGGGCATCGATCCAGCAATCCCGGCAAAAAGATGCTCGGCATGGGAATCGCCAACGACCGCAACCGTTGCGGGTTGGTCCGGCCGGCTTTGAAGGCACCGGGGTCTGCCCTCATACCGTAGCGTAGCCTTGAAAAGCTCATCAGGCGTGCAGGGATAGAAGCGTTCCTCAGCATCGCGAAAGAACGCGTCATTACCGATCTCGCCGGCGAACCGCTCGACCACCCTGCCCGGATAGCCGTCTTTGGCGTAGATGGCGACGGCGACCACAAAAAGCGCTGAGGCAGTCGCCGCGAAGACGGCACCGAAATGGCGCCGGTAGGGAAGGATCGTCGCCCTCGCGCCGCGGAAAGGGCGCTCGACGAACCGCCAGCTTAGCCAACCACGCCCAAGCGAAGCCAGGCAAAGGACGGACAGCAGGACAAGCCCCGGTTCCTCGGCGCTGCGTATCCGCGCAAAGGCAAAGAGCGGCTGATGATAGAGGTAAGCGCTGTAGCTGATCAGCCCAATGCCGACCGGAAAGGGATGCGACAGCATCCGCCCGGCCAATGTGTCTGCACGGCAGAACAACACGATGAGTGCGGCGCCGCATACCGGGACCAGCGCATAAAGCCCGGCAAAAGGAACACTGCGGCCATACAGGAACACGGCCCCCAGGATCAGCATCAGACCCAGAATGGCCAGCGGGCCGTTCCGAAGCTCGCTGCGCCAGACCGATACCACCGCACAAAGCGAGCCGACTCCAAGTTCCCAGAACCGAGACAGGGTGAAGAAGAAGTTCCGCCCCGGTTCCATCCTCAGGCCCGCTTCGCTCAGCGCAAGGCTGGACAGCGTCAGGATCAGCGTAACGGCAAATAGCGCCCGTAAACCGAACCGCAACGAACCCGCGACGATCAGCGGAAAAAGCAGATAGTACTGCTCCTCGACAGCCAGGCTCCAAGTATGCAGCAGGGGCAGGAGCTCGGCCGTAGGCGCGAAATAACTGACCTGGCTCATGAAATAGATGTTCGAGATAAAGACCAGAACCGAGGCCAGGCTTGCGGCGAAATCGGAAAGCTGTTCGGGCAGCAGCCACATCCACGCAAACGGGATGCAGATCAGCAGAACGCCGAACAACGCGGGCAGGATACGCCGCGCGCGACGCTCGTAGAACCTGAGCACCGAGTACTCGCCGCGTCTGATCTCGTCGATCAGGATGCCGGTGATCAGATAGCCGCTGATGACGAAGAAGACGTCAACGCCGACATAGCCGCCCGGAAATGCGCTGAACCCTGCGTGGAAAAGGATGACCGGAAGCACCGCTACTGCGCGCAGCCCGTCGATCTCCTTGCGATAGTTCAAGATACTGCCCTGCGCCGCGAATTGTTTTGCCAATATCAGATTTGAAAGCAAACAATAGCGGAAAGGCGCTTTCGAGATATCGTCACCGGCTCAGCAAAGCCAGCGTTGACTTGGAAACCGCAGTGCGCCGGGAGCGACCAATCATTAACGCTTTCGAAATCACCGACCTGCAAACCATTGATCTCAATAGGCGTGGCGGGTCTGTCCACCGTGGACAAACGAAAAGGCCCGCCAGGGGCGGGCCGTTCCGATCCATAGGGTGCGCCTCAGCGCGTAGGTTAGCGCTTCGAGAACTGGAAGCTGCGGCGGGCCTTCGGCTTGCCATACTTCTTGCGCTCGACCACACGGCTGTCGCGGGTCAGGAAGCCTGCGGCCTTCAGGGCGCCGCGCAGAGCGGGCTCATAAAGCTGGAGCGCCTTGGAAATCCCGTGCTTCACGGCACCGGCCTGGCCCGAAAGCCCGCCACCGGCAACGGTCGCATAGACGTCGAACTGGCCTTCCACGTTTGCAACGGTGAAGGGCTGCTTCAGGATCATCTGCAGCACCGGACGGGCGAAGTAGACCGCCATTTCCTTGCCGTTGACGGTCACTTTGCCCGAACCGGGCTTGACCCAGACGCGGGCGACCGCATCCTTGCGCTTGCCCGTGGCGTAGCTGCGGCCCAGCTTGTCGCGGACCGGAACCCGCGGAGCCGCTTCCACGGCGGCGGGGGCGGAACCGACGGCCGACTTCAGGTCATCGAGAGATTTGATATCGGCCATGATCACGCGCTCCGGGTGTTCTTCGGGTTCAGGACTTTCACGTCCAGAACGGTCGGCTGTTGCGCCTCATGCGGATGCGCCGCACCGGCATAGACGCGGAGGTTCGTCATCTGCTGACGGCCAAGGCGATTGCGGGTGATCATGCGCTCGACGGCCTTTTCGACGACACGCTCGGGGTGGGCGCCTTCCAGCACCTGACGCGCGGTCCGCTGCTTGATGCCGCCCGGATGGCCGGTGTGCCAGTAGTAGACCTTGTCGTCGCGCTTCTTGCCCGTCATCTGCACCTTATCGGCGTTGATGACGATGACATTGTCACCCATGTCCATGTGGGGGGTGAAGGTCGGCTTGTTCTTGCCGCGCAGGATATTGGCGACGATCGTGGCAAGGCGGCCCAGAACAACGCCCTCGGCGTCGATCAGGATCCACTTCTTCTCGATGTCCGCCGGAGTAGCGGTGAAGGTTTTCATCGTAGCTTCCCAATGAAGAAGGGGCAAAGGCGCCCCTGGAATCTCGGATGCGGGCTTATCGCTGAAGCCAGTCACCCCGTCAAGGCATTGAGACAATAATAAACTACATATAAACAATAGCTTACAATAACGGTATCATTATACCCCAACACTTCAGCTTTCATCTTTGCTCAGATATCCCCGCGCGGCGCGCAAAACCCCGAGCCGGTTGGCCGCAGGCCAGAGGCGAGACAAAAAGTCTTCGCGCCGAAGGCGCTCGATTTCCTCACCGCAGCTTCGGCGGGCGCGACGGGTCGAGCCCTGGCGCTGCAGGTGCAACCGGCACTTCCGGCGCGGGCAGATCGAACCGCAGGCCCACCCGCGTCATCGCCGCGGCGGACGCATCGGCCGACCCGAGGAACACGACGTCCAGCTCCCCCGCCTCGACCCCCGAAAACACCAGCGCCTCGCGCATCGCCCGCGCCAGCGCCGCCTCCGCACCCTCAACCGCGTCCAGAAACCCGAGCAGATGGCCGCGCCGCCCGCCACGATAGACAACCGCACATAGGACCGCGGCCGGAGCAAGGCCACCGGCTTTCGCCAGCTTCGCATCCAGAGCCGCGATCACCGCCTCGGGGACCGCGGGCGGCAGAAACTCGACCGGCAGCGCCTCGACCTCTTCGGGACCCCCATCCAGCGTTTCGGCCAGCCAGTCCATCGCCTCGGGCGGCAGAAGCATCGACGACGGCGCCACCCCGAGGTTCACCCCGAGGCCAATCCCCTGCCCTTTCAGCATCCCCGCGATCACCCGCCCTGGAAGTGCCGCATAGGGAGCGATCCCGCCGGTGAAGGCCGCCAGCCGCTCTTCCCGGTCAAAGACCAGGACCACCGGCCCCTCCTCCAGCTCGAAGACCTTTGGCTCCAGGCTCTCCCCCACCGCCTCCCGCTCCAGAAGGATCACCATCTCGCCATCCGCCAGCCGCTCGAAGAACCGCAGCCGCAGCGCCTCGTTCTCGGGGTCGGCCGAAACGGCGGCATGGGCTGCGTCGAGAAAGGTCACCAGTTCAGACATCCCTTGCCCCACTCATAGCCCGAACCTTTCGCAAAGAACCCGTGCCGCCGCCTCCGGCGTCAGTTCCGCCATGTCGAGCGTAAGGTCGTCGTCGACCCCCACATGCACCCGGCCATGCTGTGCTCGCGCCAGACCGATCTTCCGATCGCCGCGCTGTGCCTCTCGGGCCTCGATGACCTCCAGCGGCGCGACAAGCCCGACAAATACCGCGTCGAACGGTTGAAGCCGCGCGCGGCAAGCCGCTACCCGTTCCCGATCCATCACCGCATCAAAGATCAGGTCGCACCCCGCGTCGGCCAGCGCAGCGACCGCCCCGAGCATGCCGTCCAGCAACCGAGCGCCAACCGGCCCGACCTGAACCTCGACCCTGTCGTCCACCATGACATAGCTTATCCAGTCGGGGTGATCCTTAAGCTTCTCCGGCAGCATTTCCAGGAAACTGTCCATCGCGACATGCAGTAGCGGCCCTTCGCTCAGCGCCTGAACGGCGGCCGCCAGCGATGACTTGCCCACGCTTCCCACACCGTTCAGAACGATAACCCGCGTCATTCCGTCTCCATCACCTCCCGCACCCGCGCGCGCAGTACCGGCAGAAGCTCGGCCTCGAACCACGGGTTGCGCTTCAGCCACCCCGTATTCCGCCACGAGGGATGCGGCAAGGGAAAGACGCCGCGCGCGGCAGGCCCACGCCAATCGGCCACGGCCGCGGTGACGTCGCGGGCGCCGAGGTGCCAGCGGATCGCGGCACCTCCGACGAGAAGCGTCAGACGCACCGCGCCGAGGGCCGCCATCACCGGGTCCCGCCAGGTGGCCGCACAGATCGCGGGCGGCGGCAGGTCTGCCCCCTTCGCGTCGTAGCCGGGAAAGCAGAAGGCCATGGGCACGATGGCGACCCGGGTGAGGTCATAGAACTCGGCCTCGGACAGCCCCGTCCAGTCGCGCAACCGGTCGCCCGAGCGGTCCGTGAAGGGCCGCCCGCTTTCATGGACCCGCGCACCGGGGGCCTGGCCTGCGATCAGAAGCCGGGCGCCGGGCCGGAACCAGACCACCGGTCGGGGCTGATGTGCCGTCGCCGTCGCGGCGAACCGCTCGGTGCAAAGCCGGCATCCCCGGATGTCCTCTGGAAGCCCCATCGCAAAAGGCTGCCCCGCCGGACGGTGACGCGCAAGCCCCTGCCCCTGTCTTGATGGCTCAGTTCAAATGACAGCTTCGAGCCTGATGCGGATATGAATGCGCATGCAAGGCTGCCTCAGTTGAAGAATGCTCGACCCAATTCGCGATGATGCGCAAACGCCATCTCGACATCCTCGTTCGATGTCCGCCCAAGCGAAAGCGGAGGTATTTCGGCAAGCCCGAAGAAATCATGCTCGACAATGTCAGGATCGCGCGGGCCATCGAACGAGCCAGTCACCGTGCAGGCAAAGAAAAGCTTGTAGAAGTCTCTTGCATCCGGCTCGTATGGCCCTTTTGCCTTGTGGCGAACACCGATGAGCGCTTCCACATTCACCTCCAGGCAGGTCTCCTCGCGAATTTCCTTGGAGACATTCTCGGCGGGCGACAGCCCCACATCTGCGAACCCGCCGGGAAGCGACCAACGGCCGTCTGTCCGCTCCCGAACCAGTAGAACCCGGCCATCGACAAATACGGCACCCCTGACATCCACTTTCGGTGTCGCGTAGCCCTGAGCAAACGGCCCTATCAGTTCCTGAACCCGGTCGACTGGCACCGTGCCGAGGTTCGCGATCATCTCGACAGCCATTCGACCGATCTCTTGATAACGTTCAAGATTATAGCGGTCTTTGGCATAGGTCGCGCCAGTAGAAGCCAGGGCATGAAGACGCTTTGCGTATTGAAGCCAGATATCTTCCATCGCCGCCCCTCACCTGCCAATTCTACAAGTATCATCATTTTGCGGGCCACCGAACGCAACCCGTGAACGACCGATCCCTCCCGCTCAGCAGACACTCAAATAAACCCACCGCCAGCACGGCATACGCGCACGACAAGCCCTGCCGGCCAAGCCCCCATTGCGGCACGCGGCAATCCGGGGCACACCACAGTCATACCGCCCCGCTCCGAGTGCACCCCGATGTACCGCGTTTCCTCATTCGTGCCCCGTTTTGCCCAGGCGCTTCTCGGCGGCGCGGGTCTTGCGACGCTTTGGGTCAACCTGTCGCCTGCCACCTACTACGACACCATCGAATGGCGGCTTCTCGATCTCGACCTGCCCGGCTGGCTGGCGCCCCTGCCGATCAGCCTGACGCCGATGTCGATTGTCGCGAACGGGTTGATGACCCTCTTCCTTTTCTTCATCGGAAAGGAGCTTTGGGAGGCCCTGACGCTGGAACGCGGTGCCCTCAAGGGGAGGCAGGCGCTTTTGCCAGCCGGGCTGACCTTCGGAGGCCTCCTTGGGGCGGGACTGACATGGCTCGTTGTGGGCAGCCTGGTCGAGACCGCCGAGGAAGCCGGTTTCGCCACCGGCTGGCAGGTTCCGCTTGGGACGGATGTGGTCCTTTGCTATCTGGTCGGGAGACGGGTCTTCGGCCCCGGTCACCCGGCGCTGCACCTTCTGCTGCTTCTGTCGATCGCGACCGATATCCTGGCGCTTCTGATCCTTGGCCTTAGCCAGGTGGATGCCTCTGTGCGTCTTCTCTGGCTTATCCTGCCGCTTGCCGCAGCCCTGGCGACCTGGGCGCTTTTCGGACGGGACCCGCCCGCCGACGCGCCCGAACGCCAGCGGCGGCTTCGGCAGCAGCTCCTCCCCTATGTCGTCGCGGGCTGTCTTTCGTGGATCGGCGTTGCGGCCTCGGGGCTGCCGCCCGTTCTGGGCCTTCTGCCGGTCATCCCGGTGATCGCGCATGCCGACCGGAGCTTCGGGCTTTTTGCCGAAGTTGAAGAGCTCTTGCAGGATCCGCTGAACCGCCTTGTCCATGCACTGGTCTGGCCGATCACGCTGGTCCTGTTCCTCTTCGGCCTGACCCGCGGCGGGGTCGACCTCTGGGCCTTCGCGCCGACGACCGTCACGACACTTGCCGCGCTATGGCTTGGCCGGCCGTTCGGCATGCTGATCCTGGGGCTCGGCCTTGCGGCGGGGCTTGGCCTCAGGCTGCCGCACGGCATTACGTTGCGTGATATCCTGAAGATGATCGTGATCATGGCGATGGCCTTCACCGTGCCCGTTCTCAGCCTTGAAGCAGCACTTCCCGGCGGCGCGATGCAGGAAGCGGCCCGGCTTGGGCTTGCATTAAGCTTTCTGGCGGGGCCGCTGGCGCTCCTCCTTTACCGCGCGCCCTCGTTGCGCAAATCCCCGTGACCCGCACCCTCTCCCCGCCCATTCCCCGGTCCGGCCCTTTTAAGGCCGCAAACCAGATGTTAACGGTACGCCCGTACTCAGAACCCGAGGCGCCCCGCCTTCCGGGGCAAAGGCAAAGATGATCGAGTTTCGCGAAGTCTCAAAATCGTTCTGGACCGGGACCCAGCGCAAGGTCATCCTGGACCGCGCCTCGTTCCGGGTGGACCTTGGGAATTCGCTTGGCATCCTGGCGGGCAACGGTGCCGGAAAGACCACGATCATCAACATGATGGCCGGGCTGGAAAAACCCGACGAAGGCACCATCCGCAAGACCTCGCGCGTGTCGTTTCCGCTGGGCTTCATGGGCGGCGTGAACAACAAGCACTCGGCCAAGGAAAACTGCCGCTACATCGCCCGGCTTTACGGGCTTGACCCGGACTATGTCGAAAGCTTCTGCCGCTGGGTCTGCGGCTTGGGCGAATACTTCGAGATGCCGCTGGCCACCTACTCCTCCGGCATGCGGTCGCGGTTTTCGTTCTCGCTGCTCCTGTCGATCGAATTCGACATCTACCTCATCGACGAAGGCATGCCCGCCACCGCCGACGTGGAATTCAACCGCAAGGCCGGCAACATCCTGCAGGAACGGCTCAAGAAATCGACCGTCGTCATCGTCTCGCACTCTCCCAAGACGCTGGAGAAGTTCTGCCGTTCAGCCGCCGTGCTGAAGAACGGCAGGCTCTATCAGTTCGAGACCCTCGAAGAAGCGAAACGTCTTTATGACTACACCTAAGGCCGCCCGTTACAACATCCGCCCGGTCGAGCGGCCTGTTCCCGCGCCCGAACCGGCGTCGGGTGAACATCTCTTCGACAATCACGACGACGGGTTCGGCAATCTCGATTTCAAGCGGCCCGAAGACCGGCCGGCGACCGAGACCGCAGCACCTGCCACCGCCTCGGCGACGCTCCACCGCGTCCCGCGCTCGCAGGAAGATGAGGTCGCGGCCGCAATTCAGGCCATCATGGACGAAGGGCACACCAGTCGCCAGCTTCGCCGCGCCCTCCTGATCGCGCAGAAACGCGGCTTCCAGCCCCGGTCCGAGTTCGACGCCGTCCGCATTCTGCGCGATGCCGGGATCGATCCGTTCTCGCGCGCCTCGATGCTGCATATCGTGAGCCCCGAGACCGATCCGCAACCCAAGCTTGACGGGCCCGCGCCGCAAAGCCGCGAGCTGACCCGCCTTCCAGGCGATACCGTGAACCTGCCCGAGAGGACGAAACCGACCCCGCTCCCATCGACGCAGCAGCGGGCCGAAGTGAACCAGGCCGCCGAAATCCTGCGGATGCAGCAAGACATCGCGCGCCGCCGCCGCCGTCGGCTTGCGCTCCTCGCCGGCAGGCTTTTCGCCTTCGTCTTCCTGCCGACCTTCCTTGCGGGCTGGTACTTCTACGTCATCGCCACGCCGATGTTTTCGGTCCGGTCAGAGTTCGTCATCCAGCAGGCCGGGCCTGCAGGGGGCGGCGGAGCGATGGGCGGGCTCTTTTCCGGTACCGCCTTTGCCACCTCGCAGGATTCGATTGCCGTGCAGGGCTATCTGCAATCGCGTGAGGCGATGGGACGGCTGGAATCCGATCTCGGCTTCCGCGAGCATTTCCAGGACCTGAAGATCGACGCGCTGCAGCGGCTGGCCCCGGATGCAAGCCTTGAGGCCGCCTACAAGGTCTACCGGAAGTTCCTGAAGATCTCGTTCGATACCACGGAAGGCGTGATCCGGATGGACGTGATCGCCACCGACCCCCAGGTCGCGGCGCGCTGGTCCGAGCAGCTTATCTCATACGCCGAAGAACAGGTTGACCATCTGACGCAGCGCCTGCGCGCGGATCAGATGAAGGATGCGCAGGAAGGCTATGACAAGGCACAAGAAGAACTGAGCGCATCGCAGCGCCGGCTGGTCGAGCTGCAGGAGAAGTTCAAGGTCCTGTCGTCGGAAACCGAGGTCGGGCTTCTCGTCGGTCAGATCGGCAATCTTGAATCGCAGCTGACGCAGGATAAACTGTCGCTCGCCCAGATGGAAGCCAACCCCGAGCCGAACCAGGCGCGGATGGAGCCGATCAAGCAGCGGATCGCCACGCTTGAAGCGGAAATCGCCGTGCTCCGGGGCCGGATGACCGAAAAGGCGGTCGGCGAGACCAGCCTGGCCGAAGTCCAGGGCGAGCTTCTGGTGGCACAGTCGGACCTGCAGACCCGGCAGATGCTTCTGACCCAGGCGCTGCAGTCGATGGAAACCGCACGGGTCGAAGCCAACCGTCAGGTGCGCTATCTGTCGCTGTCTGTAAGCCCGATCCCGCCCGATGAGGCCGCTTTTCCCCGGGCCTTCGAGAATACCATCGTGACGATGTTGATCCTGCTTGGCATTTACCTCATGGTCTCGATGACCGCCGCGATCCTGCGGGAACAGGTCTCGTCCTGACATCAGGCTGAGGATGCGCATGAAGGAAGTCTCGATCGGCGGGCTCACCGTCGGCAACGACCGCCCGCTTCTGGTGATTGCGGGCCCGTGCCAGCTGGAAAGCCTGGATCACGCGCAGATGATCGCGGGCGAAATGGCCAGGGTGTGCGCCGCGGCGGGTGCGCAATACGTCTTCAAGGCCAGCTACGACAAGGCGAACCGCACCTCGCTTACCGGCCGCCGTGGCCTTGGGATCGAGGCGGGGCTGAAAGTGCTGGCGGCGATCCGGGCCACCGGCATCCCGGTCCTGACCGATATCCACGACATCGCCCAGGCGCGCGAGGCAGCGACGGTCGTCGACGTCATACAGATCCCCGCTTTCCTTTGCCGCCAGACCGACCTTTTACTCGCCGCGGGTGAGACGGGGGCGGTGGTGAACATCAAGAAAGGCCAGTTTCTTGCCCCTTGGGACATGGCCAATGTGGCGGCCAAGGTGGAAAGCACCGGCAACAGCCGCATCCTTCTGACCGAACGCGGGGTCAGCTTCGGCTACAACACGCTGGTGGCCGACATGCGGAGCCTGCCGATCATGGCACAGACCGGCTGGCCGGTGATCATGGACGCGACCCATTCGGTCCAGCAGCCCGGCGGCCAGGGCGACAGTTCCGGCGGCCAGCGTGAGTTTGCCCCGGTCATGGCCCGCGCAGCCGTCTCGCTTGGCATTGCAGGGGTCTTCATCGAGACGCATGAGGACCCGGACGTAGCGCCCTCGGATGGGCCCAACATGATCCCCCTCCGCGCGATGCCTGCGCTGGTGGAAAGCCTGATGGCCTTCGACCGGCTGGCGAAGGCCGATCCGATACGGGTGTGAGGGGCTGAAGCGACTGCCGTCGAATGACAGCTTTAGCGGGAGGAAGCGGACGTTCGCTACGGGTTGACGAAACGCTGCTTGGGTATGACTGCGATCGGCGTCAACTCGACCAGGAAGTCCTCGTGTCCAAGACCTGCGACCATTACGGACGTTGAAACCGGCTCTTGACCAGCCGTCAGATACTCTGTTCGAACTTTCTGGATGATGGGCAACTGCGAACGATCTGTGAAGTAGGTCGTTATCGCAACGATATCTGATAGATCGCCTCCAACTCTTCTCAGCAACTTCGAAATGTTACTGAAAATTTGGCGGGTTTGCACTTCGACGTCGCCTTTGCCGACGATCTCCTCGTTCGCTGACCAAGAAACCTGCCCAGTCAAGTGAATGACAATGCCATCCTGTTGCACTGCCCCCATCTGGAAACCGCGACCACGGGCCCGCCAAACGTCGTCGACCTCAAAACCAATTTGCATGTCTAGCCCTCCTTGACCCGTCAAGCTTAGGGGCCAACCTCATTGGCCGCTTGGGCTCCAGGCCGACATCCGAAACCCTCGACAACCGGCGCCCGCCAGGACGGGGCGCCAATCCTCCGCGATCAGGGTAAACGCCCAGTAAACGAGTATACAACCATTTGAAATAAATACACTTCTCAATTTGTCCCACCGTGGGACAACTTCAAATCGCCTGCCCGGCCGCCCAGCCCGACGACCAGGCCCACTGGAAGTTGTACCCCCCTAGCCAACCCGTCACGTCGACGACCTCGCCGATGAAGTAAAGCCCCGGCACCCCCTTCGCCTCCATCGTCCGCCCGTCCAGCGCCGCGGTATCCACGCCGCCCAGCGTGACCTCCGCCGTCCGGTAGCCCTCCGACCCGACGGGGGTCAGCCGCCACTCGCCGATTCCCGCCGCCACCCGGTCGATCGCCGCCCCCGAAAGCTCCGCCATCGGCACCGCCACGCCCGCCGCCTCTTCCAGATGCCGGGCAAGCCGTTCGGGCAGCCACCGCCCCAGCACCGTCCGCAAGGCCGCCCTGCCCTGCCCGGCCTTCGCCGCCCTAAGCTCGCCCCCAACATCGCGCCCCGGCAAGAGGTCGATCGAAATCGCCTCACCCTCACGCCAGTAGCTGGAGACCTGGAGCACCGCAGGTCCGGAAAGCCCCCGATGCGTGAAGAGAAGCGCTTCGTCAAAACCGACCCTGCCAGCGGACACCCGGCCCGGCACCGACACTCCCGCCAGCGGCCGCATCCAGGCCAGTTCGTGCTCGGCGAAGGTCAGCGGCACGAGCGCGGGCCGGGTCTCGACGATCGGAAGCCCGAAGCTTTCCGCCACCCGGTAGCCATACCCCGTCGCCCCCATCTTCGGGATCGACTTGCCCCCCGTCGCCACCACCACGGCCCGCGCGGTCTGCAGCCCGCGCGAGGTTTCAACCGCGAACCCCTCCGCCTCACGCCGCACCGCGCCGAGGGTGCAGTCAAGCCAGAGCGTCACGCCCGCGCGCTCAATATCGGCGACCAGCATCGCGATGACCTGCGTTGCCGACCCGTCACAGAAAAGCTGCCCGAGCGTCTTTTCGTGCCAGGCGATCCCGGCGGCATCGATGCGGCCGATGAAATCCCACTGCGTGAACCGCTTCAAAGCCGACAGCGCGAAGCGAGGATTCTGCGACAGAAACCGCTCCGGCGCGATCTGGAGGTTGGTGAAATTGCACCGCCCGCCGCCCGAGATCCGGATCTTCTCGCCGGGGGCCTTCGCATGGTCGATGATCAGAACCCGACGGCCCCGCCGCCCGGCCTCGATGGCCGCCATCATTCCGGCGGCCCCGGCGCCAAGGATGATCGCGTCCCAGTTCATCGCACCGTCCTACCCGCCCCGGCCACGCCCGGCAAGGCGCACCCGGCCCGGTAAAATTCCCGACTGCCCCCTTGCACGCCCCATGGCCCTTCGCTAAACACCGCCGCACGGTTGGGGCGTCGCCAAGTGGTAAGGCATCGGTTTTTGGTACCGACATACCTAGGTTCGAATCCTAGCGCCCCAGCCAACCACTTCCTTGCACTTGGACGTCTGGCGGTTGGCACCAGAATAATGCGCGTTTTCCGGCGGTTTGCTGGACACGCGGAGGACCTGAGACCACGAAAACGTGCTAACGGGCCGCTTCTGTCGCCCGCGTCTTAGAGTGCCCATTTCCAGTCTGGCGTTTGCGGAGCTGCGATGGTGGTCGCATCTCAATCCGATGGTCTGGCCGCTCAAAGGCTGGCGATAACTGCC
The DNA here is from genome assembly GCF_051645465.1 of Tabrizicola sp. Classification (GTDB taxonomy): domain Bacteria; phylum Pseudomonadota; class Alphaproteobacteria; order Rhodobacterales; family Rhodobacteraceae; genus Tabrizicola. The sequence continues at coordinate 7,716 of NZ_JBOFBI010000271.1, read as the reverse complement.
CGCTGCTCTGCCCAGTCCATTGGTAGCGGATGGTGGAATATCCATTTCGATGTAAGACCAATCGGTTGCCGCCCCTGCAGGATCGGCCGGACGATGTCGGGTGCGAGGACGGCGTAGCAGATCGCTTGCTGCACCCGATACTTCGGGATGCCATCCTCTTTGGCGATCTCCGCGTAGGTCTTGCCTGCTTTGATCCGATCAAGCCTGGAGGCCGCCGTCGCGATATTGGCGATTAGGGTCCGATCAAGCGGTTGGGGTACATTGCCGAGGATCAGCTCCGTCTGCTCGTCCGTCGGCCAGTGAAGATTGCTCGTCATCACCCCCGTCAGTCCGGCGGCTTGAATCACGCAGCGGCGGCAGCCTCAAGCAAATCAGTGGGTCCTGACCCTAGGTCTTGGGCGCCGCGCAGGGATGCCGCACCGTGCCCAATGGCATCGAAATCAGAATTTCTGAGCAATCGGGATAAGTGTGGCGAGATCGTTCAGCGCCATCAGCCGCCGCGCCTCGATATCTGCTGCGCGCATCACTTTGGCGTTCACGGTGCTAGACACGATTGTGGTGTCATCCATGAACTTGGACCCGCCTTTGACCTTACCGTCGTTGTGTTCCTCGGCGATCAGCTTGTTGATCCGACGGGCGACGGTGTTGCCAGTGTCACAGCAGCGGAAGGAGCCATCGAAAGCGCGGCACCTCCTGCGACGATGAGGACGGTGATGGCGATTTCGGCTTGCATATCGTCGACCGCCTTCTGGTCGGCGAGCGTTTTTTCATAGTTCTTGATTGCGCCCTGGTGTGCTGCCCTTATCGTTTCCAACGGTCCCGCTATCCAGTTTACCTTTTGGCTGTTCGCTCGGACAAGCAACCTGTCAAGGAGTACGTCAGCTTTGGGTTCGGCCATGGGCGTAGTGCCTCCCTGTGCTTGAGGATGAAGCCGGATTGGATTCAGAGGCTCGACGGGAGATCGTCCGAAGTCCTTCCTGGTTTCGTACCGTCCCTGAGCAGACGGGCCGGCCAGGATCGCGTGGACCATTGCGAAGAACCGGGCGACACTTGGCCGCCCGGCATGTTATGGCAACTCGTCAGGCCGCGCGTGTCGTCGACAGATCGTAGGACGAGATCATCGGCGACTTCGGCTTGTGGTTTTCGTCGTACGGGATGTACTTCACTTCCAGCTTGGTGAAGTTCAGACGGATCGTTTCGACCGGGCGATCACCGTTGGAATCGATCGAATAGTTGGCGACCAGAGTATTGGTCAGCTTGTATTCGATGTAGGTGTCGCCCGGGTTTCCGGTTGTCACCAGATGGATCGTGGTCAGTTTGCCCGTGCGGCCGGTGCAGGCTTCGGCAAATAGCTTGGTCGAGGAGGAGTCGCTGACCTTGGTCAGAACCACTTCGCTTACCGTCGGCTCCGAGGCTTCACGGTTGGCGGTCGAGCCCGCGGCGGTGTTCATGTTCCGCGAGACATTCCAGTGAATCGACTCGATGTCCATCCAGCCCTTGTGGGTCTCGTGGGTCGCATCACCGGGAATTCCGTCAAGTTGAAGGTAGATTGGCATTTATGTCTCCGAAGGTTGGTTGTGGGAAAGACTGAACGGTCTTACTTCAAGGCACCCGCAGGAAAATTCCCGGTATCGGATGCCTCAGCTCACGTGACGCCTGCGCGGACCAACCGCTGCCACCGCAAAGGTGGCGTCCGCGTTGACGTCGACCTCGACCGCCTTTGGCACATTGCCGCCGACGAGCGAATTCAGGAAAAAATCTGCCAGACGAGGAAGAAGATCGCGTGACAGCATGGCCTCGATTGCGCGGGCGCCGGTGTCTCCGGCCTCGGCACGGTTCACGAGGGCCGAGCGCGCCGCAGCGCTGACATCGAGACGGGTGTTGTAGGTGGCTTCCAGCCGGTCGGCGATGCGCCCGATCTGCAGATCGACGATCCCCGCCAGAACCTCGTGGCTAAGCGGGAGGAACGGCAAAAGCGAGAGGCGGCCAAGGAAGGCGGGCTTGAAGCGTTCCAGCAGTTCCGGTTTCAGAAGCTCGGCCAGATCATTGCCTTTCGGCATGGTGTCGGGGTCTTCTGCAAGGGTTGCCAGCGTATCCGTGCCGGTGTTCGCGGTCATCAGGATGGTGGTGTTGCGGAAATCGACGTCGCGGCCTTCGCCGTCGCGGAGGGTTCCCTTGTCGAAGACCTGATAGAAGATGTCCTGCACACCGGGATGCGCCTTGTCGATCTCGTCCAGAAGCAGCACGCCGTAGGGCCTGCGCCGGACCGCTTCGGTCAGCACGCCGCCTTCGCCGTAGCCGACGTAGCCGGGGGGAGAGCCCATGAGGAGCGAGACTTTGTGCTCCTCCTTGAACTCGGACATGTTGATCACGGTCAGGCCTGAGGGGCCGCCGTAAAGCTCATCGGCCAGGGCGAGAGCGGTTTCCGTCTTGCCCACGCCGGAGGTGCCGATCATCAGGAACACGCCCTGCGGGCGGCGTTCGTCGCGGAGGCCCGCGCGGGCGACGCGCATCGCTTCGGCGAGTGCGTCGACGGCGTTGTCCTGGCCGAGGATGCGGGTCTTGATCCGTCCGCCAAGCTGGGAGACGGCCTCGATCTGCCCGCGCATGAGACGGCCGGTCGGGACACCTGTCCAGCGGGCGACGACAGCGGCGACGGCCTCGGCGTCGACGACGCGGTGGATCAGGGGCGCTTCGCCTGCGGCCTTGGCGAGCCTGCGCTCGGCGTCGACGAGGCGGCGGCGGGAGTCTTCCCCGGTGTCCGCTTCGAGGGCATCGGCGGCGTTGGCAAGTTCGGTCTGTTCGGCGAGTCGCTTTTCAACGGCCTGGGCCTGCGTTTCGGCGGTCTTCAGCGCCTGGTTCAGTTCCCGCAGTCGCGCGGGCAGTCCGGGTACTGCCGGTTCCAGCGCGAGGGCGTCGATTTCGACGCGGAGATGCGCGGCTTCGCGTTGATGGCGGGCCAGTTCTTCCGGGGTCGTCTCGCGGCTCATGGCAACGGCGGAGGCGGCGGTGTCGATCAGGCTGACGGCCTTGTCAGGCAGCTGGCGTTCGGGGATGTAGCGGGCGGATAGTTCGACCGCCGCGCGGACGGCGGCGTCACGGATCGGGATGCCGTGGTGCTTCTGGAAACGGGGGGCAACGGTGCGCAGCATGCGGACGGCGGTTTCGATGTCGGGCTCGTTGACCTTCACGGTCTGGAAGCGGCGGGTGAGGGCCGGGTCCTTTTCAAAGTACTTCTTGTACTCCGCCCAGGTGGTGGCCGCGATGGTGCGCAGCTCGCCCCGCGCCAGCGCGGGCTTGAGGATGTTCGCAGCGTCCCCCTGCCCCGCGCTGCCGCCCGCGCCGATGAGGGTATGGGCTTCGTCCACGAAGAGGATGATCGGCTGTTCGGAGGCCTTGACCTGATCCAGCACGCCCTTGAGGCGGCGCTCGAATTCTCCCTTCACGCCGGCGCCAGCCTGCAGAAGGCTGAGGTCCAGCGTGCAAAGCGCCACGTCGGCCAGGCGGGACGGGGCCTTGCCATCGGCGATCATCAGGGCGAAGGCCTCGACGATGGCGGTCTTGCCGACACCAGCCTCGCCGACGAGAATCGGGTTGTTCTGCCGACGGCGCATCAGGATATCGACCATCTGCCGCAGTTCGGCATCGCGGCCCACCACCGCGTCGAGCCTGCCTGCGCGAGCCTCTTCGGTGAGGTCGGTTGCGTAGGCGGCCAGGAAGTCCTCGCCTGCATGGGGCGCGGCCTTCCGCGCGGGACCGGGTGCATCTTCCGCCGTTACGGGTTGTGCAGCGGCCAGGGCTTCGAGTTCCGAGAGGTTGATCTGCAGCATGGAAGGCGCCACGCGTCGCAAGGCAGAGCGTAGATCGGTATCGCTGGCCAGCGTCAGGAACAGTACAGAAACTGTGATCTTTCTGTGGGAAAATCGCAAAGAAGCTGCGACCCACGACTCCCGGGCCAATGCAACCAGAGATTGCGACATCGAGGGCGCACCTGAGGCGCCGCGATCAGCTATTTTTACCGCTCGCTCAACCTCTGCGCGAACTGCATTCGGGTTGACCCCGCACCTCTCCAAAAGGGCCTCGCAATCGGGCATCGCAAGAAGCGCGCTTAGCCAGTGCTCGATGTCGACAGTCGGGTTGCCGTTCCTGACGGCGAGCCCCGCTGCATTCTCCAACGCCAAAGCTATCGGCGTATCAAGACGTTGGATCAACATATGCAAATCTATAATGGCCAAGATCCCACCACTTTCTTTGCAGACCAACAATCCAATCGACGCAGAGCGCTTGAAAACCTGCCTTGCGCTTCAAGGCAGCAAGGTGTTTTCATCACGTCGCCAATATGGCAAACCATAGATGGGACAAGCGCGCAAGATTGCAATTCCCGACTAGACGAAATGTGCCAACTCGCCTTCTGGTTTCACGTTGATGGTGCAGTAGCGCGTCGAGCGTATACAGCTTAAGAGCGAGTTTTCGTTGGTTTTTCTGCGGTTTTGGAGGAACTATTGAGGCATCTCCGGCTGACACCCGACCACCTGATGCGCAAGCCGATCAGCCCGGCAGCGCCAACAGGTGTGGACTTCCGTACCGTCGAGGACGGCCAGTCCAGCTATCGGATGCTTCGCGATGCACGCTCGCTGGCGCGGCGAGAGGAGCGTCGGCGGGAAGTCGCCGACCCCGGCCAGCAGAGCCTAGATCTATGCCCTGAGTGGATGACCGTGCGCGATCTGGCCCGGAAAATCCTGAGCGAGGAAAGCAAGGATACAGAAGTGCTGGTCTGGCTTGCCGAAGCAGAGACACGGATCGACGGACACGCCGGGCTGGCGCGGTCGATGGGCCTGATCGCCGATCTGGTTCGGGACTACGGCACAGCGCTTCATCCTTTGCCGGAGTCGGACGAGGACGACCAGTTCGCAGCAATTGCCGGGCTTAACGGCGTGGGCCGTGAGGGGTCGCTCATCCAGCCGCTGCGCCTGGTGTCACTGGTGCCCAAGGGATCCTACGGGCATCTGACCTTGTGGGATGTCGAGAGCGATAGAGCCGCCGACAAAGTCGAGCAGGCGGTCATTGAGGCGGGCCAGGAGGCGATGCGCGCCCACCACGCCGAGGTTTTGGCAGCCATTTCGGCAGTCCGCGAATGTGACGAGGTGCTGTCGAGTTTTGCAGGAGCGAAAGCACCGCCCTTCACTCAGATCATCGATGTTCTCGATGATACCGAACGGACCATTCGCCGACTTGCCAGGCTGGATGCCCAGCCACCTCTGGCGGCCCTTCCCGCAAGAAACGACGACACGCCTGCGCCGCACCCTGCCCCCAGCGCGGCGATGTCGGGTCAGATCGGCTCTCGCGAGCAGGCTTTCGATGAACTGCTCCGGATCGCCGCCTATTTCCGGAAGGCCGAGCCGCATTCGCCGATCAGCTACAGCATCGAGACGCTTGTCCGCCGTGGGCGGATGGACTTCCCGTCGCTGCTGGAGGAGCTGATCCCCGACGAAAGCACGCGCCAAGCCGTTATGACGACGGCAGGAATTCGGGATGCGCCGAAGCGAGAGCAAGGGGGCTCATGACCGACCGACCCTGTCACAATCCTGTTTCCCGCCCGGGCGATCACACAAGGAGCGATTTCGGACCCGTGTCCGCCCGGTCGGCTGCGACGACGACGCCTGATCTTCCCACCCATTCACTTTGCTGGAGAACCACATGGTAAGTATCCACAAAAAGCTGGAAAAAGTGCGCAAGCCTCGTGTCCACATCAAATACGATGTCGAGACGGAAGGCGCGATGGTCGAGAAGGAGCTTCCCTTTGTGGTCGGCGTCCTGGGCGACTTCTCGGGACAGCCGACCGAAGAACTCCGGCCATTCGGCGAACGGAAGTTCGTGCAGATCGACAAGGACAATTTCGATGCCGTCATGGCGCGGATGACGCCCGGGCTTAACTTCCAGGTCGAAAACACGCTCAGCGATGACGACAGCCTGCTGCGGGTGAACCTGAAGTTCGGCGGGATGGACGATTTCGAACCCGCCAAGGTCGTCGCGCAGGTGCCGGCGCTGAAGGCGCTGCTGGAAAGCCGCAATCAGCTGCGTGACCTGCTGACAAAGGCCGACCGTTCTGAAGAGCTGGAGAAGCTTCTTGAGGGCGTCCTGCAGGACAACGAGGCCGTAAGGCGGCTGGTGGACGAGCTTAAGGCCCGTGCCGCCAATGCTGGGGAGAAAGTCTGATGGCCGCAAATGTTGAAAAGAAAGTCAGTAATGATGTCTTGACGGCGGAGCGGAGCCTTCTTGATCAGGTGATCGGTGCTACCCGCCAGACCGAACCTGACCGCACGACCGAGCTTTTGCAGACGCTGACCGATGCTGCCCTGTCGGGCACGGTCACCTACAGCCGCAATCTTACGATCACCCTCACCAAGGCGATCGAGGAAATCGACGCGCGCATCTCGAAGCAGCTTGCGGCGATCATGCAGTCGAAGGAATTCGGCGCGCTGGAAGGTAGTTGGCGCGGGCTGCATCATCTGGTCATGGAGTCCAACACCAGCTCCAACCTGAAGATCAGGGTTCTGAATGCGACGAAGAAAGAGCTTGGCCGGGATCTGTCGAAGGCGGTCGAGTTCGACCAGTCGCGGCTTTTCAAAGCGATCTATGAAGACGAATTCGGAACACCGGGGGGCGAGCCTATCGGCGCGCTGATCGGCGACTATGAGTTCAACAACAGCTTTGAAGATCTGGAATGCCTTCAAAGCCTGAGCCAGGTCTCGGCTGCGGCCTTTGCCCCGTTCATCTCGGCGGCAAGCCCGAAGCTTTTCGGCTTCAACGACTACACCGAACTGTCAAAGCCCCGCGATCTTTCAAAGATCTTTGACAGCACCGAGTACGCCAAATGGCGCAGCTTCCGCCAAAGCGACGATTCCCGGTTCGTGGCGCTGACCCTGCCGCGGGTTCTTGCGCGGATGCCTTACGGCCCGAACACCCGGACGGTGGACGAGTTCGATTACGATGAAGCCGCTGCCTTCGAGGGCGACCGCATCCCGCACAACAACTATTGCTGGATGAACGCGGCCTATGTCATGGGAACCCGCCTGACGGCGGCCTTCTCTGACACCGGTTGGTGTACGGCCATCCGCGGGGCCGAAAACGGTGGGCGGGTCGATGGTCTGCCGATGCACCTTTTCTCGACGGATCAGGGCGACGTCGACATCAAGTGCCCGACCGAAATCGGCATCACCGATCGGCGCGATGCAGAACTGGCGAATATGGGATTCCTGCCGCTCTGCCACTACAAGAGCACCGACTACGCCGTGTTCTTCGGCGCCCAGACGACCCACAAACCGGCCAAATACGACCGGCCCGAAGCGACGGCAAATGCTGCGATTTCGGCCCGGCTGCCATACATCATGGCGACCTCGCGGTTCGCGCATTACCTCAAGGTGATCGGCCGCGACAAAATCGGGTCCTTCATGGAGGCGGCGGACTGCGAAGAATGGCTGAACCGCTGGATCAACAACTACGTCAACTCCAACGACACCGCGGGGCCCGAGATGCGCGCGCAATATCCGCTGCGCGATGCCCGCATAAAGGTGGAGGAGATCCCCGGCAAGCCCGGCAGCTACAACGCCGTGGCCTGGATGCGTCCGTGGCTGCAGATGGAAGAGCTGACGACATCGCTTAGAATGGTCGCGCGGATTCCCGAAAAGACCTGAAATGGGCGCCTCGACATCATAT
>NZ_JBOFBI010000270.1:0-4281 GCF_051645465.1 Tabrizicola sp. | reverse complement strand
TCGCCGCGATGCTGACCCCGTCGAGGATGTCGCCGCAGTTGATGTCCATATCCTCAGCCATCCGGGCATACATCTCGGAATTCGTCGCCAGCTTGATGCAGGGCGAGGGCTTGTAGCCCGAGACCGACCCCCGCCCCGTGGTGAAGACGATCATCGTCGCGCCACTGGCGATCTGGCCGGTCACGCTGCAGGGATCATAGCCGGGGCTGTCCATGTAGACAAACCCGGTCGTCCCAATCGGTTCCGCGAACTTGTAGACCCCCGCCAGCGGCGCCGTGCCACCCTTGGCCACAGCCCCCAGCGACTTCTCCAGGATCGTCGTCAGCCCCCCCCGCTTGTTCCCGGGCGAGGGGTTGTTGTCCATCTCGCCCTCGTTCCTCGCGGTATAGTCCTCCCACCACCGGATGCGCTCCAACAACGTCTCGCCCACCTCGCGGCTGACCGCCCGGCGGGTCAGAAGATGCTCTGCCCCGTAAATCTCCGGCGTCTCCGACAGGATCGTCGTACCGCCCATCCGGACCAGCAGGTCCGAAGCATGACCAAGCGCCGGGTTCGCCGTGATGCCGGAATACCCGTCCGACCCCCCGCATTGCAGGCCGATCACCAGCTTCGACACCGGTGCCGGAGCGCGGACCACCTGCCCCGCCACCTCCGCCATCTCACGCAGAACCTTCAGCGCCCGGTCGATGGTGGCCCGCGTGCCGCCCTCGCCCTGGATGGTCATGTAGCGGAAGTTGCCATCGGGCCGGAGCCGCCCCTGCCCCACAAGGTCCGGGACCTGCATCACCTCACACCCAAGGCCCACCAGCAGGATGCCCCCGAAATTCGGATTCCGCGCATAGCCCTTCAGCGTCCGCATCAGCGTCGCGTAACCCTCGTTCGTCCCCGACATCCCGCAGCCGGTCTGGTGGACAATCGGCACGATCCCGTCGATCCCCGGCATCGCGCCCAGCACCGGGTCTTTCTCCGCCGCCTCAGCGATGAAGCGCGCGACCGAGCCCGAGCAGTTCACGCTTGTCAGAATGCCAAGGTAGTTCCGCGTCCCGACCGAGCCGTCCGGTCGGTGGTAGCCAAGGAAGGTCCGCGGCTCCAGGGGTGGCAGAGGACGGCATTCCGACCCGATGGCATAGTCGCTGGAATGCGGACCCATGCCCAGGTTGTGGCTGTGGACATGCCCCGCCGCCGGAATATCGACGGTCGCCTGCCCGATGATCTGGCCATAGCGGATGACCTCCGTGCCCGCCCCGATCGCCTTTGCCGCGATCTTGTGGCCGCGCGGCACCGCACCCGGCAATGGCGCCTGCAGCCCATCGGCCGTGCTGCCAGCCGCAAGGTCCTGCAGCGCTATGACCACATTGTCGGACCCATGCAGCCGGATCACCCCTGTCGCCATGGCAGACCCTTTCTTGACAGCGTGGTGCGCGTGCCTAACATGTTAGCATGTTACAACCAGCCGCACCCGCCAAACAAGAGCCCTCAGCCGCTCAGCGCCTGCGGCCTTTGGCCGAGTTCTCCGGCTCGCTTGGCCAGCGCGTCTACCAGACCCTACGCCAGGCCATCCTGTCGCTTGCCTACCGTCCGGGAGAGATCCTTCGCAAGCCCGACATCTGCGATGCGCTCGGCGTCAGTCGCAGCCCCGTGGCCGATGCCGTCGCGCGCCTTCAGGCCGAGGGGCTCGTCGACGTTGTGCCCCAGGCCGGAACCTTCGTCGCCCGCTTTTCGATGCAAGAGATCCGCGAAGGCGCCTTCCTGCGCGAAGCGATCGAGGTCGCAGCGATCGAACGCGTGGCCGAGAGGATCACCGACGACCAGCTCCAGCTCCTCCGCCGCAACATTACCGTCCAGACGGCCCTCGTGGCCGATGGCGACATCCCCGGCTTCTACGCCATGGATGCCGCGATGCATGAGCTTCTCCTCTCTTTCACCGGCTTCCCGAAACTCGCCCTCGTGGCCGAAACCGCATGGGCGCATGTCAACCGCGCGCGCCAGCTGATCCTGCCGGTGCCTGGCCGGGTGCAGGCCACACTTGCCGAGCATAAGGCCATCCTTGCAGCTCTTGAGAAGCGCGACCCCCCAGCCGCCCGCGCCGCGATCCAGGCGCATCTGCGCCAGCTGATCACCTATCTCGAACCGCTGGAACGTGACCGGCCCGACCTTTTCAACCCCTCATGATCCCGAACCGCCCCCGCTATGCTGCCCGCCTCAACGCCTTCAAGACGAAGGGCGGCACGGTTGCCGAGATGATCGCAGGCGCGGGCCAGGTGGGCGGTCTCTCGTCAGCTGACCTCAACTACCCCGACCATTTCGCCGCCCACGACCCCGCGACCCTCTCACACCTTCTGGCCGACCAGGGGATGGCCCTGAACGGCCTCGCGATGCGCTACTATACCGAAGAGGGCTTCAAACTCGGCGCCTTCACCCACCCCGACCCCGCAACCCGCCGCGCCGCAATCGACCTCACCAAGCGCGGGATCGACACCTGCGCCGAAATGGGCGGCACCCAGATGACGCTTTGGATGGGGCAGGACGGGTTCGACTACAGCTTCCAGGCCGATTACGCTCGGATGTGGGACGACACAATCGCCGCCCTGGCCGATGTCGCCGACCATAACCCCGCCATCGACATCGCGGTCGAGTACAAGCCCAACGAACCCCGCGCCCATGCGCTGATGCCCGACATGGCGACAACGCTCCTCGCACTGCAGGAAGTCGCCCGCCCCAACACCGGCGTCACCCTCGACTTCGCCCACATGCTTTACGCCGGCGAGATGCCCGCCAAATCCGCAATGCTGGCCGCCCGCCACAGCCGCATCCTCGGCCTTCACCTCAACGACGGCTACGGCAAGCGGGATGACGGGCTGATGGCAGGCTCGGTCCACCCGGTCCAGACGGTGGAGCTTCTGGTGGTGCTGACCCGCGTCGGCTACGCCGGCATCATCTACTTCGACACCTTCCCCGACCATTCCGGCCTGAACCCCGTGGAAGAGGCGCGCACCAACATCCGCCTGACCGACCGGCTTCTCGACCTCGCCGCGCAGCTGGCCCAGGACCCCGCCCTTGCCGCCGCCCAGGCCCGGCAGGACGCGGCGGCTGCCACCACCCTTGTCATGGCGGCTCTCCTTGGCGCGTGATCCCGCAGCCCGCCCCGTCATCCTCTGCGCGGGCTCCCTGCACCATGACGTGATCGTCGATGCCCCCGCCCTGCCCCGAGCGGACCAGACCCTGACCGGCACGGCCGTCCGCTACGCCTTCGGCGGCAAGGGCGGCAACCAGGCCATCGCTGCCGCCCGCGCTGGAGCAGACGTGCACATGGCCGGGGCCGTCGGCTCGGATCAGGCCGCGGCCACCCTTCGTGCAGCGCTCGATGCGGCGAATGTCGTGCGGTTGGGCGTGCAGACCCATCCGCGGTCGTCCGGGATGTCGGTCGCAATCAGCCTGCCCGACGGGTCTTATGGGGCCGTCATCGTCTCGGGCGCGAACCTCTGCTTCCGGCCCGAGGCGGTCGTCTTCCCGAAGGACTGCGCCCTCCTCCTCCTGCAAAGCGAAATCCCCGAGGGCGCAAACCTCCATCTCGCCCACCGCGCGCGGTCCTCCGGGGTCCGGGTCATCCTGAACGCCGCCCCCGCCCGTGCCGTCGCACCAGAGCTGCTGGCTCTTCTCGACCTCCTCGTCGTCAACCGGGGCGAGGCCGCCGACCTCCTCGCCCGGCCCGAGGACGGCCTTGACCCGGCCCTCGCCGCAACCGACCTTCTTGCTCTCGGTCCCGCCGCAGTCATCGTCACGCTTGGCGGTGACGGGCTGATCCTGGCCGACGCTGCGGGCACCACGCACCACCCCGCCGAACCGGTAACGGTCACCTCCAGCCACGGCGCGGGCGACGCCTTCATCGGCGCCCTGGCTGCAGAATGGGCACGCGGGGCAAGCCTCGCCGCCGCTGCCGCCTTTGGGCAGACCGCCGCTGCGCTCCATGTCAGCCTGCCGGTGGGTGAGCGGACAAAGATCGACGAGGCCGCGATCCGCGCTGCGGCATTTGGCCTTCTGGACCCGGTGTTGGGGCGGCTGGTTGAAGAAGGATGAACGCGGGTCTTGGACGGGGGTGGGGGTGGGGGCCGCAAGGGAGCCCAACCCTTTGAGAACGCTGTGTTAATCTTGCATCTTTCGAACAGGTTAATGATCTTGCTTTTGTCTTGTTTCCGTCTCTAGGCGCGTCTGGATTTGGGGCGTTAACCGTAATCGGCGACTCGTTTGTTGATAAAGTGTTGAGGGGGGGGTGGCGCATCG
>NZ_JBOFBI010000269.1:0-3925 GCF_051645465.1 Tabrizicola sp. | reverse complement strand
CACTGGTCTGCCATGCGCCGGGCGTGCTGCGCCACGTGAAGTCCGCAGATGGACGCCCGCTGGTCGACGGCCGGAGGGTGACCGGTTTCACTAACACGGAGGAAGCCGCCGTCGGCCTGACCAAGGTGGTGCCGTTCCTTGTCGAGGACGAGTTGAAGGCCAAAGGCGGACTCTACACCAAAGGCCCCGACTGGGCACCTTACGTTGTCAGCGACGGTCTCCTGATCACGGGTCAGAATCCAGCCTCGTCAGGACCGGCCGCAAAGCTCTTGATCGAGTGGCTCGCCACCAACGCGGCAGCCTGAGCGAGACTGCTTCGCGACGGTTTGCCGCAACAGCGGCGCAAAACGGAAAAACAACCCTGATCGTCCGCCAGTTGTAACGTCCAAAAGGCTGTTCACGGGCTGAAACTGGTAGGCGTGACACCGCCCAGCCCTTGAACACGCCATACGTCCGAGCTTTCTCGGGCACCGTTGAACGGAGAGGACAAAGAAATGCCCACACTCTACTACGCCGTTGGCGCCTGCTCGCTGGCACCACACGTCACCCTTGAATGGATCGGTGCACCATATGAGTCCGTCAAGGTGCAGTATGGCTCCAGCACGCTTCTGGCGGTGAACCCCGTCGGCGCCGTGCCCAGCTTTCGCGAAGATGACGGCTGGCTTCTGACCCAATGCGGTGCCATCCTCGAATACCTCGCGTCCAAGCACCCCGAGGCCGGGCTTGCCGGCGGGGATGGCATCCGCGCCAAGGCCGAGGCGCACCGCTGGTCGGCCTTCTTCACCTCGGACGTTCATGCCTCCTTCTGGCCGATCTTCATGCCCCAACGCTACACGACTGATGACAACGAAGCGGCCCGGAAGGCGGTAGTGGAGGCAGGTCACAAGCTGGTCGCAAAGCAGTTCGGCATTCTGAACCGTCACCTCGACAGGCGGGAATACATCCTTGATGAGGGACGCTCGGTGATCGACGCCTATTCCTTCCCGATGATCCGTTGGGCGATAAGGCTCTTGCCGGGCGGCCTGACGGAATATCCCAATGTGCAGGCGCTGCATGACAGGATTGCTGTCGATCCGGCGGTTCAGAAGGTTCTTGCGCGCGAGGCGGGCAAGTGAGCGCGAGCGGCTTGGCACGAACGGCAAGCGGCCTTCACCACATCACCGGCATCACCGCCAATGTGCAGGCCAACGTCGACTTCTATGTCGGTTTCCTCGGCCTCAAGCTGGTAAAGCGGACTGCCGGTTATGCGGACGCCGAGCAGTTGCACCTGCTTTACGGAGACGGCCTCGGCAGCCCCGGATCGTTGCTGACCTTCCTCGTGTGGGAGGCCACCGGCCGTGGCCGCACCGGCATCGGGCAGGTCTCGGAAGTGGCGCTTGCCGTGCCGCCCGCGTCCATCGCCGACTGGCTGACCAGAACGCTCGCGGCCCATGTCCCGTTCGAGGGACCGTCTCGCGAGTTCGCAGAGCCGGTCCTGCGGCTGAAAGACCCGGACGGGTTGATCGTGAAGCTGGTCGGTGTCGACATGCCGACATCGGCTCCGCTTCCCGATGCGCCCACCCGGCTGCGGGGCGTCACTGTCCTGACCGACAAGGCGGCGGAGACCGCAGAGTTCCTGACACGTTTCGGCTACAGTCACGCACAGCGTGCTGGCCTGACGCAGCGTATGGAGTCCGATACCGATGTTGTCGACGTCAGGGAAGTGTCGGGCTTCGTGCCATCCGTGCCGGGCGCCGGAGTGCCGGACCATGTGGCGTTCCGCGCGCCGGATGCCGATGCGGTCAGGTCGATGCGGCTGTCGCTCAAGAACCTTGGGCCAACCGAGGTTCATGACAGGAAGTACTTTCTGTCGCTTTACGTGCGTGATCCCGCAGGCATTCTCATGGAATACGCAACGGACGGGCCCGGAATGACCGTTGACGAAACACCCGACGAGCTTGGCCAGACTTTGTTTCTGCCGCCGCACGAGGCCGGCCGCGCCGATGATCTGAAGGCCATGCTGCCGCAATTTGCCCTGCCGGGCGAAGAGCGGTTTCCCGTTCGCAACCTTCCCTTCATTCATCGTTTCAACCGACCGGAGCACCCGGATGGCACTACATTGGTGCTGTTGCATGGCACCGGTGGAAACGAGGCCGATCTGATGCCGATCGCCCGCCGCATTGCAGCTAATGCGACGCTTCTGGGGGTGCGCGGTCGGGCGACCGAGGAAGGAACCAATCGCTGGTTCCGCCGGATCGACACCGCGACATTCGATCAGGCGGACCTCCGCAGCGAAGCCGAGGCCTTCGCAGCCTTTATCAAGGGGGCCGTGACAGGGTACGGACTGGATATGGACCGGCTCGTTTTCCTTGGCTACTCCAATGGGGCAAGCCTGCTGGCTGCCGTCATCCAGTCTCATCCCGATGTCGTCCGCCGCGCGATCCTACTGCGCGGTTTCCAGGCGTTGGAGAACCAAGGGGCAGGTGATCTTTCAAGCACCATAGTGCTGGTGCTCGATGGACGTGACGATCCGTTGGCTCCCCATCCGTCAACGCTGGCGGACCTTCTGCGGGCCTCGGGCGCGAAAGTCACGGTCCGGACGCTGGCGACAGGCCATGATCTATCCAGCGCGGACGTCATGGAGGCCGCGCAATGGCTTCGGCAGAACCTTCCGGGCGCGGCGACTGTCCAACAGCCAGATACTTCGTCGTGAGGGCCAACGAAGGAGGGCATGCACGATGGACACCATCAGTTGGCAACGGTTGGAAGGCGCGGGCGTTTGCCTCTCGGCGCTCGGACTATTCGTGTTCCTTGGGGATGGGATCGTCTGGTGGCAGGCCGCAGTTGTTTTCTTCGCGCCGGATATCAGCTTTGCCGGTTACCTGGCCGGGCCTAGGCATGTTCCGCAGCTATTTCTTTGGCGAACTCGCCAATAATCGAACGCAACCACCTGTGGGCAGGGTCATTGCGATAGCGAACGTGCCAGGCCATCTGCACGGGAAACGTGCCGAGGTCGACGGGTGCCGGTATGACCTTCAGGCGCGCATCCCGTTCAAGCTTCCGGCAGATAAGGCGCGGCAGTGTTGCGCAGTAGTTCGTGACGGCAATCATCTCAGGCACGGCAAGGAAGTGGGTGACAGACACGGCGACCTCTCGCTTGAGGTTCTGGTGCTCCAATGCCTGGAAGAGGCCCGCGCGCAGTCTGCCCGGTGGCAGCACGTTCACGTGCTTCAGCATCTCATACTGCTCTCGGGAGATACGGTCCCGAATCTCGGGATGGTCCTTGCGCACCACGCAGGCCAACCCATCGTCCAACAGATGCTGGACGACGAGATTATCCGGCGGATCGGTGATACGGCCAAGCACCATGGCGGTTGAGCCGGAAACGACGCCGGTGTCCGCAACTTCATTGCCGAATGGCGTCATGCGGAGACTGATGCCTGGCGCCAGTTCACCCACCTTCGCGACAAGGACGGGCATCAGAACAAGCTCCACGTAGCTGTTGGGTGCAAGTGTGAACAGTCGTTCGGCTTCCGCCGGCTGAAACTCCTGCTGTTTCAAGATGAGATCGTCCAGCTGCGCCAGGGCGGCCTCGACTATCGGAGCAATCTCGTCCGCTAGAGGTGTCGGTTTGATGCCGTACCTTTCGCGGATGAACAGCGGATCCCGCAGGGTGTCGCGCAGGCGGTTCAACGAATTGGACAGCGCCGGCTGGGTGATGCCCAGTCGGGCTGCAGCGCGTGTGACGCTGCGCTCCTCCATCAGAGCCAGAAAGACCGGGAGCAGGTTGAGGTCGTATCTCATCCAGTCATAATTTCACATGAATATCTAAAATCAAGGAAGTAAATTTGAGAAATACCTCGGGAGGCACCATTTTCAGCTCATCGATAAGCCAACGCGGCTGATCGACCTCCGAAGCAACTCATCTCAAGGAAGGTTCCCGCAA
>NZ_JBOFBI010000268.1:0-3200 GCF_051645465.1 Tabrizicola sp. | reverse complement strand
ACTGCGCTTTGGTAAGTCGCCAAAGCCTCACTGATTAGTAGACGCCATGCGCCATCCGCAGAAGTACAGCCTCGACCTCACGCGCACCAATGTCGGTTTGGGCCATCTCAATAGGAATTCGATCACCTAGCGACGGGATGGGGTTGCGAAGCCATCCGTCGGCATTCTCATCGTTCTCGAACAGGTCGCGGGCAGCCTTCACAACGCGCAGAAGCCGCGCCAACCCATCGGCTTCCTCGATCTTGAGATTTTCCCCGGCGGCGATGCGGCGATCGAGCGTGCGGTCGGGGATGATGCGGCGGATATCGTTCCTGGTCAGGCCTTGCGATTCGAGGGAACGGGCCCAGGCGGCGGGGATGCCCTTTTCGATCTCGCGGAACGATGTGAAAACAGCGGCTTGCTCGGCAAAGCCAGGGGCCGGGTCGGTCCGTTTGCGCTGTGTGGTAGTCATCTTGCCCTCCGCCATTTGCCGAACTGTAGCACGGCAAATGGCGGAAGTCAGGTCATAGATCAAATGTCGCGAAAACCGGGGTGTGGTCGCTGGGCTGGTCCCACCCGCGCGCGGCACGGAAGATGCGGCTGCTGTGCGTTGCGCCCAAGATGTCGGGGGTGGCCCAGATGTGGTCCAGCCTCCGGCCCTTGTCGGCGGCGTCCCAGTCGGGGGAACGGTAGCTCCACCAGCTGTACAAACGCCCCTCGGGAATGTCCTTGCGGGTCACGTCCTGCCAGTTGCCGGCTTCCATCACCGCGGTCAGGTGTTCGACCTCGATCGGAGTATGCGAAACGATCTTCAACAGCGCCTTGTGGTCCCAGACGTCATCCTCACGCGGGGCAATGTTCAGGTCGCCCACCAGGATCGCACGGTCGGGGCGTTCCCAGCGGAAATGGTCCCGCATCTCGGTCAGGAAATCGAGCTTCTGGCCGAATTTCACGTTCTCGTTCCGGTCAGGGATGTCGCCGCCAGAGGGCACATAGCAGTTGTGGATCGTCACCCCGTTCTCCATCCGCGCGACGACGTGGCGGGCGTGGCCGAGCTGGGCGAAATCCTTGTCGCCCGCATCGACGATCGGCAGCTTCGACAGGATCGCGACGCCGTTGTACCCCTTCTGCCCGCGCGCCACGATGTAGCGGTAGCCCAGGGCCTGGAACTGCTCCAGCGGGATCAGCTCGACCGGGCTTTTGCATTCCTGCAGGCAAAGGATATCCGGCGCCTCCTCGGCCATCAGGCGGGCGACCAGGGCCTCGCGCAGACGGACCGAGTTGATGTTCCAGGTGGCAAGGGTGAAGGGCATGGGGCTCTCACGGCGCAGGGGGGATCATGGTGGCGAGGGCAGAGATCAGCGCGGCTTGAAACTCTGGCGGCGCCTCGATCTGAGGAATATGGCCGACATCTTTCAGAATGGAAAGCGGTGCGCCGGTCAGTTCGGCCAGGCGCTCGCCCTGCGCCAGCGGTGTAGTCGTATCGCGATCACCCCAGATGAATGCTACCGGCAACGTAAGCGCCTGCCAGGCCTCGGGCCGGGTTGATTGTGCATCCTTCGGCGGCACTAGAAGCGATGGTAGCCAATCCGCAAGCGCCTGGGTTGTCCCGGCGCGCGAGCTGGGACGGTTGAGCATTGCGATCACCTCTTCGGTTGCCGCCTCTTTGCGGTGCAGGAAGCGCTTCAGAAGCGGACCCATCGCCATCGGGTTGGTGGCTGTGGCCGAGATCGCAAACTCGCGTGCGGTTGGGTTGCCCAGGGGCCAGGTCAGGCTGAGTTCCTCAAGATGAGAATCGATCCCGATCGCGCCCGAAACCACGACTATTCCGGCAAAGGCGTCTGGCTGCAGCATTGCTGCTTCCGCCGCCGGGCCGGCGCCGAAGGAATGTGCAATCAGCACAGGGCGGACACCCAGCGCCTCGGTCAGCGCAACAACGCGCTGGGCCTGGGTCTTGCGGCTGTAATCCTTGCCGGGATCACGGAAGGAAAACCCCATCGGCGGGATGTCGAAAGCAATTGCGCGGTAGCCTTCTGCGGCCAGCGCCTCTTGCGTTGGTCGCCACATCCGCGACCAGCCGATCGAGCCGTGCAGAAGCAGAAGCGGCGGTCCGTCTTCCGGCCCAAGTTCCTCGACATAGATCGGGCCGAACGTGGTTTCCACGATCCGGCCTTCTTCGGGCGGCTTTTCCGGCAGGAGGCCGATCTCACGGATGCTCGCAGCAAGCCGGAGGCCGATAAGCGCAAGCCCGGCCGCAAAAATGAGGATCGTCAGCAGGCCTACGACATAACGCATCAGCCATGGCTAGCAGGGCCGCCGCGTCCAGGCAACCGACGCGAGCGCAGTTGACGTTCCGATTGCGGGGCAGGAAGGTCGCGCGATGGAAAACGGGCTTTGGAAGAACGGCAACTTTCGCGCGCTCTTTGCGTCGGCGTCGGCGACCAATCTGGGCGACGGGGTGATGGCGGTGGCGGTGCCCTGGCTTGCCACTTTGCTGACCACCGATCCGCTGCTGATCGGCCTCGTGGCAATGGCGCGATCGTTGCCGTGGTTCCTGTTTGCCCTGCCCGCGGGGGTAATCACCGACCGCTACGATCATCGCCGCATTCTGGTGGGTGCCGACTGCACAAGGGTTGTCATTTCGCTGGCCCTTCTGCTGCTTGCGCTGACCGCCACGCCGGGGACGTTGCCGGTGCTGATGATGGCTGGTCTGTCATTCCTTCTGGGCAGTGCCGAGGTGCTGCGCGACAACACGTCCCAGACCTTCCTGCCCTCGGTCGTCGATAAGTCGCAGCTGGAGCAGGCCAATGGCGCGCTTTGGAGCACGGAACAGCTGGCGGGGCAGTTCATCGGGCCACCTTTGGCGGGGCTCTTGATCGGGCTATCGGTCGCGCTGCCCTTTGGCCTGCACGCGGGCCTTCTGGCCACGGGTATCGCGCTGACCCTGGCGATGACGCTGCCCCGGCGGGTTGTGGCGGCGAACCCGCCCGCAATGATGGCATCCTTGCGCGAAGGCATGGGCTGGCTTTGGGGCAATGTCATGCTGCGGCGGCTGGCGATCATCCTCGGCGGGTTCAATTTCATGGGCTACGGGTTCTTCGCGGTCTTCGTGCTTTATGGCCAACGGGTTCTGGGGCTGGATGCCTTTGGCTACGGAGCCTTCCTGACCCTTGCGGCCTGCGGTGGTCTGGCCGCCACCCTGATCGGGCCAAGAATCCTGC
>NZ_JBOFBI010000267.1:0-5488 GCF_051645465.1 Tabrizicola sp. | reverse complement strand
CGCATGTTGACCACGGGTGCACGGCTTTTCAGCCATTTCAGGCGTGGAACCCAACCCGGCAATCCCATCAGGTCAAAGAGCGACATGTCGGCGACATAGGCGGTGTAGCGTTTCAGCCCAAGCCGGACCTCCTCAGGGTCAACATCCTGCCCGCCTGAAAACATCACTCGTGAGATGTCACCGAGGGTTGCTTCCTGCGCCAGCTTGACGATGTCAACCTCCGCGTCGGTGGCCGCGAGCCGGGCCGCCAGCGCGCCCCCGGTTTCGGCGAAATGCTGTGCCAGAACCGGCAAGTTGCGCGCCGCAAAGAGCGGGGCATAGCGGCGACGCTGTTCCTTCCAGACGGGACCTTCCGAAAGGATCATGCCGTTGCCAATCGCAGAAAAGAGGATGTTCTTGGTCACCTGAGACTTTGGAAAGATGGCGGCCTTCTCGACCAGTATGGTCTCGATGATTGCGGGATCGATGACGAAATGCATCCGGGCCGGGCCCCGCACGTGGCGCTGGGTCTTTGTCTCGTCCGGAATAACCGCAAGGAGGTTTCTGCCCGCATGCTTGGCGAAAGCGAGAAGCCCGACCTTGCCCCGTGCCAGTTCCGCTTGAATTGGGAGAACCTTTTCAGGAGTGTTCATGCGTCTCCGGTTTTTCGCAATGAAGTCGACCGGTCGAATGGAACGGGTCCCGTTCGGTATACTCTAAGTACGTGATTTGCGAAGGGCTTTCCATTGAATTGTTTGGTACGGAATCGGTACCAGAGGCGATGCGCTGAGCGGATCGCGAAGCCACCTCTTGAACGACCGGAGCCGTATCGCGAAGTCCCATTTTGCGCCCAATGCCTGATGATGGGCGCGGACCACCGCAATGAAGCGTTCAAAAGCCGTCCGATCAGTGTTCGACATCAGATGCCCTGCCAGCTGGTATCCATAGCGGACATCAGCTTGATGCAAGGTCAACGGACCACGTGAAAACCTCTTTACCAACACGGGCCTAAGCCGAAGTTCTGTGACAGATTCACCCGTGCTGAACTCGGGGGCCGAACAAAGTCTGTCACAAATGCGTGTTAGTTCAGCTTTACCCAGCAATATGTTGCCCGGCGCGGGCGGCCATGCAGGGAGGGCCGCAAATGCTTGCTTCGCAAGACTATGGCGTTGCAGTAGTGACCAAACCTTGGAGCATAGGCAGACGGTTCGCCGTGGCTACGATTGTGTTCCTTGGCATCGGCTTTCTGGTTTTCGCGACCGCAGGCACGAACGAAGAGGGGCGGGTCTCCGGTGCGGGCTCCACCCTTGTGAACCCGATCCTGCAGCGCGTCTCGACCTCGTATCAGGGCTATCTGGCCGCCGACCGAGTGGATGTCGTCAGCCAAGAAGGCGAGAGCGGCGACTGGTCTGCCGGCTCCACCGCGCTTGATTATGATCCGGTCGGCTCGATCGGCGGGCTGGTACGGCTGGCCAATCCGGCGGTCACGTTCGCCGCAACCGAAGTTCCGGTCTCGGCCAAGGACCTGGAAGAGCGCGGCTGGGTGCAGTTCCCGCTGATCAATGGCGCGGCGGCCCCGGTCACCAACCTTGACCTTGACGGCAAAGCGCTGACGCTCGACGCGGATACGCTGGCAGCGATCTTCTCGGGCAAGATCACCACCTGGGCCGATCCGGCGATTGCCGCGCTGAACCCCGATGTAAAGCTGCCCGACCTTCCGATTGCCGTACGGCATCGGGGCGACGGCTCGGGCACGACCTGGACCTTTACCGGCTACCTTTCGCGGAGCGCGGACTGGACGATGGGCCAGGCGGCACAGGTAAAGTGGCCCGTGGGCGAAGCCGCCGAGGGCAGCCGCGGGATCATCGCGGCGGTGGATGCGACACCGGGCGCCATCGGCTATGCCGAAGTGGGGCAGGCCGGCCGAGCGGGCCTCGATGTCGTGCAGCTGGTAAACGGCGCGGGCGAGGTCGTCGAACCGAAGCCACAGACCATTCGTGCCGCTGTCGGTGCCGGGTTCTGGACGGCAAGCGGCGGCATCTCCTCCACCGTTGCATCGTCGGGCGGCGATTGGCCGATGACGGCGACCGTCTATGTCGTCATGCGGCGCGACCAGAACACCGCTCAGAACGACCGCGCCCTGAACTTCTTCGGCTACTTCTACGCCGAAGCCCCGCGTCAGGCCGACGCGCTTGGCTATGTGGCCCTTCCGACCGAGATCGTCGCAGAGGTCGAGGCCCACTGGGCCACCGCCTTCAAACCGAAATCCTGAATCTGAACCGGCGAAAGCCTGCAATCTGAGGTGTGACCGTGGAAGTCGATCTGTTCAAAGAGATCATCGCTCCCGTGATCGGGGGCTTGGGCATCTTCTTGCTGGGCCTTGAGTTCATGGCCAGCGGCATTCAAGCCCTGTCGGTCAACAAGATGCGCGCATGGCTGGCCAAGATGGCCGGAACGCCCGTCAAAGGCGTGATCGCCGGGACCGTCATCACCGGCATCATCCAGTCTTCAACCGCGATGACCGTCATGACGGTCGGGCTGGTGAACGCAGGCGTCTTGGGGCTCCGATCGGCAATCTCGGTCATCATGGGCGCGAACGTCGGCACGACGCTTGGCAACGGGCTGATCGCATTGCCGCTGGGTCCGCTGGGCCTTCTCTTCGGGGGAGTTTTCGCAACGGTCTACTGCTTCGCCAAGTCCGACCGGCTGCGGAACTTCTCGCTCGCCGCCATGGGCTTTTCGCTGATCTTCTACGGGCTTAACCTGATGACCGGCGGCCTGAAGCCCCTGCGCAAGATGCCCGAAGTGCTTGAGGTCATCCAGTCGCTGGACGCCAGCACCTTTGGCGGGGTCGTCATGTGTGTGCTTCTGGCCGCGCTGATCACCGCGCTGATCCACTCCTCCTCGGCGACCATCGGTATCGTCATGGGCCTCGGCGCCTCGGGCATCCTGTCCTGGGAAACCGCCATCGCCTTTGCCGTCGGCGCCGACCTTGGCACCACGATCACCTCGTGGATGGCCTCGCTGAACCTGTCGAAAAACGCCAAGCGCGCGGCCTATGCCCATATCAGCTTCAACTTCATCGGGGTCACGGTGGTGCTGGCGCTGTTCTTCCCGGCGATCTGGGCGCTCAAGTTGGCCCTTGCCAACTGGGGGATCGACCCCGGCGCGGCGGTGATCGTCGACGGGCAAGAGACGTTCCCGGGCGTTCCGATTGCCGTGGGTGCCTTCTCGATCGTCTTCAACATCTTCAACCTGATGATCCTCTTCCCCTTCGTCAGCACCTTCGAGCGGTTCCTGAACCGCGTCGGACATAGCAAAGCAGACGATATCGAGGACTATTCGATCCCGCGTTTCCTCGACAAGAAACTGGTCGCCGACTTCGACGCAGCCCTCCCGGCCGTGCAGCAGGAAGCCCAACGTCACCTGCGCGCCGGGGCCGTCTTCCTGGATATCGCCCGCGGCAAACCGGGGGCGCCAAAGGACCCCGGCGAACACCGGGCCGCGACCGATGTCCTTAGCCGCGAGATCCGTTCCTTCCAGTCGCAGCTCTTTCAGGACGGCCTCTCCCGGGATCAGCTAGACCTTGTCGCCTCGCTGATCGAAGAGGTGGACTTTACGTCTGCGCTCTCGGAATCGCTCTACCAGATCGCGCGCCGGGTAAAGCGCGAACCCTTCTCGGACGCCGCGCGCACGGTGCTTGGCCAGGGGTTGGAGCGTCTGGACCAGTCGCTGAACCGGGTGCTGTTCGACCCGGCGATGCAGCCACGGATGCCCGCCGGTCACAGCGTCATTCTAGGCTTCGAGGAGTTGCGCTGGCAGGCGCTACAGAACCGCTCGGTCGCCGCAGGCGAGAAGGGTGCATTGCTGGCACTCCTCGGTTCAATCGAGCGGGCCGAGGGTCTGGTAGACCGGATCGTGGCGGAACGCGCATCGGTCGACCGTAGCGGCATCCGCGTGGGGCCGACCGATAAGACCGGGATCAAACGGTCGGACGGACCGCCTATGGGCGACTTGGCTCCAGCCGAGTGACCTGCTGGTCTGTGAGCTTGGCTCTGTTGGACAGATCCCATGAGGGATTCATCTTGTGGATCTAGTGTGATAGTTGGGCGGCATGATCAGATCCTCACCCCCGGCGTACAAGACCAGGAACTGGTCAGCCTACAAGGAAGCGCTCAAGCGCCGTGGCTCGCTGACGATCCGTTGGCCGGTTGGCGATTGCCCGCAATCGCCGTAAGGCTGGTTCGATCCCGCCATGCCTTGGGAGGCTGCAGCGACCGGCAAACGCGGTCGGCAGCCCGACTACGGTGACGCAGCGATCCAGACCTGCCTGACGATGAAGGTTCTGTTCGGGATGGCACTGCGACAGACCACCGGGTTCGTCGAAAGCCTGCTCCGCCTCATTGGCCTGGACTGGATGGTGCCGAACTTCAGCACGTTGTCGTGACGCCAGAAACCGCTGAGAGGCAACATCCCCTACCGCGGATCGGACGGCCCGCTGCATCTGCTGATCGACAGCACTGGCATCAAGCTCGAGGGCGAAGGCGAGTGG
This sequence comes from Tabrizicola sp., assembly GCF_051645465.1. Classification (GTDB taxonomy): domain Bacteria; phylum Pseudomonadota; class Alphaproteobacteria; order Rhodobacterales; family Rhodobacteraceae; genus Tabrizicola. The sequence continues at coordinate 957 of NZ_JBOFBI010000267.1, read as the reverse complement.
AACGCCTGCAAGCATGGTGGCACGAAACGGCGCGTCTGGCGCAAGATCCACATCAGTTGCCCGACAGGCGAATGGCACATTCGCCGAGAGGGGGAATTGACGAGCAAACGCTGGAAATCCGAGCTGCCAAGTTAACCATCAGCGATGTGGGAGACGCGCCCATGCTGCCCGAACTGCTCGACCATATCCCACCCGATCAGGAGATCGCCAGCGTCACCGCCCCCTCTCACGGTTTGCAGGCAAACCGTTGCCGGGCAACGGACGGTGCCTTCGACACCCGCAAGTGCCACGACACCATCACTGCCCGTGGTGCCGCTGCGATCATCCCATCTCGCAAGAACGCCAAGCCATGGAAGGCCGACACCCTGGGTGCGATGGCGCGCAACGAGGCCCTGCGCGCATCAAAACGCTTCGGCCGGACGATCTGGCGACGATCGAGCGGCTATCACCGCTGGAGCCGCATCGAAACGAAAAAGCACTGTGTCAAACTGCCCGACCAACGTCTGGCCACTCGGGACTTCGACCGTCAGGTCGCTCAGTTCCAGGTGCGGATAGCCGTCCTGAACGGCTTCACCGCACTCGGCACTCCCGTGACAGAGGTCGTGGGATAGGGCCGTCCGGGGGAAGTGGAAGCACCAACATCAAACCATTTGTGCAACAGAGCCGGTCCTGAGCCTACGTCAGATCGCCCGCACCAACACGGTCAGCTAGACGCACGAGCCAGCGCAGCGTCTCCTTCTGCGCTGCGCTAAGAGTATCAAGATCCGCGATTTCCAGCGCTGTGGCCCGGAACTCAGGCCAGCGCAAATGGAAATCTGCTACGTCACGGACAGGTAGCGGCACTGCTTCTGTCAAAGTCGGTTTCGAGTGTTTTTTGTCCTTCGTCATAGCGAACACTATATGCGTGCCGCTTGAAGGCGACCCGTGAGAAAAACGTGAAACGCTTGGCGGCGGTTC
>NZ_JBOFBI010000266.1:0-13910 GCF_051645465.1 Tabrizicola sp. | reverse complement strand
GCGCTGAAGTGGATGTTCATGGAACATGCGCCGCTGATCATCCAGCCGAAGATGGACTGGACGAAGCTTTCCTGGATGGCCCGGATGCTGATGAACTGCACGGCCGAGGCCTATGCGGTGAACAAGTCGCGCATGGTGCGGCTGGCCGAGTATTCGCGGGACTGCCTGATCGAGCTTCGGGCAGAGACGGGGATTTCGTATGACGAGCGCACGCAGGGGACGCTGCAGCTCTTCCGGACGGAAAAGCAGGTGGCGGCGGCCGAGAAGGACATCGCCGTTCTGAAGGCCGACGGGGTGCCGTTCGAGGTGCTGGATGCCGATGCTTGCGTGGCGGCGGAACCGGGGCTCGCGGGGTCGAAGGGCAAGATTGCCGGCGGGTTGCGGCTGCCGGGGGATGAGACGGGGGACTGCTTCAAGTTCACCCAAAGCCTCTCGCAAATGGCCGAGGGGCTGGGCGTGACCTTCCGCTATGGCGTGGGGATCGACGGGTTGGAAGCTGATGCGGGCCGGATTGCTGCGGTGCGGACATCGGAGGGCCGGGTCACGGCGGATGCTTTCGTGGTGGCTCTGGGGTCGTACTCGCCGAGGCTTGTGGCGCCGCTGGGGATGAGGCTGCCGGTCTATCCGGTGAAGGGCTATTCGATCACCCTCCCGATCGTGGATGAGGCCCGCGCGCCGGTTTCGACGGTCATGGACGAGACCCACAAGATCGCGATCACCCGGCTGGGCGACCGGATCCGGGTGGGGGGCATGGCAGAGCTCGCCGGGTTCGACATGAGCCTGAAGGCCAAGCGGCAGGCGACGCTGACGCACTCGGTCGAGGATCTGTTCGGCGGGGCGGGGGATCAGTCCCGCGCGTCGTTCTGGTGCGGCCTGCGGCCCATGACCCCGGATGGGACTCCGGTAGTAGGGCGGTCTCCGATCGGGAACCTGTTCCTGAATACCGGCCACGGGACGCTGGGCTGGACCATGGCGGCGGGATCGGGGCGGGTGCTGGCCGATATCGTCTCGGGCCGGAGGGCTGAGATCGAGGCGCGGGACCTTGGGTATTCCCGCTATGTGAGGGAAGGGCGCAAGGGCGTTCGTTCGGGTGGCGGAGTGCCGGTTCCGGCGTGATGCCCACTGTGGGACAGCCACGCAACATGTTGATACCATTGAGCAGCGCCATTTTCCATTAGGGGCTTGGTAACCAGTTGCGGCGTGGGCATCCGCGTCTGGTCTGCCACATGCTGCTGGCTGAAATCGTCCCGACATTTCCTCGCCGTAGACAAAACTGAAGACGGGCGCTACGCAATGAACATAGGGTCGTTTTTGCGACCAACTCCTAAGCGGAGACGCCGGAACAGCAGGCTGCGGATTGGGGAAAGCGGTCGTGAAGGAAGCGCGCAACGGGCTTGTGGATTACGGCCGCTTCGCCGCTGCCCTGGCTATCGTCTGGTTTCATATGGACGTGCCCGGCACCCGGATTGCCTACGCTGCGCTGCCGTTCTTCCTGGTCCTTCTGTCGATGCCTTCAACGGCGCCGCTTGCTGCCCGGGCGCAGCGGCTGCTTCTGCCCTTCCTGATCTGGTCGGCGGTCTATGCGGTCGTCCACATTGCATTCGCTGTCAAGAATCAGGCCCCGATCTTCGGCTGGTGGGAGTGGCATATGCTGCTGACCGGCACCTGGGTTCATCTGTGGTTTCTGCCGTTCGCCTTCCTTGCAGCACTTCTGTCGCCCTGGTTCCAGCATCCGCTCGCGTCGCTTGGGGCGGCGCTGCTGGCGGCAACGATGTTTGCGCTGAATGGCACGCCGCAGACCGTGCCCTTTGCGCAATGGGCCTTCGGGCTGATCCCCGTGCTGGTCGGGATCGCCTATTTCTCGTGGGGGTGGCGTCTGGCGATCACGACGCTGGTGGGAAGCTCGCTGATCCTGTTTTTGGGCCGACCGTCCGAGGACAACATCACTATCCTGGTCGGAACGGCCCTTGCGCTGGTGATCCTGTCCAATCACCTGCCCGCAACGGCGGTGTCCGCCTGGTGCGCGCGGCTGTCGGTCTGGATCTACCTGGGCCATCCGCTGGTCATCATTGTCGGCCAGTCGCTGCGGATCACCTGGGTGGAGCTGGGGCTGTTCTCGCTGGTTGGCAGCGTCATTCTGGCCCAGCTCATCGAGACAGGGGTGCAGGCGTCCCGCAAGGGACGCCTGGCGTTCTAGAAGGGCCGGTTGCGGCGTTAGAGCCGCACCGCCTGCTCGACCCGGCGGAGCTGAACCCGGGCCAGGCCTGGGTTGGCCGTTTCCGTGTCCACCGCGACGCAGATGAAGACCTTGGCCGATTGCTCCAGGGGTCGGATCAGATGCAGCTGCCGGCCCCGCGTGATGAGGATGTCGTCGATCGGGTCGTCCAGTTCGACGCGGCGGAGCACATCGAGGTTGGCCCGCGCGACCGCGATGCTAGCCGTCATTGTGGCTTCAAGATCGACGCCATCCTGGGCGCTTTCGCCAGCCAGGATAAAGCCCGTCTGGCCATCAACCAGCCAGCCGCCGATGAAGCCGCTGATCCGGCGAAGCCCCGAGATGTCGACATCCGCAACCCGTGTCGTTGGCCTGCGCGCTGAGGCAGGGCGTTCCAACTGGGGGGCGACGGGCGCTACGACAGCGGGCTCGACAGCGGCGGCGATGGGGGCCACTTCCGGGGGGGCGTTGGCGACGACCGGCGCTGGATTGGCAGCGTCCTGCGGCAGTACCCGGCGCAGCAGGAGCACCCGCTTTTCCCCGCGCTCCGGAAGCTGGGGCAGGGCTTTCGCCCAGTCTTTGGCCGACTGGAAGCGCGCTACTGGCAAGACCGACATCGCCTTGTCGATGGCTTCAAGGAAGTCAGCCGGGTAGCCTTCGACCGATCCGGCCAGCGGCTTGCAGGGATCGGTCTCTTTCATCGCCAGGGCGGCAAGGCGGCTTTGGCAGTTGGGCGGCGCTTGGCCGCTGATCGCGTGGTAAAGCGAGGCTGCGAGCGCGTAGACATCGCTCCACGGTCCGCTGTTGCCGCCTGTCGCGTAAAGCTCGTGCGGGGAGTAGCCATCCTTGACCACGTTCAGGCCGGAATACATCTGCTCGGCTCCAACCGCGTTTCTGCGGGCTGCGCCGAAATCGATCAGGATCGGTTCGCCCTCGGGGGTCACGAAGATGTTGTCGGGCGAGATGTCGCAGTGCAGAAGGTCATTGTCATGCACGTAGGCGATGGCAGAGACCAGCTTAACGGCGATCGCGACGATCTGGTCGGGCTTCAGATCGACCTTCTTTTCGTCGATGATCGCCTGGAGATCGTGGCCGCGGATATAGTCCATCGCCATGTAGGCGGTGTCGTTGTCCTCAAACACCTGGTGGACGCCGACGATGTTCGGATGCTTGAGCTTCGCAAGGCAGCGGGCCTCGTTCAGGAAGCTTTTGACGATCCTGTCCATATGGCCTTCGGTGTTCTTCGACCGGGGCCTGACCCTTGACTGGGTCCTGCGGCAGAAGCTGCTTGAGAAGCACTCTTTGATCACCACCTCGCGGTCGACGCTGTTGCGCGCAAGATAGGTGATCCCGAACCCGCCGCTGTTGATGAAGCGGGTGATCTCGTACTGGCCGTAGAACAGCGAGGTGCCTGGTAGCAACTCATCGCCGCCTTCGGTCTGTGTCAGCGTCTCATACGTATCGAATGCCATGGTATTCTAAGGACCCCCCCTCAGAAGAACTCGGTACGGTGCTTCGCCACGGTGTCGATTCCGTGGCGAAATCCGGACGTCAAATACAACTTTAGGTTGTGGCGACATTCGGGCGTGATTAAGGCAGGTTTGTGGCGGGGGTAACGAACTGAAAAGCCGTTGCCTGGGGGCAACGGCTTGGTTTTGTCAGTCAGGCAAGAGGGCCTGGCGGGGCATCGGCCTACCGCTCCTCCACCAGAATCTCGCGTTTGCCGACGTGGTTGGCGCGGGTGACGACGCCTTCGTCCTCCATCTGCTCTACCAGACGGGCGGCCTTGTTGTAGCCGATGCCAAGCTTGCGCTGGATGTAGGAGGTGGAGCATTTGCGGTCGCGGGCGACGATGGCCACGGCCTGGTCGTAAAGCGCATCGTCTGACGCTTCGCCCGAGCCGAGGCCCAGGACCATGTCGATATCGGAGGCGACCTCGTCTTCCGGGCCTTCGACCACGCCGGACATGTAGACGGGGGGGCCGAACGACTTTAGGTGGTTGACGATCTCTTCAACCTCCTCGTCGCTGACAAAGGGCCCGTGGATACGGGTGATCCGCGCGCCGTTGCCCATGTAAAGCATGTCGCCCGCGCCGAGGAGCTGTTCGGCGCCCTGTTCGCCGAGGATGGTGCGGCTGTCGATCTTCGAGGTGACCTGGAAGGAAATCCGGGTCGGGAAGTTGGCCTTGATCGTGCCGGTGATGACGTCCACCGAGGGGCGCTGGGTGGCCATGATCAGGTGGATGCCGGACGCCCGCGCCATCTGGGCCAGGCGCTGGATGCAGGCTTCGATCTCTTTTCCGGCGACCATCATCAGGTCGGCCATCTCGTCGACGATGACGACGATGTAGGGGAGGGCGACGGGCGCGAACTCCTCGGTCTCGAAGACGGGATCGCCGGTTTCCTCGTCAAAGCCGGTCTGGATGGTGCGCTTGAAAAGCTCGCCCTTCGACAGCGCCTCGCGGACGCGACCGTTGTAGCCTTCGATGTTGCGGACGCCCATCTTGGACATCTTGCGGTAGCGCTCCTCCATCTCGCTGACCACCCATTTCAGGGCGACGACGGCCTTCTTCGGGTCGGTCACGACTGGGGAGAGGAGGTGCGGGATGCCGTCGTAGACGGAAAGTTCCAGCATCTTCGGGTCGATCATGATCAGGCGGCACTCCTCGGGCGTGAGCTTGTAGAGGAGGCTGAGGATCATGGTGTTGATCGCGACGGATTTGCCCGAGCCGGTGGTGCCTGCGATCAGGAGGTGGGGCATCTTCGCCAGGTTCGCGACGATGGGGTCGCCGCCGATGTCCTTGCCAAGCGCAAGGGGCAGGCGCATCTGGCTGTCGCCGAAGTCGCGGGCCGAGAGGATTTCCCGCAGGACGACCTTCTCGCGGTTGGCGTTGGGGAGTTCGATTCCGATAACGCTGCGCCCGGGGACGGTGGAGACGCGGGCGGAGAGGGCGGACATGCTGCGGGCGATGTCGTCGGCAAGGCCGATCACGCGGCTGGCTTTCAGGCCGGGGGCGGGTTCCAGTTCGTACATGGTCACGACGGGGCCGGGGCGGACGGCGGTGATTTCGCCTTTGACGCCGTAGTCGTCGAGGACCGACTCCAGCATCCGGGCGTTTTCCTCCAGTGCCTCATCCGAAAGCTGGCTGCGCTGGATGGCGACCGGGGTGGAGAGGAGGTTCAGGGGCGGAAGCTCGTAGGCCGGGGTTTTGTCTTCGAAGCGGAGGCCGGGCTGGCTTTCGGCCATGGCCTGGCGCGAGGGCGAAGCCTTCTTGTGCGCATGCTGCACCACGCCGCGGCGGTCCGGGGTGAAGGCCATGGGGCGGCCGGGGGGCAGTTCGTCTTCCAGCTCGTCGAGCGGGTAGTCGGCAAGTTCATCTGCCTGATCGTCCCAGGCGGTGTCCTCCACGTAGGCAGTTGCTGACAGGTCGTCGTCTTCGACCTCCGGCTCCCAGGCCTTTTGCGGGGCCGTCAGGGGCGGGGTGGCCGTGCGGGGCAGGGGGCGGGTGTCGGCCATCAGCGCGACCGGGCCGCGTGGGCGCACGACTGGGGGTTCGACGCGCGCTGCCGGGGGCAGGGGCGCGGGCGTCACCGGGAAGTCGGGCGAGCGTTTGACCCGGGTGCGGATCACGTCGGAAATCCGCGCCTTGATCCGGTCTTCCAGCGGCACCGACGGGTCCCACATCGTCGTGTCTTCGATCAGCTCAGGCTCCGGCTCGGGTTCCGGCGCGGACGCGCGGCGCAGGCGGGACAGGAACGAGGGCTTTTCGCGGACCGGCTCGGGTGCAGGCACGGGCGCGACGCGGGGTTCCGTCCGCATCGATTGCGGCATCGCGCGGGCGGTGCTTGCGCGCAGGGGTTCGGGGGTCATGCTGCCGGTGACCGGCGGCACCATCCGGCGCGAGACGGGCGCGTCACGGCCATAGACGGCGGCATCGCGCGGAAGGGAAGAGTTGGCGGCAGCGCGGGCGCGGGCGCGATCCTGCAGCGCAATAGCGCCATGGAGCGCGCCGCGGGCGCCTGAACCGGCCACCTGGCGCAGTGCGGTGTAGCCCATGATCGAACCAAGGATCAGGAAGCGCTGGGTCGCCTTCAGCTCGGCCATGTTGAAGCCGGTGACGAAGAGCATCATCGCGATAAGGCCCGCAAAGGTCAGAAGCGACATCAGTTTCAGCCCGAAGCCCGCCGAGCCGGGGACAACGCCGATCAGAGACCCAAGGACGGTATCGCCGAAAAGGCCGCCAAGCCCGAAGGTATGGGTCCAGGCATCGCCCGGCACCAGCGTGGCGCAATGGACGGCGGCAAAGGCGACGGCGATCACGGCAAAGACAACCCGGCCAACCGCACGCTCGCCGCCCCGGTGCAGCATGAAGCGCGTGCCCCAGGCGGCAAAGATCATCGGGATCGTCCAGGCGCCCTTGCCGATCAGGATGATCAGCGTCGAGGCGAGGGCCGCACCGAAGCGGCCGAAGATGTTCTGTGCCGGTTCCTCGGTCGCGACCATCCAGCCGGGATCCTCGGGCGAGTAGGTCCAGAGCATCATGGCGAAGCCTGCGGCGACAAGGATCAGCACCAGGCCCAGAAGCTCACGCCCGCGGCGTTCAAGCATCGCCTGCGTGCCCTGGTCCAGAAGCGGTTCGCGCTGCCGCGCCTGTAGAGAAGCCATTCCTACCTCACCCGTAAATGCAATCGCGCAAAAGCGTGAGCCCGCGCTGAGTTTCTTCTGGCGCAGCGACCAGCGCTACGCGGATGTATCCCTTGCCGGGGTTCTGGCCCCCGACCTCGCGCGAAAGATAGGCACCGGGGAGAACCCGGACCCCCGTTTCGCACCAAAGCTTCATGGTCGCTGCCTCGCCATCCTCGACCGGCAGCCAAAGGAAGAAGCCGCCACCGGGGGGCTGGTAGCCCTGCAGGCCTTTGAAGGTCTGGTCGGCGTCGGCAAACTTGCGGTGGTAAAGCGCGCGGGACGCGTCGACATGCGCCTCATCGGCCCAGGCGGCTTCGGCCACCCGCTGGAGGGGGAGAGGCAGGGGAGCACCAGCAAAGGCGCGAAGCTTGCGGATGCGGGTCATGCATTCGGGGCCTGAGGCGACGAAGCCCGACCGCAGACCGGGCAGGTTCGAGCGTTTGGAAAGGGAATGAAAGACGAGTGCCCTCTCAGGGTCAGCCGCTTCCTGATGTGCGATTTGTAGAAGTCCGGGCGGTGGCGTGTCGCGCCAGATTTCGGAATAGCATTCATCGGCCAGAACGCGGAAGTCGTGTTTCTCCGCCAGAGCCAGAAGGTCGGCGAGGTAGTCGGCGGAGGCCACCGCCCCTTGCGGGTTCGCGGGCGAGCAGATGTAGGCCAGGGCCGTCCGGTCCAGCACGTCCTTGGGCAGGCTGCCGTAGTCGGGCAGGAACCCGGTGGCGGCGGTTGCGGGGACATAGACCGGCTCGGCCCCCACGGTCAGAGCGGCCACGGCGTAGACCTGATAGAAAGGGTTTGGCATCAGGACGACGGGCTTCTGCCCGTTCTTCGTCTCGGGGCAAAGGGCGATGCAGGCGTTGAAGAGGCCTTCACGCGTGCCGTTCAGCACCATCAGGCGGTCTTCGCTTACGGTCACACCATAGCGCCGCGCGATCCAGCCCGAGATAGCCGCCAGAAGCTCGGGCGTGCCGTCGTTCGGGGGGTAGACGCCGAAGCCCGAAAGGTTGGCCGCAAGGATCGGACCCACAAAGTCCGGCATGGGGTGGCGCGGCTCGCCGATGGTCATGGCAATGGGTTCGCCGCCGGGGGCGTGCGCATCGAGAAGCTTCCGCAAGCGCGGAAACGCATAATCTGGCAGGTTCGAAAACCGCTCAGGAAACGCCATTACTGCCTCAAAGTCGGGGTCTATTCGCCCCATTTCCCAGAACGATAACCAGTCGCGCGCGTGAGGTCCAGAAAAACCCTGCGCGGTGAGCGGGTTGCGCGAGGGGCTTGTGGCAATTTGGCAGTTATTCGCGGACGGGCAGTGTTGAGCGCCGCGCCTTCAGGCAGATTGCACCAGTTGCACGGTGACGGCGGCGTAGAAAACCGCGCTGGCCGCAAGCACGCAGACATGCCAGATCGTGTAGTGGAACGGCAGCCGCTCCAGCACGCAGAAGCCCACGCCAAGCGTGTAAAGGATGCCGCCGATCGTGATCAGCACCATCACGGCGGTCGAGAGACCGGCAAAAAGCTCGCCCCCGGCGATGAGCCCCGCCCAGCCCATCAGAAGGGCCAGGGCAATGGCGGCCGGTTTCAGCCGGTCGGGCGCAAAGGCGCGGATGGCGGCGCCAGTGAGCGCAGCGGCCCAAAGGCCCGCCAGCAGCCAGCCGACCTCGGCGCCGGAGAGGAGGACGAAGGGCGTGTAGGTCGCGGCGATCAGGCAGAGGATCGCGGTGTGGTCGAGGCTGCGGAATATGCGCCGAAGACGCGGGTGCGTCGTCATGTGAAAGAGCGCCGAGAAGACAAGCATCGTCACCAGCGCGACACCGTAAAGCGTGGTCGACAGGACGGCGGGCGCGTCGCCCCGCAAGACCACGGCGAGGGTGATGAGGACCGGCACGCCGATCAGCGCCGCGACGATGCCCAGGAGGTGGACTGCGGCGTCGCTAAGGCGCTCGGCGCGGGAATAGTCGTGGCGGGCGGCGAGAAGCATCAGGCGATGCTAGCAGATGATCGGCCCCCGTGAGAGATCACATCTTAGTGGGCGGGGTCAGTCTTTCTGGCTGACGTTTTCGGCGAAGGCCTTCTGGAACGCCGCCTGCTTCGTGGCATCGGCTTCAGACTGGTTCTGGGCGACCCAGTCGGCATAGGGCATGCCGTAGATGATCTCGCGCGCGGTGTCCTTGGTCAGCTCGATGCCCCGTTCGGCGGCGGCTTCCTGGTACCAGCGGCTCAGGCAGTTGCGGCAGAAACCCGCAAGGTTCATCAGGTCGATGTTCTGAACATCGGGCCGCTGTTCCATCAGGTGATGGATCAGCGCGCGGAAGGTGGCGGCTTCAAGCTCGGTGCTGATGGGCGTGTTCATCGGCGTCTCCTTTCCCGACAGAACTGGGTGCTTCCTGGGACCGCGTCAAGCAGGGCCAAGCCACATGGCGCGGGTGACCTGGTCCAGGAGCCAGGCAATCCCGGCGTCGGAATGCGCGGCGCGCGTGACGACGGCATAAAGCGGCGTCAGGTCCAGATCGAACGGAAGCGGATTTGCGACCAGCCCGAAGCGGGCGGCCTGGCCTTCGGCAAGGCTACTTGGCACCCCCGCGACAAGGTCGGTCGATGCGGCCATCAGAAGCGCCAGCATCGCATTCGGCACGGTTGTGATGACATCGCGCTGCCGGTCCATTCGGGCAAGCACCGTGTCGATCACTCCGGTCCTGTCGCCGGTCAGCGACATGAACACATGCCGGGCGTCACAGTAGGTTTCAAGCGATGGGGCGCGGGCGAACGGATGGTCGGGCCGGCAGACCGCGACCAGCCGGTCGCCGCCAAGGGATCGGGCCAGGAACCGGGCCGGCAGCGGTGTCTCGGCCAGTTGCGGGATTGCCGCGAGATCGAGGCTGCGGTCATCGAGCTGGTCGAGGACATGGGTGAAGGCGCCCTCGCCGGGTGAGGTGCGGAAGTTGGGCAGGATGTGAAGCAGCGAAAGCCCGACGCCGGGCGCCTCGGCCCCCACTTGTTGCACCAGAAGCGGGCCGTGGACCGCAAGTGCTGAATCCGGCGTGCCGATCCGGAAGCGGCGGGTCGAAGTGGCGGGGTCGAAAGGCTCGGCAGTGCCGAGAACGCCGCGCACGCCTTGCAGGATTTCCGCGATCCGGGGGGAAAGCTCAAGTGCGCGGTCGGTGGGGGTGACACCGCGGGGGGTGCGCAGGAACAGGGGGTCGTTCAGAAGCCGCCGAAGCCGCCCGAGCCCGTGGCTGACCGCCGAGGGGGACAGGTTGAGGACCGCTGCAGCGTGACCGACATGGCCCTTGGCCAGAACCGTCTCGAACAGGACGAGAAGGTTCAGGTCGGTCCGGGAAAGATCAATCTGATTCAGCATATCGCTGAAATCATATCACTGGATTCAGCATGCGACCAGTGCGAGGGAACACCGCACCACATTTTCAGAACGAAGGAACTTGGAATGCAGCTATTTCCTCATGAACTTTGGATTCAAGTATTGATTGGTCGGGCAGACGCCGCTCTGACGTTTCTGGAGCACTTCAGATGCGCCTGACCCGACCCGACTATTCCCCCTACACCATCGACGTGCCCGGCCGTGAGATCGCGCCGGGCACGAAACAGACGCAATCCGGCGCGCGGACGCCGGAGAGAGCCCGTCGAAAGGGCAAGACCATGCGCACCAGCGACTTCTGCTTCATCGTGGCGGGGCTGGCGGCCCTGACCGGCATGACCATGGGCATCGTCATGGGCATCGCGCAGGATTTCACGCTTGCCCCGGCCCACGCCCACCTTAACCTGCTCGGCTGGGTCACAATGGCGCTTTACGGGCTTTACCATCGCAGCGTCGGGCGCGTGGGCGGCTGGCTTGGCTGGTCGCAGGTCATCGCAGGTGCCGTGGGCGGGCTAAGCTTGAGCGGGGGCCTGGCGATCTATCTGCACAGCGGCGATGATCGTGTCGCGCCGCTGGCTATCGGAGGCTCGCTGTTGGCGTTCCTTGGGATGGTGCTCTTTGTTGTCATCATCCTGGTCGATCTGCTTGGCTTTCGGTCTCCCAACGCCGGGTCAGGCGCTAGTACCGCCTGACCCGTCCCTGTGGTGCGGGGGCTTTAGAGCCCCTATGCTTCCGCGTCGCAGAGGGCAGCGGTCAGGATCGGGGCGAGCCGGGCGGCCCAGTGGGCTTGCTCGGCCGCCGTCCCGATCAGGTCGTTCCGGACCTCGACCAGCGTGTTCTGCCGCCCAAGGCGCAAGGCATGGCGGTCGATGGCATCGCCGGGCAGGTGGCCCGAGTAGGGCTCGTTGTCACCGATAGACAGGTCGGACTCCTCCCGCAGGCGCGCGATCAACGGGCGGGAAAACCGTTCGTCCAGGTGCGAATACAGGACGCCGACATGCCAGGGGCGTGGCGGGCGGGCGCGCAAGGCGGGCGTAAAAGAGTGGACCGCGACGATCACCCGATCGGGCCTCAGCGCCGCAAGCCGGGCATAGGCGGCGTGATAGGGGCGATAGAGGCGGTCGAGGCGTCGCTCGATCTCGTCAGGGCCCGCATGGCGGTTCGCCGGGATGATCGTGCCGTCATAAAGCCGCATGACCAGGGTCGGGTCATCCTCTCCCCGGTTCGGGTCGATCACAAGGCGCGAGAAGTCCGACAGGATCACCGGGCTGTCGAGATGGCGGCCAAGTTCGCGGGCGACCCCGGCGGCGCCCACGTCCCAGGCGATGTGGCGGGCCATGTCAGCAGCCGGAATGCCAAGGTCCCCGCCATTCACCCAGTCCGGCACATGGTTCGAGGCGTGGTCGCAGGTGACCAGCCAGCGTCCGGAGCGGTGCTCTCCGTCAATCGTGAATGCCACGCCTCGTTTCCTTGCGGCTTTCCGGGGACTGCTCCTCTCTCCCTTACGGTCGATCCTCGCGGGATTCCAGCGATGAGCGAGCGAAGCGACACGAAGAGCGGTTAGAATGGCAATCGGGGCGTTGCGGGACGATCCGGATTGCGCCATAACGCACGCGGCCCACATGAACCGAAATTTGAAGCAGGAGGATGGCGATGCGCCGCCACCGCAACGTGAAGATTGTGGCCACGCTTGGCCCGGCATCCAGCACCTACGAGATGATCCGTGCCTTGTTCGAAGCCGGGGCCGATGTGTTCCGCCTGAACATGAGCCATGGGGCGCATGACGACATCCGCAAGCGCCACCAGATCATCCGCAAGGTCGAAGCCGATCTGGGCCGTCCGATCGGTATCCTCGCTGACCTTCAGGGGCCGAAGCTGCGGGTTGGCGTCTTCGCCAAGGGCGAGGAAGAACTGGCCGAGGGCGCGGCCTTCCGCATGGACCTGTCGACCGCTGAGGGGGACGCGAAGCGGGTGAACCTGCCGCACCCCGAAATCTTTGCGGCGCTTGAGCCCGGCGCCACGCTTCTGGTCAATGACGGGAAGATCCGCCTGACGGTGAACGCCTGCGGCAAGGACTTTGCAGATTGCACCGTGGTCGTCGGTGGCACGATTTCCAACCGCAAGGGCGTGAACGTACCGGATGTGGTGCTGCCGGTGGCGGCGCTGTCGGACAAGGATCGCGGCGACCTGGAGTTCGTGTGCGAGCTGGGCGTCGACTGGCTGGCGCTTTCCTTCGTCCAGCGGCCCGAGGACGTGATCGAAGCACGGAGCCTCGCCAGGGGCCGCGCGGCGATCCTGTCGAAGATCGAGAAGCCGGCTGCGGTAAAGGCCTATGACGCGATCCTGCAGGTCTCGGACGGGATCATGGTGGCGCGCGGTGATCTGGGGGTCGAACTGCCGGTGACGTCGGTTCCGCCGATCCAGAAGCGGCTGGTGCGCGGTGCGCGTGCCGCGGCAAAGCCGGTGATCGTGGCGACCCAGATGCTGGAGTCGATGATCGAGGCCCCGGTCCCGACGCGGGCCGAGGTGTCAGACGTTGCCACCGCGATCTATGAAGGCGCCGACGCGATCATGCTTTCGGCGGAATCGGCGGCTGGCAAGTATCCAGTCGAAGCGGTCTCGACCATGAACGCGGTCGCGATGAGCGTCGAGAAGGACCCGACCTACCGCTCGGTGATCGAGGCCAGCCGCGTGGTCCGGCGCGAATCCATCGCCGACGGGATCGTCGCGGCGGCGCGCGAGATTGCCGAAGCCACGAACATCAAGGCGATCTGCTGTTTCAGCCAGACCGGCACCACGGCAAGCCTGGTGGCGCGGGAACGGCCGCACGTGCCGATCATCGCGCTGACGCCGCTTATGTCGACTGCACGGCGGATGGCGCTGACCTGGGGCGCGCATTGCGTGATCACCCCGCCACAGGACCGCTTCAAGGGCGCAGTGCTTGCCGCCGTGGGCGCGGCCAGGGCCGACGGATTCGCGACCGAGGAAGACCAGATCGTGGTCACCGCAGGGGTCCCGTTCAACGTGAAGGGCACGACGAACATCCTGCGGGTCGCGCCCTGCGACGAGCGGTTGATTTCACGCGTTGACCCTGAGTAAACTCGCCGCCAGGGTAACCGGCCGGGGGGCTTCGTGGATACGGATCTGCTACTTACGCTTGGGATCGTGCTTCTGGTCCTGTCCGTGCCGTCATTGCTGTCTGCCTGGGTCGAAGGCCGGGCCCCCAGGATCGGGGCGATCATGGTTATCGTGGCCGCCGGGATGGTCATAACAGCGGTAACAACCAAGCCGGGCGGCTACACCTTCAACGAGGTTCCGGGCGCCATGGTCAAGGTCGTCGGGCGCCTGTTCAACTGAACGCAGACCGGCGGGGCGAGTATCTGCAGTCTGTCCACATTCGGTAGTGGCCACTGCTTTCAGCCCCTTGCCATCGCCGAACGCTGCCCCTATAGGGGCGGCTTCGTTACCCGCACGGCCGGCCAAAGTGGCATGCCGAGTCGTGCCTGAAACCACGGAGATGGAAATGCCCAAGATGAAGACCAAGTCGGCGGCGAAGAAGCGTTTCAGCTTCACGGCCTCCGGTCGGGCCAAGGCTGGCGTTGCCGGCAAGCGGCACGGCATGATCAAGCGCACGACGAA
>NZ_JBOFBI010000265.1:0-5910 GCF_051645465.1 Tabrizicola sp. | reverse complement strand
CCCAGCGAAGCCGATCAGCAGGATGGCGCGGTCACGCAGGCCGCGCAGATCGTGGGGCCGGGTGGCCAGCATGTCGCGCAGATCTTCGGGCAGGATCGCTTCCTTCTGCACGGGGGGCCGGGAATGCCTGCGCCGGATACCCGCCAGAACGCTGGCAATGTGGCGGTCCTTGCGGTCCAGCCGTTCTCCGCGCTGCGCATAGCCCCAGGTCAGGCCGGACAGCCGCCGTTCTATTGAGGAGACCGAGAGGGGTCGGGACGCCGACTGCGACGGGGCCTTGCCGCCCGGCGCTGCCAGATCGGCGATGTAGAGCCCGATCAGCTGGGGCGACGAGGGGAGAGGGTCCGCGCCGCGCATCCGGCACCAGCGGGCGAAGTGGGCCCAGTCCTTGGCATAGGCCTTCAGCGTGTTCTCCGACGCCGCCTGACGCGCATAGTCTCGCGCGGTTTCGACCAGGCGGTCGAGCGTGCCCGAGCCAGCGACATGGGAGGGCAGGGCGATCGTGTCGCGCTCCATATCAGTGCTGTCGTCCTGCTCATGGCGATCAGGACGCCCCAGCGGCTCTGAAGTCGATTTCTTGGATGTTTCGGTCATGTCGGTAGGCATATCTTCTTTACGTCCGATAATGCAAACTTATTGGACATAGTGGCGCTGACAAAGCTGCGGCGCTATAGGTGCATTTCTCTGGCAGAAAGCGCCGTCACAATATAAGCTGCCGACATGGGAAAACCGCGCGCCGAGCCTTTGGAAACCTTGCCGATGCTGCCCCCGCTGCCGGGCTGGATCGTCTCTGCGCCGTCCGAGCCGCCGGAGGCTGCGGCCTTCCGGTCCGGGGCCGCGCTGGCGCATCTGGGTCAGGCAATGGCGTCGGGGGATGTGCCTCTGGCGCTGTGGCGCGATCGTCTGGCCCTGACGGCGGCCGAGAACTGCGCTGCGATGGCGGGGCGAAGGGAAGGGCAGGGCGCCTTGCGCGATGC
This sequence comes from Tabrizicola sp., assembly GCF_051645465.1. GTDB lineage: Bacteria > Pseudomonadota > Alphaproteobacteria > Rhodobacterales > Rhodobacteraceae > Tabrizicola. The sequence continues at coordinate 4,933 of NZ_JBOFBI010000265.1, read as the reverse complement.
CCTGCACCTGACGGGACCGGGCGACGACCCCGGCCCGGCGGGGCGGATCGCACGGCAGTGGTCACGCGCGGCGGCGCGGCCGGTTTCGGTCGCGCATCTGGTCAATACGCTGGACGGAGTAACGGCAGAGCGGATCGCGCTTTGCCTTGATGCCACCGGACCGACCCCAGTGGACCGCGCGGCGCAGGTCGTCGAGGCGGTGCTGACCGATAGTCCGCGAGCCGAGGCCGCCGCCCTGATCCTGTCCGATGCCGCGTTGGCAAAAGCGTTGGGGGCAACGCATGTGCTGCCGCTTCTGGCGCTGACGCTCAAGCCCCGCGATATACGCTTGCGGGGCGATGATCTGCGGCTGGCCTGTCACCGCGCCGTTGTCTCTGCCGTTCGGCAGGCGCTGCCGCTGGCCGGCGATCTGGCCCGTGCGGCGGCCCGCCTTCGGGCAGTGGCCCCGAAGCTGCGCGCCAAGGCGGCGGGCCGGGCGGTCGATCTGTTCCTGTCGCGCGATGCGCTGGTGCCGGGGGCATTGGCCTTCATGTCGGATCGGGCCGCGCGACGGCTCTGCGACCGACTGGTGGCGCTCGGCGCCGTGCGCGAACTGACAGGGCGGGACACGTTCCGACTTTACGGGGTCTGAGCATGGGGCGGCGCGAGGACACAGAACTTGACCGCGAATTGGCCGTTCTTCCCCCTGAGCTGCGCTGGCGGGAATGGATGCGTCGGATCGAGGCGGTGCTGTTCGCAAGCACGACCCCGGTGGCGCGCGAGGATCTGGCGCGGGTCGTGGGGCAGGGGGCCTCAGTCGATCTGTTGATCGAGGATCTGGCAGTGGATCTGGAAGGCCGACCCTATGAGGTGGCACAGGTGGGAAAGGCGTGGATGCTGCGCACGCGCGCGGCCTATGCCCCAGCGATCCGCGCCGCGGCGGATGTGGACGGCCAAGCGCTGAACCTGTCGGAATACGATCTGGCCGTGCTGGCGGCGATTGCGTATCACCAGCCGATCAGCCGCGACGGGTTGAAGGACATCTTCGGAAAAGAGATCAGCCGTGACCTGATCGGCCGACTTGCCGAGCGGGACCTGATCGGCACCGGCCCTCGCGAACCCCGCCGTGGCGCGCCTCATACCTTCGTCACCACCGAGGCGTTCTTGGCTGCCTTCGGGATGGAGTCCTTGCGCGACCTGCCAGACCCCGAGCAATTGGACGATGCAGGCCTGGCAGGCCCATCGGGGGCCATGGAAGGTTAGGCGACCGGCCAGGCTTCAGCAGGAAATCAGCGACTTTGGTGAAGCCGGATTGCTGCCCGCAGCAAGGCGGCCAGATCAGGCTCTCTGGAGGAGGAGGCCGGCCCCGGCCCGGCAGTTTCGCCAAGCCGATCTCTGAGCGTCCCGACCAACCCCTTGTGGTTTTCGGAGGCGCGGGCCAGCCCGAGCCAGAAGGTCAGCGGGCCGCGTTCTGTGGGGTCTCTTACCTCGATCTGCCGCTCTGACAACCGCTGGAAGAAATTGTAGCGAACCCGATGCGACAAGAATGGGACCGTTGATGTCGCCGTTCTGACGGGCACTGGGTGTTTCATAAGCTGCACGGCAAGAGACTTCCGGTCGTCCTGCGCGCGCTCAGCGGAATCAAGGCGCAGCAGATCGTCGATCAGCCGCTCGAGGCGCCGGGCGCCCGTGCTTGCCGGGCCAGTCGGTTTTGCGAGAGGGGCGTCGCAGAAGGCGCAGTACTGTTGTGGCACGAGGCGAGCCTGACGAAATGGCGCAAGGCTCTGCCCACAAGACGGGCAACGGTCGCGCAAGCGGCAGCCATGGCGAAAGCAGGACACGCGGGTTGCCAAGGTCCAGCTCCGCCGGAAATAGGGCACCTCGTCTTCCCCCAGGCAGGAGGGACAGAACTGCAACCAACAGGACTGCGCCGTCGATGTCCCTGCATCTTGCGGCCGGGTCCGCAGCCGCAAGCGCAGGGTCGAGAGTGGACTGTTGGCCAGACAAAGACCGTCGATCTCGTCGGGGCAGATCGCCGTATGGTCGAGCAGCAAGCGACGAACAGAATCCGGCAGATGCCGGTCAAGTTGCGCCGACCATGTCTCGCCGGCCACCCCGAGCACCGCTCCAAAATAGCGCGGCGGCACACCATTGGCATGTGCAAGCCGATGCAGCCAGCTTGACAAAAGCTCCCCAGGAGCTGGCCGGACGTCCACCGGCCAGCGATGCCCCGCGGCCACTCTATAGCGGCGGGCCGGGGAGACGGTGATCCTCTGCGCACTGCTGGTCATGTCATTGAATGGCGCAAGGGCGAGTTCCGTCGCCGTGACAGCGGTACATAGCCGAGGGCCATGACGGTGCTGGACGTGATCCTTTCCTCACCGCTCTCAACAGCTGCCACCGCCGTCCGGGTGACGATGTCGACCACCTCGCCAATCAGCCCTTCCGACAGATCATGGATCATTTTGGCCAGGGGAGGTCGTGAGAGGTTTGAGGCATGCGCAAGCGGCATGCTGGCCTCGAGACTGTCGAGAAGCGTGGCGAAGTCTTCGTCGAATCCCCACCGTGACACTGCGACCGTATCGAACCGCGAGCCCATTTCTTCGGTGTCGTGTAGGGCATCGTAGACGGCGACTTCGCCGACAAGCACGGGCGAGATGTCATGCACGCGTGCGATCCGCCGCAGGAACGAGAAGATTGCCTTCACATCCTGTCGGCGTCCGCGCAGCGCACTGTGGAACTCGTCGAAGATGAGCAGGCGCGGCTTGAGGCTGTCGAGAAGATGATCGACCTGTTCACTGGCGCGGGACAGGCTACGCCAGCCGGCAGCTTGCGGGGCGCGCAGTCCGGACAGAATGCTGGCGTAGAAATGCGACAGGCCTGCCCCCTCCCGGGTCTGGATCACCCAGACCCTTTGCCGGTCGGCACGGCGCAGATGTTCGACGGCGAAGCGTTCGGCGATCATGGTCTTGCCGTTGTGATAGGGACCAGCAATCAACAAGCCGCGTGGACGGAGTGATGGCGGGCGTTCCAACAGCTGCCGCATCGCATCATGTGCCGCAGAGGCACCGGGATGGCCTATCCAGCGTGGCGCCCGAATATGAGCAATGCGGGTGGCAGCATCCGCATCGAGCAACGCTGAGGTTGATGGTAGGAGATGGTCGGCCATGCTACCAGGTCTCCACAGGAAAGACGCGGCGGGGTCGGTCAGGTTCTGGTCCGGTATGGGTCGCCTCCGAAACCTGCCCGACATTTTGATACGCCTTCGGCGCGTCTGCGGCGTGTCGGGCCCTGGTCATTTCCCGCAGGTGAGCCTTCTTGGATTTGGCCCCGGCGACGGTCGCCGCGATTTCCCGGCGCAGAAGCGTCTTTTCCTGCGCCGGTCGTTGTTGGCTCTCTCGCGTGCGCGCTCGGTCGGCTTCATGCTGCCAAAGGGTGATTGGCATGGTCACCCCATCCCGCCGCTTTACCGGACGCCAGATTCGCGTGTCGGGATCGGCGATGTAGATCCGGCTGATGTCCCGGGGGTCGTAGCATAGATCCAGAGGTGGCAACCGGTCACGGCGGGCGACGAGAGGCCCAAGCCATTGCTCGAAGTAGTCGATGGCGAACAGGCTGACGCCCTGGGGAGAGATGCGGCGTGTTGTGCGGGGGAGAAAGTTGAGCAGGACTTGGTCAGGATCATCGATCGGCCGGTCCGTCGGTGGAAGTCGCAGCTCCCATTCGAGGCGAGGCACAGTCAGCTTGCGCGCGTTCTGGGTCTGGTTGTGATCGATGATTGCCAGGGCGATGCAACGCTCGAGGGCCGCGAAGGTCAGACTTGCCTTCTCATCGGACGAATAGTCGCCGCGATCCGCGATCGACCGTCCGGTCTTGCCAGGAAGAGAGCGAAGCACCGTGTTCACTTTTCCAAGGAGGCGCTCGACAACCCCACCTCGGTGAACTGTGCCCTTGTTCCGGGTTCGGACGGTGATCCCGAAGTCGGCGCATCCTTTCGTAAAGGTACTGCTCTGAAATTCCTTGGCGGAGTCCACGACGATCTGCTTAGGGCGGCCATGCATCACCCACGGGTGCGCGATCCCGCGTTCGGCCAGCCAGTTATCCTTGCTGCATATCGCGTGGGCAAGGCACAAGGCGACCGAGAGCCGGGACGGACGCTCGAGGGTCAGACAGAAGCCGATGATGGCACTCGTCGCCACATCGGCGGCGATGGTCAGATAAGGTCTGCCAACGAAGATGCCATGATCGTCGATCACCTCGGCGAACTGGATGTCGGCCGGGGTATGATCGATCTGGACGACCTCAAGGGCGTGGGCGGCACGGATGTATCCCGGACGCGGCTTCAGGCGGTGAAGATGCTTGCCACCGGAAAGCCGCCGCCGCGCGATCTCCTCTGGGGTGAACACGCGCGGGATCCGCTTGGCCACAGTGACATAGGACGGGGGCTTGTACCCTTCGCTGTCACAGCGCGCACGGATTTCGTCGACGATGGGCACGAGATCGGGTTGCTCTGGCTGCAGCCACATCTTTCGCAAAGTGTCGGAAATGATGGCTTCCACGCTGGCCGATATCCTCGCACGCCGCGCGCCATTCGTCCGAGGAAGAAGCGACGAGACACGGCGGTCCTCCCGATACCGGGCGAGGTGATTGTAGACCTGACGCGTCGAAAGGCGCAGTTCCACCGCTGCCCGGCTGACAGCCTCCCGCATCGGCAAGTCGCCATCGAGAACCCGGTCAAGTTCGCGAGCGATCCGAACCGCCTTCGACCAAGCCTCGTCTGAAGCGCGGTAAGCTGCCCGCTCCAAAGGCCGATCTTTGCTGAGCGCTGTCATGCCGCCGTGCCCTTCAAAACCTATTGAAGTCCATAATGAAATTGAAATCGCAAAGCAGAAACCCGCGCCACTTCCGGAGGTACCTTGCGGAAATCATGTGAAAACCACGCAGTGAAATCGTG
>NZ_JBOFBI010000264.1:0-3170 GCF_051645465.1 Tabrizicola sp. | reverse complement strand
GGCACCCTCTATTCCGACGCGCTCTCAGCCGCAGATGGCCCCGCCGCCACCTACCTGGACATGATGCGCCACAACCTGTCGCAGCTGACCGCTGCGCTGACAAACTGAGGAGTATGCCATGACCGCACAAATCCCCGTCACCGTCCTGACCGGCTTTCTTGGTGCCGGAAAGACCACGCTTCTGAACCGCATCCTGACCGAACCACACGGCAAGAAGTACGCCGTCATCATCAACGAATTCGGCGAAACCGGCATCGACAACGAGCTTGTAATCGACGCCGACGAAGAGATCTTCGAGATGAACAACGGCTGCATCTGCTGCACCGTGCGCGGCGATCTGATCCGTATCCTTGGCGGGCTGATGAAGCGCAAGGACTTCGACGGCATCCTGATCGAGACGACGGGCATGGCTGACCCCGCCCCAGTGGCCCAGACATTCTATGTCGATCAGGACGTGGCCGAGAAGACGCGGCTTGATGCCATCGTGACGGTCGTGGATGCGGTGAACCTGTCCACTCATCTCGATGAGGCTCATGAGACGGCCGAACAGATTGCCTTTGCCGACATCGTGCTTCTGAACAAGATCGACCTTGTCGATGCCGAAGCCCTGAAAACCGCCATCGCGCGGATCAAGACGATCAACCCCTATGCAAAGATCGTTCAGACCGAAAAGTGCGGCGTCGCACTGGATCAGGTGCTGGGGCTTGACGCCTTCAGCCTGGAACGCGTGCTGGAAATCGAGCCCGATTTCCTGGACGAGGATGCCACGCACGAGCATGAAGAGGACATCACGTCGATCTCGCTGTCGTCGGATGTGCCGCTGGACGAGAAGGCCTTCCAGCAATGGTTCGGCCTCCTCCTGCGCCAGCACGGACAGGACATCCTGCGCTCCAAGGGCATTCTGGACTTCAAGGGACAGGACGAACGCTTTGTCGTCCATGCCGTCCACATGCTGACAGACGGCGCGCCGCTGGGTCCATGGCCGAAGGGCAAGCCGCGGGCCTCGAAGCTGGTCTTCATCGGGCGCGATCTGGACAAGCTGCACCTCGCCGAGGGTTTTGCCGCCTGCAAGGCCGACTGATGCCGGTCTTGGAGCGTCACGATCCGCTGGCGCCCACACGCATCGAAAAGGGCGGGCGGCAGTTCGAGTTCGATGCGGTGCCCGTCGCGGTCGCAACCGTGGGCGACACCGCCTTCACCGCCTGGGGCGACGGGCAACTCCGCGCCTTTCGCCCCGGCGCGGAACCCGAGACGCTGCCCGTCCACAAGGGGGCCATCCTGTCGATGGTGGCCGAGCCATCAGGGATGATCCTGACCGGAGGCGATGACGGCCGCTTTTGCCGCGTCACGCCGGAAGGGGTGACGGACCTAGCCGTCTTCCCCCGCAAATGGGTCGATCACGTCGCGGCGGGCGCGGGTGGTGTCTTCGCAGCTTCCGTCGGCCGCGAGGTGCATCTGTGGGACGGCGCGCGGCGCGAGACCCTGACCGCGCCCTCCACCGTCGGCGGCCTTGCTTTCGATCGCAAAGGCGGGCGGCTTGCCGTGGCGCATTACGGCGGCGTCACCATCTGGTCGCGCGAAAAACGCGGCTGGAAGCCCGCTGTCCTGAAGTGGGCGGGCAGCCACACGGCGGTGTGCTTCAGCCCGGACGACCGCTTTGTGATGACCCGCATGCAGGAAAACGCGCTCCATGGCTGGCGGCTGCGCGACAAGGCAGACCTGCGCATGTCGGGCTATCCGACCAAGGTCAAGGGCTGGGCCTGGGCGGGGAAGCTCCCCTGGCTCGCGACCACAGGTGCGGACGAGGCGATCCTCTGGCCCTTCGACGGGGCGCAGGGGCCAATGGGCCGTGGGCCAATGCAGCTTGCCTGGGGCGGGCGGGGTTACGTGAGCGCCGTCTACGCACTTCCGGGGCATGAGGCGGTGTTGGCCGGCTATACCTCGGGCGCCGTGATCTTCTCCGATATCGACCAGATCGCCGAGCCCCGCGCCGTCAAGCGCCCGACCGGCGCTCCGGTCACACTGCTTGCGGTCACGCCGCTGACCGGCTGGCTATTGGTCGCTGACGAGGAAGGTGGCGTCCTTTGGGCGCCGCTGGGGACGGCTTGATGCTCGGCCTCTTCTCCCGCCGCCCCCGCCCCGACGCCGAAGCGGTCGCGCGCCTGAAAACCTGGGTTACGTCCCTGATGACCCTTGGCGACAAGGATCACATCGCCGTTGCCGAACTCGCCTGCCACGAACCAGGCTGCCCCGATCTGGAAACCGTCGTGACCGTGACCCTCGCCGACCGCCGTCGCTTTGTCCTGCGGTTCCCTTCAGCCGTTGGCGAGGTCACCGAAGCACAGGTCCAGTCGCTGCAACCAGGTGTGCCAAGCCCATGAGAGCTTTCGTTCGTCAGATGTGAGGAGTGGCGCGACGGCGTGACTTGCACGCAACCCGTCCTGATCAATACCGCCAAACTCGTAACATCTGACCGGCTTCTGACTCTTGTGCTGGCCTTGCCAGTTTTACTGTCACTTTGCACGCTTAGAACCAAGTCTGCCAAATACTCGGAGGATTTTCGCACTCGTCGCTGCGCAGAGCATCAATGACCGGTTCGGCAACGCCGGTCGCGGAGGCCCAATGACGGCAATGGGCCGATCTGCCAACGAAGTAGCAACACTAGATGAGCAGCGACTTTGCCTTTTCCACCACTGCCTTAGGAGTAATCCCGAATTCCTTGGAGAGTCGGTCTGCTGGGGCCGAGGCACCGAATCCCTGCATCCCCATAAACCCGGATTTCTCGTGCTTGCCGCCCTCGCCGCAAAGCCAACGATCCCAGCCGAAGCGGACGCCCGCCTCGATCGCGACACGGGCCGGGCCGGGCGGCAAGATCTTGCGGCGCCAGGCGGCGTCCTGGTCCTTGAACAGCTCCCAGCAGGGCATTGAGACGCCGCGCGTCCCGATCCTCTCAGCCTCGAGCTGATCGCGGGCTTTCAGGGCGATCTCGACTTCGGATCCGGTGGCCATCAGGATGACCTGACGCTTGCCCGCTGCCTCGGCCAGCACATACCCGCCCTTGGCGACCATGTTCTGGTTGGTATGGACCTTGCGGACCGCCGTCAGGTTCTGGCGGCTGAGTGAGAGGACCGTGGGGGTCTTGGTCGCCATCAGCGCGACTTCCTATGCCT
>NZ_JBOFBI010000263.1:0-3234 GCF_051645465.1 Tabrizicola sp. | reverse complement strand
CGGGACCCTCGGTCTTGCGTGAAGGAGGCGGACTGTTCAGAAAATTGGGTCATGGAGGTTTTGCGCCTTGGGCTGAGACAAAGACCACCCGGCATCACTCAGATGGCGGGTGGGTTTGCCGGGAAGAGGAAGGGGAATGGCGATTGGTCACGGAGCAGGGGAGGAAGAGCTCCCTGCCCCGCCAGGGGTCACCCAACCCGGTCGAGGAGCTTCTTCGCGCGCCCCTCCATGTCGAGACGCGCATCCTGCTGGGTCTTGTCGCGGGCTAGTCGGGTGATGCCCTGTACGAAGTCGAAAATGCTCTCGGGCGGGCGACCCTCCTCCATCAGCACTTTCTCGATGATCTTGCCGGATTCAGTCTTGGAGAAGCCGCGCTTCCTGAGGAAGTCGTCGCGCTCGTCATCCGTCCGCGCCACGATCTGCTGCCGCGCCGCCTTGATGCCGTTCACAAAGCCCATGGGCGAAGAATTGGCGAACCGCGTCAGCGCCGGTGCCGCCTCATGGGCAAAGCGGGAGGCTGCATACTTTGAATGGCGGATGGTGATCTCCTGAAAATCTTCAACGCCCCACAAATTCCTGTTTTGACACACGGCACGGAGATAAAAGCTCGCGATTCCAAGGGTTTTCGCGCCGACCTCGGAGTTCCAGCAGTAAAATCCCCGGAAGTAGAGATCCGGCGAGCCATCGGCCAGCCGCCCCGCCTCTATCGGGTTGTGGTCATCGACCAGGAACAGGAACACATCCCGGTCCGAGGCATAGAGCGTGGTCGTATCGCGGCTGATTTCGACATCGGGGTTGTAGACCCCGGTCGACCAATCGAGCACGCCCGGCACTTTCCACCGGGTGTCGCCGGTGCCGTTGCCCGCGATACGCTGCACAGCCTCCACGAGCTCGTGGTCATGGATGCGACCGTAGTCGGGGCCGGTCACGGCGCGCAGCTCGGTGCGGCCATCCTCGGTTTCATAAGTCTTCACCTGCTCAGCGCGGTGGTTGCTCAGACCGTATTGCAGGTTGATCCCAGCCAGCGGCGCCGGCAACTGCCGCAGGTAGGAGGCCGGAGCGCCAACGATGCTGGCAAGCTGGCCAAATGCCCAATGCGTCGGCGCGACCGGCGCTTCCGCCTTCGGCAGGATCAGCTGCATGCGCTCGGCATTGTCGCGCGAGGCCTCGACGCGGATGTCGGCCGTTTGCACCACGCGGCTGCAGCTCCGCTCGGACCGACCCTTCACATTGGCCCAAAGATCATCGAGCGAGAGATACCGCTCGTCATCCGGCCGATTGAACCATTCGGACGACACCCGCCCATTCCGCTCACCCCGGCCGACATCGACCTTCCAGCCCCCCTTGCCCGCCCGAACCGGTTCCAGAACTGCTTGAACTCCCATTTGTCACGCTCCGCGACGGTTGCCGGAAGCCACTCTCCCGGACCCTCAACCCGTCATCGGAAAACCAGCCCAACTCGAACTCTCCCTCCTCGCCGGACAAGTGGCCGTACGATCTTCGTCTGGGCCACAAACCGGCAGACTCATGAAGCGTGGCCGGGGCTTGCACCCTCTCGCATTAATACCCAGTTCGAAGAGATCGGGCGGCTTCACGAAGGCAAATTGATGATCGACACATTGACCAAGTTCTTTGAAACCTACCCGCAGAGCTTCCTGGACACGAACGGCCCCTTCACGGATGGGATCTCCCCGGAGCTGATGTCGCGGATGCTGGAGTTTCGCGACAGGCAGTTGCATGTCTTGTCTTATGCGCAGCACTATCGGATCGACCAAGAAACGGTCCAAATGCTGACCGACCTCGCCTACGGCACGAAGCCTGCTGGCCGCGAGGAAATATACCGGGAGGCCCAGTTCCCGTTTCCGGCACTCCTTGTCGAGTGCCCAGACCCGGCCGGTGAAGGCTCCTATGTTGCCCTGACAACGGTGGTGGATGACTGCATGTACACGCAGCGCATGATCGTTACCGCGAACGGGATCGTCCCTAGTCTCTTGGTTCTGAAATCCTCGGGCCTGAAAGGCGAATTGATCTTTACCCCGACCTATGAAGCGGCGCTGTTGGGACCGAAGCACCCAAATGGTGAGGCGGCCCTAAAAAGCGAAAGCGAGGTCTGCAGCCACTTCGTGGCGGTCGTGGCCACAATGTGTTCGATGCTGAAATACAATGGCATGATCGAAACCGAGGACGTTCAGGCGATCAGTCGCCCTGAGCGGCGGCGCGCTGAAAAGGCAGGGAAGCCGCTTCCCGACACGCTTGTTACCCGTGTTCGGCTGGGTTCCGCAGGTCGGATCCAGCTGAAGGCAGCGCAAGTAGAGCGAGATCCGGAAGACCCTTTGGGAAAGCGGCGTGCACACTGGGTAGCGGGGCATTACATGCGGCACATGGCCAGGCCCGAGAAGGTGTTTCGCATGCCGCATATCCGTGGCGCGGGTCCCGTGGTTCCGCAAACGCGCCGAGTTCAATTGCCGGAGGTCGGAGATCAGCTGGCGACAAAGGAGCGACTTTCGACCATGGGTGACGCCGGAGAATGAAACCGATCGAAGCGAGGCAGTTGCAGACCGTGGAACTCAGATATCCGATCAACCTGATGGGGGCAGAGGACGGCGCCGAGAACGGCGATGTCGTGACCCGCGACGCTGAATTTCTTGGAACATGGTTCTTTGACAAGAACGAAGCCGAGGAGACTGGCACGTTTCATTTCATCGCAGACGGTGAAGCGGAACCGAAGTTCTCCGAGGGCGTCCCATTTCTGACCAGCGGAATGCTCACCGGCTTGGCGATGAGCAAGCTTTGCCGCTCCATACGAGATTGGCACGAAGGGCAATCGTAGTTTGCCTCTTGGTGTCATTCGCGGTTGGCGGAGCCCGACGGGTTTCCCCGCCGGGCCCTTTCGGGTGGACCCCGTTCCTCAGAACGGGATCTCGTCGTCGCGGTCGACCAGCTCGGGGCTTTCACCCTCGGCCGATTTCGGGCGGCTCAGGAAGTCGACCTTCTCGGCGATGATCTCGCAGCCGTAGCGGTCGACACCGGCTGCGTCGGTCCACTTCGTGTAGTGGATGCGACCGTGGACGAGGACCTTCATGCCCTTTTCGCAATGCTCTGCGACGGTCTTGCCGAGACCGTTGAAGCAGGTGATGCGGTGCCATTCGGTGTCCATGACCCGGTAGCCGTTCTCGTCGCGCATCACGCGACCTTCCGAGAGGCGCGGCCGCGAGGTGGCCAGGGTGAAGTTGG
>NZ_JBOFBI010000262.1:0-26428 GCF_051645465.1 Tabrizicola sp. | reverse complement strand
AACGCCGGTCAGCGCCCCATGCCGCATACGTTCACCCACGGGACCTCGGAACAGCGGTCGCGCTGGTTCATGGTCGGGCTGCAGTCCGGCCAGATCGCCGATTGCGACACGTTTCAGACCGATGATCTTTGACCCCAGGGCCGCATTGACGCGGCCCTTGGCAGGTTCTAAACGAAGCGCGGTGGCCCGAGTGGCGGAATGGTAGACGCAGGGGATTCAAAATCCTCCGCCGCAAGGTTTGCGAGTTCGAGTCTCGCCTCGGGCACCACATCATCAGGGCACGGCGCGCCGTCTTCCGATTCGGGGGATGTTTCAGATAAGCGCCATTTGCCGCGTCATCGCGCGCTTTGTTCACGTTAGCGCGCCGATCGGACGACCGGCGGAAACCACCAAATCGGGGCGCCTTGTCAGATCGCAGATCAACAAATGGTTGCGTCAGCCGTTGGCGTTGATTGACGAACGGCCTTTCGGAAACACACGCAATGATTGAAAGGCCTTCCACATAAACAGGTTAGAACGGCAATTCCGCTGGCGTAATCCGGTCGGATTGCCAGATCGCCAACTCTGATCGCTTGCCGACCAGCCAGCGACACACGCCTCGGCTGAATCTCGCCATTGTTGTCTTTGAATATAAAGAATTTTTGCTTTTCACTTGGTTACCATCAACGGTATTCAGATCAGATAGAACCCGACCCACCCATCCGTCATAGGGTCGGGATAATGATTGGTGAGATGATGATGCTGGACGATGTCCACGCCCAAGTACAGATCGACAACCCGGCGGTCGAAGTGCCACGCTGCACCCCATGCTTTACGCCGGGGACGATGATCACGACGCAGCGGGGTGAGCTGCCGGTCGAACTTATCTCGGCTGACGACAGAGTTGTGACCCGCGACAACGGCATTCAGACCGTCCGTTGGGTCGGAAAGACGCAGATGTTCCTGCATGATTTCCAGGCCGAGCCGCATCTGTTGCCAGTGTTTATCCAGCAGGGGTCATTGGGCAAAGGCCTGCCCGAGCGGGACATGATGGTCTCGCCAAATCACCGCATTCTGGTGGCGAATGCCCGTACCGCCGTCCGTTACGCCGAGCGCGAAGTGCTTGTTGCGGCCAAACATCTTGCGGCACAAGGGGTGCATACGGTACAGTCCAGCGGTACAACATATATCCACTTCATGTGCGACAGGCACGAAGTGGTTCTTTCAAATGGCGTTTGGACAGAAACCTTTCACCCTGACGATACGTCGCTTAGGGGGATTGGCAATGCTCAACGCCTTGAAATCCTTGAGCTCTTTCCAGAGCTTAAGACTAACGCAGGGCGGGCCGCCTTTGGTCAGGCACGGCGGACGTTGAACGAAGTAGAGGCGGCAGGACTCGCCTTTTGAAAAACATCGGCGAACTTGCAGCCGGGCTTGCGAACGAGGATAGGGCAGCGACATAGACCTCCAGGAATGGTGTGTTTTTCACATAGAAGGCATAAAGCCTTTGTATGCACGCCAAAGAATGGACAAAAACCGTGGTTAGTCGCGGCGCTGAGGCAGAGGAACTGAGAAGATGGCAACAATCACGGGCACTCCCGGCAACAACACTCTTACCGGCGATAATGACGGCAATTTCAACGACCTGATCTATGGCCTTGCGGGTGACGATGTTCTGCGCGGCTTGACAGCCAATGACATTCTCTATGGCGGTGACGGCCTTGATAGTCTCGACGGCGGGACCGGCAACGATACACTTTATGGCGGTAGTGACGCGGGCGCCGGAAGCGACACGCTCACTGGGGGCGGCGGCTTCGACTTTGTAAGCTACGTGGGCGTAGCTGCAGCCGTTAACGTCAATCTGTCCACCAGTGTCGCGGGTGGTGGAGATGGCAATGACATCATCAATCAGGTCGAAGGTGTCATAGGCGGCACGGGTGCGGACACCATCACTGGCGATACCGTCGGTAACATCCTGTACGGTGGCGCTGCTGGCGCCGACACCATTTACGGTGGCGTCGGCCTGGATACGATATACGGCGGCGATGATGGCGACCTCTTGCTGGGCGGCAACGATGGCGACTCGCTTTACGGCGACGCAGGCAACGACGTGCTGTCGGGCGAGCTTGGGAATGACGGCCTGTTTGGCGGCATTGGCATCGATACCATCGATGGCGGCGATGGCAATGACACCGTCGACGGCGGCGATAACACCGACTTCGTCTATGGCGGTGCAGGTGACGATCTCATCTCTGACTCTGGCGGCGCCCTTAGCGACGATACGATTTTTGGGGGTGACGGAAACGATACGGTCGCTTCGGGCGAACGCGAGGATCTGGTCTACGGCGGCATCGGGAGTGACCAACTCACGGGCGGCGTCGGCGCCGACACGCTCTACGGCGGCGCGGATACCGATCTTCTCTACGGCGGCAATGACGGCGACTTTGCATATGGCGGCGCCGCAAGCGATACGGTCTACGGCGGCCTTGGGACAGACAGCCTTTCGGGCGATGCTGGAAACGACTTCCTCCTTGGCGAGGACGGAAACGATACGCTGCAGGGCAACGAAGGCGATGACACCCTCCGCGGTGGCGCTGGCGGGGACTCGCTGGTTGGGTCGACCGGCCTCGACTTTGCCGATTACACTGGCTCGAATGCCGCAGTGTCGATCGATCTTGCGACGACCAGCTATACCGGCGGTCATGCGGCGGGTGACACCGGGCAGGGCATCGACGGTCTGATCGGCTCGTCGTTCAATGACACGCTCCTGGGTTTCGACGATTCCGATACCGTTCCGGCGGACGCCTATACCAACGTCTTTTATGGCGGTCTTGGCAGTGACAGCCTTGCGGGACGCGGCGGCGGCGACTCGCTTTATGGTGGTGCGGACGGCGACACTGTGCTGGGCGACGCTGGAGCTGACTTCGTCTCGGGCGATGCCGGAAACGACAGCGTCGCAGGCGGCGCTGACAACGATACGGTGTCGGGCGGAACCGGAAACGACACGCTTTACGGCGGGACCGGCAGCGATCAGGTGGCTGGCGGCGATGACCGTGACCTGATTTCAGTAACCTACACCGGTACCACCAATGACGTGGCCGTTGGTGAATCCGTGGATGGCGGCAGCGGCGGCACCGACAATGACACGCTGCGGGTCGACGTCACCGGGTTCGGCTGGGCGAGGTTCGACATTGCTCTTGATCCGCTCAACAACGAGAACGGGACCATCACGTTCTTCGCCGCGGACGGCACCACGGTCGTTGGCACGATTACCTTCACCGAAATCGAGAACGTGGTCATCGTCTGCTTCACCAGCGGCACCCAGATCATGACCGAGCGGGGTGCTGTCGCGGTTGAAAATCTTCAGCCGGGCGATCTGGTGGTCACGCGCGACAACGGCGTGCAGCCGCTGCGCTGGGTCGGCAAGCGGGCGCTGTCATATGCCGAACTTGTGGCCAAGCCGGAACTTCGGCCAGTGCGGATCGGGGCCCGGGCGCTTGGCGGCAGCGGTCCGGAGCGTTCCATCATGGTCTCGCCGCAGCACCGCGTGCTGATCGAGGGTGCACGGGCCGAGATGTACTTTGGCGAAAGCGAAGTGCTGGTGCCTGCGAAGCATCTCATTGGCACCGCCGAGGTAACGCGCGCAATGCCGACCGAGGGTGTGACCTATGTCCATATCCTCTTCGATCAGCATGAGATCGTGTTGTCGGACGGCATCTGGACCGAAAGCTTCCAGCCGGCCGAGCGGACTCTTTCCGCGCTGGACAATGCCGCACGCGAAGAAGTGCTGGAGCTCTTCCCGGAGCTTTCAGTCGATGCCGATGCTTTCCCGGCCGCGCGGATGTCGCTGAAGGCGCACGAAGCAAAGGTGTTACTCTCGGCGTGATGCCCGCCAGGCAGCCCAATCCTCGGGTGTATCAAGATCGAGCCGCGCCCGTTGCCCAGGCAGCGGGACGAGGTGGGTCAGATGGCGAAGCGGATTGACGAGGCCCTCGCCGCCGCCATCGCCAGACAGGTCTGCGAACCGTGGGCGCAGCGATGCGTCAAAGAGAATCGGGTGGCCCGGACGGCCATCGGAGGTCGCGCCGCGCCATATCAAAACGTCGCGCGCGGCGTCTTGTGCATCGAGAACCGCCTGAAGGTCATCGGCGGTCAATTCGGGCAGATCGGCCAGCAGCACCATGAACCGTTTGCAATCAGGCAAAGCGGCGACGCCGGCACGCAGCGTTCCTGACATGCCTTCAGAGGCCTCCTTCACGATCAGCGGTGTGACATCAAGGTCGGCGATCAGGCGAAGGCGTGGATGATCAACCCGCGGCAGGGCGACGAAGACGAGCGGGCTGACCTTCCGGGCAAGAGTAGCCACGCGGGTCAGGAGGTGTTCGCCATCGACCAGCTGCGCGAGCTTGTCGATTCCCCGCATTCGGGCGGACTGTCCGGCGGCAAGGATCAGGATCGGAATGTCCATATGCCCTTATCGCAAAGGGAAGCGGGGCTGTCTCCCCCCCTCGCGGTCGTGCCGTTCGCCGCGGCAACTTCAGAAACGGCGATCAGCCCCGCATCCGCCCACCATCGTCCCAAAGCGGCGCCAGATGGACACGCGCGGGGCGGCGCTCGCCCAGGATCTCGACCTCCAGCTCCAGTCCGTCCTGCACACGGTCCGCCGGGATGAACCCCTGCGCGACGGACTTGCCGGTCCAGTGACTGAACCCGCCGGATGTGCACCAGCCGACCACGTTGCCGTCCAGCCAGATCGGCTCCCAGGCGACGACATCTGCGTCTTTGGCGTCGACGATGATGGGCACGAGTTTCCGCTTCGGACCCTCGGCCTTTTCCTTCAACGCGGCCGCCTTGCCGATCCAGTCGGCGGGCTTGTTCCACGAGATGAAGCGGTCGAGGCCGGTTTCGGCAGGCGTGTAGTCGGGGCTGAACTCTCGGCCCCAAGAGCCGAACCATTTGTCGAGACGAAGCGACATCATCGCCCGCATTCCGAAGGGGCGGAGGCCGAGGTCTTTGCCCGCCGCAGAAAGCACGTCCCAAAGGTGGCGGACGGACATGTGGTCGGTGAAGATCTCATAGCCGAGGTCGGCGGTGTAGCTTACGCGCTGAACGATGCAGTTCGCCATGCCCACGGTCATCCGGCGCACGTCCATGAACTTGAAGGCTTCGGCCGAGACATCGGATCGGGTCACCCGGGCCAGAAGCTGGCGGGATTTCGGGCCCGCGATCTGGAAGCCTGAGCGCAAATCGGAGATATTCTCTATGCTTACGCCTGCTTCTTCATGGTGCTCGAACCACCGGCTGTGCCAACCTTGGGCGCCATAGCTGGCGGTCAGCTGGAACTCGGTTTCGCCAAGGCAGGACACCGTGAAGTCGCCGATGATCTTGCCGGAATGCGCCAGCATCGGGGTCAGGGACAGGCGCCCCGGTTGGGGAATGCGGCCCGCCATGATCCGGTCAAGCCAGCCACGGGCGTTCGGGCCGGTCACACGGTATTTGCCGAAGTTCTGCACTTCGTTGATGCCAACGGCCTCGCGCACGGCCAGGACTTCCTGCCGCGTCGCCTCCCAGGCGTTCGAGCGCTTGAAAGTCGGTTCCTCGTAGCGCGGTTCACCCGGAAGGGCGTGGTAATTCACCACTTCCAGCCCGTACTGCGCGCCCCAGACAGCATTCATGCCGTCGAAAACCTGATACATCGGCGTCGTGCGGAAGGGACGGGCTGCGGGGCGTTCCTCGTTCGGGTAAGACACGCTGAAGCGCATCTGGTAGTTTTCGATCACCTTCGGGACGGTGTAGCCGGGAGAAGTCCAGTTCCCGAAACGCGAAACGTCGAAGCCGCGTGGGTCCCGTTCCACCTCACCGTGGATCATCCATTGCGCCAGTGCGAGGCCCATGCCGCCGCCCTGCGAGAAGCCCGCCATGACCGCGCAGGCCGACCAGTAGTTGCGCAAGCCCGGCACTGGGCCAATCAGCGGGTTGCCGTCGGGGGCGAAGGTGAAGGGCCCGTGGATCACGCTTTTCACGCCGGAGCGTTCCAGCACAGGGATGCGGCGATAGGCGAAGTTCACGGAATCTTCGATCTTGTCGAACTGTTCGTTCAGAAGCTCATGCCCGAAGTCCCACGGGGTGCCATCGACCGCCCAGGGCTCGCAGGGTTTTTCGTAGAACCCGATGCACATGCCCCGGCCTTCCTGGCGCAGATAGAACTCACCGCCCGGGTCCATGACATGCGGAAACTCCCGGCCCTGGCCAAGGATGTCCATGATTTCAGGGATATCGTCGGTGACGATGTACTGATGCGCCATCGGCAGAAGCGGCAGGTAAACGCCCGCCATAGCCCCGATCTCACGTGCCCAAAGGCCGCCGGCATTGACAAGATGCTCACAGGTGATGGTTCCCTTTTCGGTCACCACCTCCCAGCCCTCGCGCGTGGGGCGGGTCTCCAGAACCCGGTTGTGGAGGACAATCTCGGCCCCGCCCATCCGTGCCGCTTTGGCGTAGGCGTGGGTTGTGCCCGACGGGTCAAGGTGGCCATCAAGCGGGTCGTAAAGCCCGCCGATGATACCATCCACATTCACCAGCCCGTCGGTCAGCTTGTGGATTTCCGCAGGCGAAAGGATCTCGGTGTCCAGCCCCATGTACCGATGCTTGGCGCGTTCGGCCTTCAGCATCTCGAAGCGGGCTTCGTTGTCGGCCAGCGTTACGCCGCCGACATGGTGCAGCCCGCAGGACATGCCGGTGATCGCCTCCAGCTCTTTGTAAAGCCGGATCGTGTAGCCCTGCAGGGCGGCCATGTTGGTGTCGCCGTTGATCGTGTGGAACCCGCCCGCCGCGTGCCAGGTGGACCCCGAGGTCAGCTCGGACCGCTCGATCAGCATTACATCGGACCAGCCAAGCTTGGTCAGGTGATACAGGACCGAACAGCCGACAACGCCGCCGCCGATCACCACCACACGTGCATGGGTCTTCATCGCAAGTCTCCCGACCTTTCGGTTTTCCGCACCATGGCGGGGCAGGGCCGGGAAGGCACGAGCGTTTACGACAAATAATGTCGCGACCGGACAGTGACGCCCGGTCGCAGTCGCGTCACTTCTCGGGGATCAGCCCCTTTGGCGCATACCGCATCACCAGAAGCAGGACGACGCCGAGGGTCAGAAGGCGCATATGTTGGGCGTTCTCAGCGATATGTCCCGAGAACGAGGCGAGAAAGGCAAAGAACCTTTCACTACGCCGTGACTGGTCGTCGGCAAGGTACAGCAAGCCGTCGTTCAAGTTTTCTATGACCTGCGGCCCCAGGAATTCTACAGCAAGGTACAGCCAGCCGATCAGAAGACCGCCCAGGATCGAGCCCCAGTTGTTGCCCGACCCGCCGACAATCACCATGACCCAGATGAGGAAGGTGAACCTCAAGGGCAGGTACGAGGGCGGCGTCAGCTGGCCCTCCATCGACGTCAGCATGGCCCCGGCAAGGCCCACGACAGCCGACCCGATGATGAAGATCTGCAGATGGCGGAACTTCACGTCCTTGCCCATGGCCGCCGACGAAATCTCGTTGTCGCGGATCGCCCGGACCATGCGGCCCCAGGGGCTGTTCAGCGCCCGCTCGCACCCCCAGACCAGAAGGACCAGCACCAGGCCGAACATCCCGGCATAAAGGAGCTTCACGTAGATGGTGGAGGCGGTCACCGGATCAAGGCCAGCGCTTGTCACACGCTCGACGAAGGCGGGATTGGCCTGCATGTCGACTTCATATGGCACCGGCCAGGGGCGGGGCAGGTCGATCAGGTTCTTCACCCCACGCGCGAGCCAGTCTTCGTTGCGCATGACCGTCACGATGATCTCGGCAATCCCAAGCGTCGCGATGGCCAGGTAGTCTTCCCGCAGCCCAAGGGCGATCTTGCCGATGATCCAGGCGGCGGCGGCGGCCATCAGGGCGCCAACGGGCCAGGCGAGCAGCGAGTTGAAGCCGAGCCCGCCGATGTTGCCAGCCTGAGCGGGATTGTTCGCCTCGACCGCAAGGACTGCAGGATCAAGCACCAGACGGTAGATGAAAAAGACGACGACGAGGTAAATCGCCAACGCTAGCGCCCGGTTGGTGCCGGGCTTGAGAAGCCGGTAGAGCCAGACGGCGAGCCCAATGGCCGCAGCGGCAAAGAGAAGCGCGCCGAAGATGCGGGGTCCGCCTGCGGCCCAGCCTTGTGGCACCGGGTTGGACGAGACGAGCGCAACCGCCAGCCCGCCAAGTGCCACCGACCCGACAATGCCGGTCGAGAAGAGGCCCGCATAGCCCCACTGGATGTTCACCCCGATCGCCATGATCGCCGAAAGAAGCGCCAGGTTCAGGATGTTCAGCGACAGGTTCCAGCTTTGCAGCATCCCGGTCAGGATGAAGAGAAGTGCTACACCGGCGAAGAGGAGGAGGTTGCGGTACTGGGCCATGTCACCTGCCTCCGAATATGCCCTGCGGGCGGAAGAGTAGGACAATGATCAAGATGCCGAAGCTGACCGCGACCTTGTAGTCGGTCGAAAGAGCCTGGTAGAGCCCGTCCCCCAGCCACTCGGGCGGCACCAGGTAGCTGAACACCTTGCGCCAGGCGTTGGTGACGATCAGCTCGGAGAAGGCGACGATGAAGCTGCCGACGACCGCCCCGAGGGGGGAGCCAAGCCCGCCGACGATCGCGGCGGCGAACATCGGCATCAGGAGGCTGAAGTAGACGATCCCGCGGTAGGATTTATCCAGCCCGTAAAGCGTGCCGGCGATGCAAGCAAGCGCCCCGGCGACGATCCAGGTGATCATCACCACCCGATCGGGGTTGATACCGGACAACAAGGCCAGATCCTCATTGTCCGAATAGGCGCGCATTGACTTGCCGGTGCGGGTCTTCTGCAGGAACCAGAAGAGCGCAGCGCAGCAGATCACCGCCGCAAGAACCGAGATCACCTGCGTCGTCTTGACCGCTAGCGGTTCAGCCAGCCCGGTCCAGGCCTTGAAATTCTGCGGGTTCAGAGTCATCCGCGCGCCGTCGGTGAAGTTCTGCTCGGAGGTGCCGATGATCATCCGGACCAGTCCGTTCATCACGAACATGACGCCGGTCGAGACGATGACGACGATGATCGGCTTCGCGCGCTGCTTTCGGTAGAAGCGATAGACCACCCGGTCGGTCGCCAGGACCATGCCGATGGTGACAAGAATCCCAAGGGGCAGGGCGAGAAGTGCGGTCGGCAGCGGCCCGGCCGAGATGCCCATCGACTGGAACCACCACGTGAAAAGGATCACGAAAGCCGTCCCGAACGCCATCGTGTCGCCATGCGCGAAGTTCGAGAACCGCAAGACGCTGAAGATCAGCGTGATGCCCAGAGCGCCAAGAGCCAATTGGCTACCATAGGCGAGCCCCGGGACGACGATGAAGTTCAGGAAGGCAACCAGCGCGTTCAGGAGGTCCATATTCAGTTCTTTGCCTGCTGACAGGTGCCGCTGATGGAACCGCTGGGCAGCTCCCGGTCCTTAGGTTCGTAAATGCTCGCTGTAAACGAACCGTCTGACATCAACGCAAACAAGATCCTGGCGGAGTCCTCACCTTCCTGGATAACGCCAGAGAAACGAAGTGCAGCCTCATTGGATTCGGGCAACGGTTCGAGCCTTAGAGCCAAACCCTCACCTTCGATCTTTAAATCTGCCTGGCCAGTTGCAGCGACAATGGTCAAGATCGCGGGTTCTCCGTCCATCGGCACGCACTCGTCGCTCTCATCGCACCGCTTCTCCGGCACGCAAACAAAGCTCTCGTCTGCGATCGCCTCGACCGGGACGAGGGCCATAAGCACTGCGAAGAGATGTTTCATCAGGTGCCTCCCAGAAACGACTTGCGGACGTCAGGATCGGCCAGAAGCGCCTGCCCGGTGTCGGTATAGCGGTTGCGGCCCTGCACCAGCACGAAACCCTTGTCCGCGATATCCAGCGCCTGGCGGGCGTTCTGTTCGACCATCAGAATGGAAATCCCGGTGCGGGCGATTTCGATGATGCGATCGAAAAGCTCATCCATCACGATGGGGCTAACGCCTGCGGTGGGTTCGTCCAGCATCAGGACCTTCGGTTGCGTCATCAGCGCACGGCCCACGGCCACTTGCTGGCGCTGGCCGCCCGAAAGTTCACCGGCCTTCTGATACCGCTTCTGGCGCAGGATCGGGAACAGATCGTAGATCTGCGCCATCGTATCGCCGATCTTCTCGTCCGTGCGGATGAAGGCCCCCATTTCAAGGTTTTCCTCAACGGTCATGCCCGTGAAGATGTTGTGCGTCTGAGGCACGAAACCCATGCCTTTTCTGACGCGGGCTTGGGGGGAAAGGCTGGTGATGTCCTCACCGTCAAGCTTGACCGAACCCTGGCGCAGCTTCAGCATCCCGAAGACCGCCTTCATAGCGGTGGATTTTCCTGCGCCGTTCGGGCCGACGATGACGGCAATCTCACCGGGTTCGACCGCAAGCGTGCAGTCATGCAGAATGTCGACCGCGCCATAGCCGCCGGTCATGTTTTCGCCGATCAGGAAGGGTGAACTCATTCAGCAAGGTCCAGTTGCAATGCCGCGAGCAGGCCATCGTGGGCCTCCCGGTGCTGGTCGGAATAGGTTTCGCCCGGACCCCGCGTCCATATGACAAGAGAGGTGCCATCGCCTTGAAAAGAGGACATTGCTACGACACCCGGTGGTGACGTGTGGCGTGGAAGGTAGATCGACGTCCAGGCAGCGCGGCCGTCTACCTCGGCAGGACCGCCCTCAAGCACATCTGCCCGGGCACTGATCGGGGCGTGCGACACCTGGCAGCGGGCCCAGCCGAGATCTTCCTCGGAAAGGCCCGTCTCCAGGGTGATCGTCGCGCTGATGCCGGTGTCATGGGTCAATCCAGCCGTATTGCCGCTGACGGACGCGAGACGCCAGCCCCGCGCCTCGCATAGCGACAGAGCCGTGAAGATCGGCTCGCAAGTGGCCGCGCGCAGTCGAACGGGCAGCAGCGCGAGGCACGCAAACGAAAACGCAGCGCGGCGGGTGAGGTTCATTTTGGGCATCCCTCTCATCGGGCACCGCGGGGATCGCGGAGCTCTCGATGGTGTTGGACGTCCGGTAGCGCGCACGGGCTTGGCCTTGGTAGGGGAAACCTGACGCGAAACGGGGCTGGTCTGCATCAAGGTCATTCGACAAGCTTTGTGTAGGACAAAAAGTCAGCATGCAGTTTCGCATGCTCTGGAGAATAGTCGCGAGCGATGGCGTAGGTGATGACTTGGACGGCAAGCTTCTTGTCGACGAACACCGAGCTGGCAAATACGAAGTCGACACCGTTGAACTTGATGCGAAAAACGACCGTGTCGCCAGACAGACGACCGAGGGTCACTTTCTCGACATCGATCACTTCCGGCTCCGCTCCGGCCGCATTCTTTGCATTTTCCAGCACGACCTTCCGCATGAAGTCGGTTGTCAGGCCGTCATCGGTACCGATCTCTTCGATGATGTACTGCGCATAGTGCCGTTCGTCGATGCGGTAGGCCGCGTTGACTTCGGGGCTCCCCGGCGGGGTAGTACTCCACCCCGCGTTCCGGCCGCAGAACTGGACCAGAGGCGAGACTGCAGCGCACTCGGTCGAGACCTGAGCGCTTTCGTCGAAGCTCCAGGTGCCGTTGTCGTACAGAAGGGCAACCTTGCCATCGACGACCGAGCGCCCAACGACGGTCTGTGCTACCGCCAATCCGGGCAGCAAAAACAGCCCGATGACCAGGATGTTGCCAAGCAGAGACCTCACGCCACCCCCTCCTTCAGCTTGTTCTTCAGGCCGCGTCCCAGATAGGCCTCGATCACCCGCTCGTCGTTCTTGACCTCGTCGACCGTGCCTTCGGCCAGCACCTTGCCCTCGGCCATGCAGATCACCGGATCGCACATGCGTCCGATGAAATCCATGTCGTGCTCGATCACGCAGAACGTATAGCCGCGTTCCTTGTTCAGCCGCACGATGGCGTCGCCGATCGTGTTCAGAAGCGTGCGGTTCACGCCCGCGCCGACCTCGTCCAGGAAGACGATCTTGGCATCGACCATCATCGTGCGGCCCAGCTCTACCAGCTTCTTCTGCCCGCCCGAGATCATCCCGGCCTTCTGATCTGCGATGTGGCTGATTGTCAGAAACTCCAGCACCTCATCGGCCTTCTGGCGGATACGCTCCTCTTCCTCGGCCACCGCCCCGCGCGAGAAAAGCGCGTTCCACAGCTTCTCGCCAGTCTGGCGCGGCGGGACCATCATCAGGTTCTCCCGCACGGTCATCGAGCCGAATTCATGCGCGATCTGGAAGGTCCGCAGCAGGCCCTTGTCGAAAAGCTTGTGTGGAGGCAGGCCGGTGATGTCTTCGCCGTCCATCAACACCTTGCCGCTGGTCGGCTGGTAGCGTCCGGCGATCACGTTGAAAAGCGTCGTCTTGCCGGCGCCATTCGGCCCGATAAGCCCGGTGATCGAGCCGGTCTTTATCTCCAAGGACGCGCCATCGACGGCATGAAAGCCACCGAAATGCTTGTGCAGCGCCTCGACCCTGATCATCGTCTTCCCCTGTCACGGCCCATTCTCGTCGCTCACGCAGGCGGGGGCCTTGTCCTTAAGCGACGGCCCGGGTCTTTGCCCGGGCCGTGCTGTCGTTTCAGTTTCTGGTCCGGCTCAACGGAAGGTGACCGTTTCGTACTTGCCGCCCTTGACCTCGAACTCGCGATAACGGCCAGCCGATTCACCCGGTCCGATCAGCGTCACACCGGAAGCACCGTCATAGTCGATGGCGGTTCCTGCGGCGATCAGCTCCAGCGCTTTGCCCAGCTCACCCGGAAGGATCTTGGTGCCCGAACCGTCAGCCGGCCCGTTGGCGATTTCCATGATCTTTTCCTTATAGACGTTCGAGTCGGTCGAACCCGAAGCCTCGATCGCCAACATGATCAGCGCGGCTGCATCATAGCTTTCCATCGTGTAGGGCGAGGTCGCGTCATACGTTGGGTCAGCAGCCTTGCCCATTTCGGTGAGGACGGCAGCCCCGGCGCTGTCAGACTGGGCCACCTGGCCATAAGAGCCGTCAAGCGGCGCACCGATGGCTGCGGGCAGCGAGTCGCCAACCATGCCGCCCGGCAGACCGAAGGTCGAGAAGGCGCCGGTGTCGAGCGAGGCCTGGATGATGCCCTTGCCGCCCTGGTCCAGATAGCCCGCAACGACCAGCAGGTCGCCGCCAGCCGCGGCCAGCGCTGCGACTTCAGCCGAATAGTCGGCCTTGCCGTCGTCATGGGCCGCGTTGATCGTCACGGTGCCACCCTTGGCAGTGAAGGCGCCGGCGATCGCTTCAGCCAGACCCTTGCCATAGTCCGAGTTCGAGTAGCTGATCGCGATCGACTTCACGCCTTTTTCCGTCAGGATGTCGGCCATGACTTCGCCTTCGCGCGCATCCGACGGGGCGGTGCGGAAGAAGAGGCCATTGTCGGGGTCAGCCGTCAGCGCAGGCGAGGTGGCCGAGGGCGAGACCATCGCGATGCCGTTCGGCATGGCGACGTTGGTCAGGACAGCGCGGGTCACACCCGAGCAGTCGCCGCCGATGATGCCTTTCACGCCTTCAGCGGTGATCATACGCTCGGCTGCCGCGGTCGCGGCGGCGGCGTCGGTACAGGTCGAGTCACCACGGACGGAAGTGTAGGTGTTCTTCGCTTTGCCCGAGGCATTCACTTCGGCCATCGCGGCTTCAGCTGCATTCGCCATGTGGCCGGTCAGCGATTCAATCGGCCCGGTGAAGCCGATCAGGATGCCGAGCTTCACGTCCTCAGCGGCCGCGGCACCCGTCATCAGAGCGCAGGCCGAGGCGGCCAGCAGAAGTTTCTTCATTTGTTATGTCTCCCATGTTGGATCGAAATCCTGAAATCGACCCTAGATTGGCCCGTTCAAAAAGAAAAGGGCATCGTTTCGTGACTTTGGTCGCGGGCAAACGCGGCCCGAGAGATGAGCATTTCTTGGTCACAAGAACGCGCTTCCCGCTTGTCGCAGCTCTGATCGGGCATAACTCAGGACTGCATTCAGTTTGGGGAGATCGCCATGCGGGCAAAGTGGTTGCTGGTTCTCACATGCCTTCCGGCCACCGCGCTGGCCAGCGAGGTCGAGACCTCGGCCGGGCCGATGCAGATCAGTCAGGTCGTGAGCGGGCTGAACGAGCCCTGGGCCATCGCCTTCTTGCCCGACGGCGGGTTTCTGGTGACCGAGAGAGACGGTCGGCTGCTGCTGATCCAGGGCGAGGACTCCCGACCCGTGTCGGGCGTTCCCGATGTCGCCACCGATCAGCAGGGCGGGCTTCTGGATGTCATGGTCCCGCAGGACTTTGCGCAAACCCGCGAGGTATGGCTCAGCTTCTCGGCCCGCGTCGATGGCGGCGCAGGGACGGCTGCCGGGAAGGGCCGGCTTTCAGACGATGGGACACAGCTGGAGGGTTTCGAGACGCTGTTCGTGACAGAAGGTGTGGGTGGAGGCCGGCACTTCGGCTCGCGCCTCGTCGAGATGCCGGACGGAACGATCGCGCTCACGACCGGGGATCGCGGCACCGGGCCGGGCGGGATGGAGGCGCAGGATCCGGGGCTCGCGATCGGAAAGGTGATCCTCTTGAACCGCGACGGCAGCCCCGCGGTCAGCCGCGACGGCTGGCGACCGGGTGTCTTCTCGATTGGCCATCGCAACATTCAGGGGGCGACGCTTGACCTTGAGGGGCGGCTTCTGGTCCACGAGCATGGCGCGCAGGGCGGTGACGAGCTCAACGCGCCGGAGCAGGGGCGGAACTTCGGCTGGCCGGTGATTTCGTATGGCGAGAACTATGGCGGCGGGAAGATCGGTGAGGGGACGGCGAGGGACGGGATGGAGCAGCCCGTGCACTACTGGGACCCGTCGATCGCGCCTTCGGGTCTGATGGTCTATTCCGGGACGCTCGTGCCGGAATGGAAGGGCGACATCTTCTTCGGCTCGCTCAACAGCGACTTCCTGGGCCGCCTTGACCCCGACACCCCGGCCGAGACGGGCTATGCCGAGGAACGGTTCTCGGCGTCGGAAACCGGGCGGGTCAGGGATGTGATTGAGGCCCCGGACGGGTCGATCTGGTTCCTGTCTGTCTACGATGGGGCGATCTATCGGTTGGCCCCTGCGGAATGAGTGGGCACGGTGCGCAGACTTTCGAGGCCAATGATTTCAAATAGTTAAACTGGCCTCGTTAAACTTCTGGTAACATCCGCTTGCGGCATGACCGACCCGCCCGGTCAGATCGACAGCCTGACCTGACCAGCGCCCGGCATCCCTTGCGTCCCGCGTTCGCGGTAGGGTGTGGTGTTGTAGTGGCTGCGGTAGCATTTCGAGAAATGCGAGGGCGAGGCAAAGCCGCAGGCCAAGGCCACGTTGATCACGCTCATGTCGGTCTGCATCAGGAGATTGCGGGCTTTCTGCAGACGCAGCTCCATGTAGTAGCGCTTTGGCGAGCGGTTGAGGTAGCGGCGGAACAGGCGTTCCAACTGGCGGGTCGACATCCCCACTTCCTCGGCCAGATCGGCAGGCGACATCGGGTCTTCGATGTTGCCCTCCATCATCTGGATGACCTGGGAAAGCTTCGGATGCCGGACGCCGATCCGCGTCGGGATCGACAGGCGCTGGGTGTCCTGATCGGTGCGGATGGTGGAATAGATCAGCTGGTCGGCGACGGTGTTCGCAAGGTCCTCGCCATGGTCGGCAGCAATCACCTTCAGCATCAGATCGATCGATGAAATCCCGCCCGCCGTCGTCCAGCGGTTGCCATCCATCACATAGACCGACTTCGTCAGCTTGACGTCTTCAAACTCTTCGGCAAAACCGTCCTGGTTCTCCCAGTGGATCGTCGCTTTCTTGCCGTCCAGAAGGCCCGCCTTGGCCAGCGTATGCGCCCCGGTACAAAGGCCACCGATGGTCACCCCCCGACGCGCTTCACGTCGCAGCCAGTTGATCACCGCTTTGGTGGACATCCGCTGGATATCGATCCCGCCGCAGACCAGGATCGTGTCTTCCCGCTCGATCTCGTCCAGGCCGATATCAAGCCGGAAGGTGGCACCGTTCGAACAGGTCTTCTCTTTCCCCTCGCCGCAGAGGAGCCAGCTGTAAAGGTCCTCGCCCGAGACCCGATTGGCAATGCGCAAGGGCTCGATCGCGCCCGCGAAGTTGACCATGGTGAACTTGTCGAGAAGCAGGAAAACGAACCTGCGGGGGCCGGTCGCTTTGTCGGTCTGGGTGGCCTTGCGCGGCGCGAGCGTCATGTCTGCGACCTGAATATGTCGTTAGCAAGCCACCGAACCTGAAATTCCTTCCGTCCGCAAGGGCAGAAACCACCGATTTCCGCCCAATCGCCCTTTGCAATGGCGGAAACGGGGGGGTATACCGCAGCCCGATTGACGGACGGGAGAAGCAAGATGACCAAGGGATGGACGAAAACGGCGTGGCGCGCGAAACCGCGGATCCAGATGCCCGATTATCCCGATCAGGCCGCGCTGGCCGGGGTCGAAACGCAGCTGTCGAAGTACCCCCCGCTGGTCTTTGCGGGCGAAGCACGGCGGCTGAAGAAGCAGCTGGCACTTGCGGCCGAGGGGAAGGCGTTCCTGCTCCAGGGCGGCGACTGCGCCGAAAGCTTCGCCGAGTTTTCAGCTGACAACATCCGCGACACGTTCCGCGTGATGCTGCAGATGGCGGTCGTGCTGACCTATGCCGCCAAGGTGCCGGTGATCAAGGTCGGTCGCATGGCCGGCCAGTTCGCCAAGCCGCGCTCGACGCCGACCGAGGTGATCAACGGTGTCGAGCTTCCGTCCTACAAGGGCGACATCATCAACGGCTTCGACCCCACGCCCGAAGCCCGCACGCCCGACCCGAACCGGATGCTGCAGGCCTATACCCAGGCTTCCGCCTCGCTGAACCTGGTCCGCGCGTTCAGCACGGGCGGTTTTGCCGATATCCACCGGGTGCACAGCTGGACTCTGGGCTTTGCCGAGCATGACAAGGCCGAACGCTACCGCGAGATGGCGAACCGCATCTCGGACGCTCTCGATTTCATGACCGCCGCAGGGGTCAACGCCGATACTGCGCATACGCTGTCGGCAGTCGAGTTCTACACCAGCCACGAAGCGCTGCTTCTGGAATATGAAGAGGCGCTTTGCCGCGTCGACAGCCTGACCGGCCAGAACGTCGCGGGCTCGGGCCACATGATCTGGATCGGCGACCGTACCCGCCAGCCCGATGGTGCGCATGTCGAGTTCGCCCGCGGTGTCCTGAACCCGATCGGCCTGAAATGCGGCCCCTCGACTACGGCGGACGACCTGAAGGTGCTGATGGCCAAGCTCAACCCGGAGAACGAGGCGGGCCGCCTGACCCTGATCGCCCGTTTCGGCGCAGGCAAGGTTGGCGACCATCTGCCACGCCTGATCAAGACCGTGCAGTCGGAAGGCGCCAATGTCGTCTGGTCCTGCGACCCGATGCACGGCAACACGATCAAGTCGCCTTCGGGCTACAAGACGCGGCCTTTCGACAGCGTCCTGCGCGAAGTGCATGAGTTCTTCGCGATCCACAAAGCCGAGGGCACCGTCCCCGGCGGCGTGCATTTCGAGATGACCGGTCAGGACGTGACCGAGTGCACCGGTGGTCTCCGCGCGGTGTCGGACGAAAACCTCGCCGACCGCTACCACACCGCCTGCGACCCGCGCCTCAACGCGTCGCAGTCGCTGGAGCTGGCGTTCCTGGTGGCGGAAGAGCTGTCCTCGCAGCGCGAAGCCGCCCGCCGCGTCGCGCTCTGAGTTGGACGAAATGGGAAGGGCGGCGGGTCGGTCCCGCCGCCTTTTTCATGCGTTGGTGTGAACCAGCGCGAGGTGGCCGAAGCGCCGGATCGGTTCAGCCGCCACCTTCTGCGGAACTGGACTGGGCTGCAAAAGCACCCGCTCCTCCCGCCGCGCCAGCACCTCGAACTTGCACCGCGGCGCCTCACCGTTCGCGAAGCTGAGCGCGCCGAGAAGGACCTTGCCGCCTGCTTCATCGGCCAGCGGCAACAGCAACAGCCGAGCGATAGCGATGCCGGTTTGCCCGCGGTCCGATCCAAGATCGATCTCGGCAACGGCGGGTTCTGTGAAGGCCTGTTCCAGGACCTGCGCCAGAAGGGGGCGGGCCTCGGACGCGAAAAGGCAGCTGAGCGGCAGCCCCTTCAGATCGACCCCCGCAAGATCAGAGAGGCCCGATCCCGCAATCCGGACCTGCGCCAGGCCGCGCCCGATCCGCTCGGCCAGGAAAACGCGGTCGAGAACGCCGCTAAGGCCCCGCGGATCAAGCGCCGCGCGGGCCGGAAGCGAGGCCCTGTCGCGAAGCGCCTCCCAGTAGGCGCGCACCTGGGCCAGGCCATCGAAGACCGGCATCGCGGGTCCGTCGCGACGGGGCCGAAGGCGTTCCAGAAAGGTCAGGGTCATCATTCACTCCATCGCGCCCCTTGCGGGACCACTGCCCGTCGCGCCATGAAAGGAAACTACTCCGGATCGCGCGGATTCGGCTGAAAATCTAATCAAATGGTAAACATCGCCCCTGATGGGGGTAGGAAGGACCCCGCATGATCTCGATGACAGGCTTTGCCGCACGGCGGGGCGCGGCGGCAGGGTACAGCTGGACCTGGGACCTTCGATCGGTCAACGGCAAAGGGCTGGACCTGCGCCTGCGGCTGCCGGACTGGATCGACGGGCTGGAAGTGGCCGTCCGGGCCGAGCTGCAGAAGGCGATCAGCCGTGGCAACGTCAGCCTGACGCTGAAGGTCACGCAGGACGAGGGGGCGGGGGCGGCGGCCTTCCAGCTGAACGAAAACGCCCTGAACGCGGCCCTTCTGGCGCTTGCACGCGTCGAGGCGGCGGCTGTGGACATGGGTGTGAGCCTGCGTAAGCCGACCGCAGCCGATGTGCTGACCCTGCGCGGTGTCGTCGACGCGACGGCCCAGGAAACCGATACGACGCCCCTCAGACAGGCGCTTCTTGGCGATTTGCCGGGGCTCTTGCAGGACTTCGCGGCCATGCGACAGGCCGAGGGCAAGGCACTGGCGGCTGTCCTTTCCGGCCAGCTTGACCGGATCGCCAGCCTGACTGCGGATGCGCAACGCGAGACGGAGGCGCGTGCGGAAGCGCAGGCCGATCAGTTGCGCGAAAATCTAGCTCGGGTGCTCGCCGCGACCGCTGCGGTGGACGAAACCCGGCTGGCGCAGGAACTGGCCCTTCTCGCCGTCAAGACCGACGTCACCGAGGAGCTTGACCGTCTGGCCGCCCATGTCAGCGCCGCCCGCGCGCATGTGGCCGACCCGGCACCCTCGGGTCGCAAACTCGATTTCCTGATGCAGGAATTCATGCGCGAGGCGAACACGCTTTGCTCCAAGGCCCAGTCACTGGCGCTGACCCGCATCGGCCTTGACCTGAAAACCGTGATCGATCAGATGCGCGAACAGGTCCAGAATGTGGAATAGACCATGACCCGCCGCGGGCTTCTTTTGATCCTTTCCTCGCCATCAGGGGCTGGGAAAACCACGCTGTCCCGGATGCTGATGGACTGGGACCCGACCATGCGCTTTTCCGTCTCGGCCACGACACGGCCACCGCGCCCCGGTGAGGAAGATGGCCGCGAATACTATTTCCGCTCGCGTGAAGAGTTTGAAACCATGGTCCAATCCGGCGAGATGCTGGAACATGCCGAGGTGTTCGGAAACCTCTACGGCTCGCCTCGCGCGCCCGTGCTTGCAGCCATGGAGGCCGGAACCGACACTGTCTTCGACATCGACTGGCAGGGCGGCCAGCAGATCAAGCAGGCGATGCGCGGCGATGTGGTGTCGATCTTTGTCCTGCCGCCGTCCATTGCCGAACTTGACCGCCGCCTCAGGACCCGTGGCCAGGACAGCGATGAGGTGATCGCGGGCCGCATGGCGAAAAGCCGGGACGAGATCAGCCACTGGGCGGAATACGACTATGTGCTGGTGAACGAAGACCTGGACCAGACCTTCGACCGGCTGAAGACCATCCTGACCGCCGAGCGGCTGAAGCGCGAACGCCAGCCGCAGCTTTCGGCCTTTGTCCGCACACTGAACGAGGAGTTCGAGGCCCGATGATCTATGCCCTCGATGGCATCCTCCCTCAGATCGACCCCAGCGCCTGGGTTGCGCCGGATGCAAATCTCATCGGTCGGGTGGTGCTTGAAGCCGAAGCCTCGGTCTGGTTCGGATGCACGCTTCGTGGCGATAACGAAGAAATCCGGGTGGGGGCCGGTTCAAACGTGCAGGAAAACTGCGTCCTTCACACCGACATGGGCTATCCGCTGGTGATCGGCGCGAACTGCACCATCGGCCACAAGGCGATGCTGCATGGCTGCATGATCGGCGAGGGGACGCTGATCGGCATGGGTGCCACGATCCTGAACGGGGCGAAGATCGGCAAGGGCTGCCTGATCGGGGCCTGCGCCCTGATCACGGAAGGCAAGGAGATACCCGATGGCAGCCTGGTGATGGGCGCTCCCGGCAAGGTCATCCGCCAGCTCGACGATGCGGCACGCCAGCGGCTTCTAGCCTCGGCCGCGGGATACCAGGCCAATGCGCGGCGCTACCGGTCAGGCCTTAAGCCCGCCTGACCCAGGCGTCAGCCTTCTTCTGCCAGCTCGATCGTGATCCCCTGCCGCGAGCCGTGGCTTCGCAACTCGCGCAGGACAATCTGCCGGTTCGGCAGCTTCGGCGCCACAACCCGCAGGGTCTTGCGATACCCCTGCGCGCCCAGCCGCTCGATGATCTCGAGCGCATCGAAACTGTTGCAGAAGAGCGGGGTCACGACCAGTTCCAACCCCGACGGAAATGGTAGAAAGCGTTCCAGATCAGCCAGTTCGATCGAGCAAAACTCTTCAGGCCGCAAGCTGCCTTCCGCGGCCCGCGCCTCGGGAATGCCGATCACCAGACACCTGAGCTTTTGCGACATCTCTCCATCTCTAGCCAAGTGAGGCGCCGCCAAATCGTCTGTCATCAGACTAACGCTGGAGCCGACCTGTGTTCCGGACAAAGGCCGGTTTTGGACCGCGTTACATTTACAGGGCGGAATTTACTGTTATTCCGGCACAACACAATAGCACGGAAGTACCATGGCGGAGATGAATCGAGGATGAACGAAACCGATCTTGCGACCCTGCTTTCGGGCCTGCCGTTGCCGGCGATGCTGATCCGGCAGGACGACCGCATCCTGGCCTGCAATGCCCCTGCGCTGGCACTTCTGGGCGACAGCATTGTCGGTCGCCACCCCGCGATGGCGGTACGGGCGCCTGCGGTCCTGGAGGCGATCACTGCGGTCGCCCGCGAAGGCGGGGTCCGCGAGACCCGCACGACGCTCCGCCGCGAGGGTCAGGAGGAGGCGTTCCACGTCACCGTCTCGGGCCAGGGCGAGGGGATGGTGCTCTGCGTCTTTCGGGACGTCAGCGCCGAGGAGAAGGCCGGGGCGATGCGGCGGGATTTCGTGGCGAACGTGAGCCATGAGCTTCGCACCCCTCTGACCGCACTCATGGGCTTCATCGAGACTTTGCGGCACGCGGCAAAGGACGATCCGAAGGCCCGCGAGATGTTTCTGGGGATCATGGAGCATGAGGCGGGGCGGATGAACCGGCTCGTGCGCGATCTTCTGCAGCTGAGCCGGGTCGAGGCGGAAGAGCGGGTCCGCCCGAAGGGCGAGGTAGAGCTGAAGCCGCTCCTCGAAGGCGTCATCTCGAGCTTGCGGGGCGTGGCTGAGAGGGAGGGCGACCGGGTGGAACTGACGGGCGACCCGGTGACCGTGCCGGGCGACCCCGACCAGCTGACCCAGGTCTTCACCAACCTGATCGAGAACGCGCTGAAATACGGGGCGGCAGGGCAGGTGGTGCGGGTTTCCCTGACCCCGGAAGAGACGGTGCGGGGCCCGGCGGTCCGGGTGGAGGTCGCGGACGAGGGCGATGGGATCGACCCGGTCCACCTGCCTCGGCTGACCGAAAGGTTCTACCGGGTCGACACCCATAGAAGCCGTGAGATGGGGGGGACGGGGCTTGGCCTTGCCATCGTCAAGCACATCGTGAGCCGCCACCGGGGTTGGCTGAAGATCGACAGCGAGCCGGGGGAGGGGAGCCGGTTCTCGGTGATCCTGCCGCTGGGGTAGGGGGCCAGCCAAGGGTGTCCCACGGTGGGACATTTTTTGGGGTGTTGATTTCGTTGGGGAATTTGTCTTCTCAGGTAAGGTTTCGGTAAGGTTTGGGTGGCTTAAGGTGCTGCGCTGTCTCTGCCGATCGGCACCGTTGTGGGTGTTGAAGCAACCGGGCAGACCATGCGTTCCTTACTTGTAGCACCAACGGTCTTTGGCCAGTATTCTCGGGGAAGTACTGGCGAGCCGGATCACCCCAAGGCGCACGCACACAAGGGATTTCCAGGGACTGCTTGAGAAAGAAGGTGTGACTTGCGGTTCAGACATTTCATTGCTGCCCTCGCTCTGGCGCTGGTTCCCGCGACTGGCATCGCGCAGGACCATGATCGCGCTTTCGAAGCCTATTATGCGGGCGACTATCAGCGGGCCATGCGGGAATGGCGACCGTTGGCAGACCGGGGAGATGCGGTCGCGCAGTACTACCTGGGCTGGATGTATGACTATGGCGAAGGTGTGCCGCAGGATGACGTCGAAGCCGTGCGATGGTACCGGCTGGCGGCGCAGCAGGGCGATGCATATGCGCAATCCAGCCTTGGCTGGATGTATGAGAGCGGCGAGGGCGTCGCACAGGACGAGGCGGAGGCAGTGCGGTGGTACCGGATGGCCGCAATGCAGGGAAATTCGCACGCACAAAGCAATCTTGCTCAGATGTATCTTACCGGCAGGGGCGTGCAACTCAACGACGCCGAGGCCCTGCGGTGGTATCGGCTGGCCGCTGGCCAGGGAGTTGCGGACGCCCAGTACGGCTTTGGCTGGATGCTGGACGAGGGCAGGGGCGTGGCAGAGAACGACACCGAGGCCATGCAATGGTATCTGCTGGCCGCCGAGCAGGGGCTTGCTGAGGCCCAGTATGCATTGGGCTATATGTACGACGAAGGCACGGGCGTGCAGCAGGACTATGCCGAAGCTATGCGATGGTACCGGCTGGCCGCAGAACAGGATCTGGTGTTCGCCAAAAACAGCATCGGGGTGTTGTTTGACGAGGGCCGAGGCGTGGAGGAGGACAACGCTGAGGCCGTTCGGTGGTACCGGATGGCCGCAGAAGAGGGAAGCGTCAGTGGTCAGGTCAATCTTGCCTGGATGTACTATGTAGGCGAAGGGGTTGCGCAGGATTACACAGCAGCCGCACAATGGTTTCAGACGGCCGCCGAGCAGGGAGATGCGGACGCCCAACTTGAGCTTGGCGTGATGTATGACAGCGGCCGAGGTGTTGCGCGGAACAGCGCCGAGGCAGCGCGATGGTATCAAATGGCTGCGGAACAGGGAGTTGCCGAGGCCCAGTACCTGCTTGGCGGCCTCTATGACTCGGGCGTAGGGGTAGTTGAGGACGATGCGGAGGCGAAACGATGGTATCGGCTGGCCTCGGAACAGGGACATACGCAGGCCAAGTCCCAACTTGATAAGCTGGAGGGCAGGGGTACGGCGGTTGATACCGTTGTCGACTCCCTCGCTGAAGCATTGACGCGGATGTTGCTTTGCCGGGAGCAAAATGCCGAGAACTGCGAGTAGTGGGTTTGGGTCTCTTGCAAACTCCACGCCCGCTCACAACCTCCCCAGCCGCCGCGTGAGCATCCGGTAGAGCCGCTCTCATGAACGTCGCGTTCGGCCTCTCGCGAGGTCACGCGCCACCAGTTGCTACGTCGCACCGGGATCCCGGCGGTCATGGTGCAGGCGAAGGACGAGGCCGCAAGGGCTTTCTACGTGGCCTCGTGCGGAGTGGCTGGTGTTCCCGGTGGGGAGCAGGACGTTGTGGTTGCCGGTGGGGGTGGCGCGTTAGACCACGCAATCTACAGATTGCCTGATTAGACATCTTGCAAGAACATGAATGTTCGAAGACAATAGTCCCGTCCTCAATAGAGAGCGGGTAAGCGATGACGCGCGTTGTTCAGTTTTGCAAAACAATATTGTCGCTTGCTTTAGTGTACTTCAATGATCCGGCTTCGGCGCTGGAGATTTCTGTCAAATACACCGATAACCGACCACTATTTCCTCCCGCGCTCTGGGTAGACCTAAGTGGCGAAATCATGGACGGTGACACTGAACGCTTAAGTGAGGCAATACAACCATACTTGTCAAAAGAAATATACGAGGGAGTTTTCACACTTGATAGCGGAGGGGGTAGCCTAGCAGAAGGAATGGAGTTGGGTCGCTTTATTGCGGGGTTGCCATTTGCAACCCTCGCTCAAGTAGGGCGAGCCAATCAGGACGATGGAATTTGCGCTAGTGCTTGCGTTTTCACTTATCTGGGGGCGGATTACCGATATCTGCACGGGACCTCGCGGATCGGAGTTCATCGTTTTGGCGCTCCAGACACAGAGATCGATGGCTCTTCCGCCTTGGCAGTCTCGCAAGAGATTTCTGGTGTTATCATCTCTTACATAAGGGAGATGCGAGCCGACCCGCAGCTTTTCGAACTCATGTCCTCAACAGATTTTTCTGATATTTTTTGGGTACCTCTGCATGATCTTGAACGACTGCGTGTTGTGAACAAGGACATTTATTCTCAAACTGTGGAATACAAGAACATAAATGGAGGATTAGCTCTTTACATAGAGCAGATTGCAAGAAATGGCGATAGCACACTATTTTTGATGTGTGGGGGCAATGGTCTTGTTGGAATTGCAAACCTGAACAAACCAGAGCTGGACGTACCGATATCTTCCGTAACCATAACGATCGATAGCGTACCATATGAGTTAATCGACGCAGAAGTTGTTGAGAATTCCAACTGGCGAGCACGGATTCTGTTCACTGTTCCCCCATTAGCTGTCCAAGAGCTGTCAACAGAGGGAAAAGTTGGCGTGCAGGCTCTGCAACCAATTGGCACATTCTTCGGGTTTACGGGAGAAACTCAAGATGAAAGGATTGCCGAGGTCGCCTCAACTTGCGCAAGTGCCTATCAGCCTCAGCAGGGCACCATGCAGCTGTTTTACGACACGGATGTTATCGGTGGGGACCTTACGGCTTCCGGGCTTAAGCCGACAACAATCGATCAGTGCGTTGAAATATGCATGTCAATCGATAGATGTGTTGCAGTATCCTACGTTTCGGAGAAGCAGTGGTGCTGGCCTAAGGGTGAGGTCGCTTCTACAGCAAAGCGCATCGGCGTAATCAGTGCTTGGGTTCCATAGGTAGGACAATGGAAAGCTCACACGTGATGTATTGTGACTAGGCGTGGGCTTTGAGCGCCCTCACAACCTCCCCAACCGCTCTGTCAATAGCCGGTAGAACCCCTCCCGGTCCACTCCTCCCATGAACATCGCGTTGGGGGCTCGTGAGGTCACGCGCCACCAGTCGGCGACGGTCATGCCCAGGGTGAGCTCGCTGACCGTTTCGATCTCGACGTTGATGTGGCGGCCGGTGAAGAGGGCGGGCTGCAGAAGGTAGGCGATCACGCAGGGGTCGTGCAGGGGCGCGCCTTCGGTGCCGTATTTGGCGGTGTCGAAGCGTTCGAAGAAATCGGTCCAGCTTGCGACTGCCTGGCCGACGGGAGTGGCGAGGGTGCGCATCTCCTCCACCCAGGCGCGGGAGGTGAGGGCTTTGTGCGTGACGTCGAGGGGCATCACGACCAGTGGTACGCCGGACTTGAACACGATGTCAGCGGCTTCCGGGTCGACGTAGATGTTGAACTCGGCGGCGGGGGTGACGTTGCCGACCTCGAAATAGGCGCCGCCCATAAGGACGATCTCGGCCACTCTCGGGATGATGTCGGGTGCGCGCTGGAAGGCCGTCGCGATGTTGGTGAGGGGGCCGAGGGGGCAGAGGGTGACCGAGCCTGCGTCTTCGCGGCGGAGGGTCTCGATCAGGTAGTCGACGGCGTGCTGGTCTTGCAGCGGATGGGTGGGGTCGGGGAGGGGGATGCCGTCGAGGCCGGTCTTGCCGTGGACATACTCGGCGGTGACGAGTTTGCGCTTGAGGGGCGCGTCGCAGCCCGCGTGGATCGGGGTGGGCTTTCGGGCAAGCTCGACGATCTGGCGGGCGTTCCTTGTGGTGAGGGGAAGGGGGACGTTGCCGGCGACGGTGGTGAGGGCGAGGACGTCGAGTTCAGGCGAGGCAAGGGCGAGGAGGATGGCGACGGCGTCATCCTGGCCGGGGTCGGTGTCGATGATGATCTTGCGGGGCATGGGCGACTCCTTTGCGGTGAGGAGAGGCGCGCGCGGGGGATTTGTCCAGAGGCAGGCTTGTGGCAGGATGGGG
>NZ_JBOFBI010000261.1:0-15421 GCF_051645465.1 Tabrizicola sp. | reverse complement strand
GGCGCGGCATGTGCTGACGCTGCCGCAGTATTGG
Organism: Tabrizicola sp.; assembly: GCF_051645465.1. GTDB lineage: Bacteria > Pseudomonadota > Alphaproteobacteria > Rhodobacterales > Rhodobacteraceae > Tabrizicola. The sequence goes on along the minus strand of NZ_JBOFBI010000261.1, from coordinate 15,387 downwards.
TCCTTTCGCCTGAGCGGGGTGGCGGCGAGCGAGCCGACCTCGCTTGGTTGCCATACGGACCTTTGGGACCCCTGGGCTGGGCGGTTTTCGTCGCTGGTCGGGCGGATGGGGTGGGAGCGGTTGTTTCCGGCGGTCCGGGGGGCGGGGGAGGTGCTGGGGCCGGTGCTGCCGGAGGTCGCGCGGGTGACGGGGTTGCCTATGGGGACGCCGGTTCTGTGCGGGATCCATGACTCGAATGCGTCGCTGGTGCCGCATCTGGGGAGGGCGCCGGTGGCGGTGATGTCGACCGGGACCTGGATGATCAGCATGGCTTTGGGCGGGTCGGCGGTGCAGTTGGAGGCGGCGCGGGATGTGCTGGTGAACGTGAGCGCGCGGGGTGAGGCGGTGCCGACGGCGCGGTTCATGGCGGGGCGCGAGATGGACGAGATCATGGGCGGGCGGATGGTGACGCCGGGGGAGCCGGACCTCCTGTGGGTGCTGGATGACGGGGTGATGGCGCTGCCGAGCTTGCATCCGGAGACAGGGCCGTTTCCGGGGCAGGCTTTTGGCTGGCGGGGCGGGGAGCCGATGGACGATGGGCGGCGGATGGCGGCGGCGTCGTTCTACGTGGCGCTGATGGGGGCGGAGTGCCTGGAGCTGGTGGGCGCGGAGGGGCCGGTGATCGTCGAAGGGGCGCTGGCGGGGAACCGGGCGTTCCTGCGGATGCTGGCGACAGCCACCGGTCGGACAGTGCGCGCGTCGGGGCAAGGTGCGGGGACGGGGCTTGGGGCGGCGCTGCTGGCGGGGCCTCTGTTGGCCGAGGCGCCGAGGCCGGTGGAGGTGGAGCCGGAAGTCGACCCGCTGTGGGTGGCTTATGTGCGGGACTGGCGGGCGGCGGTGGCGCGGCGGGGGTGAGGGGCTGCTCCTCGTTCGACTTCGTCTTCTCGTCGCGGGGGTGAGGGGCTGCTCCTCGTTCGACTTCGTCTTCTCGTCGCGGGGGTTTGGGGATTGCTCCTCGTTCGACTTCGTCTTCTCGTCGCGGGCGGTGGGTTGCGACGAGTGACGAAGTCATCGAGGAGCGTTGGTCAGGGCATGTAGAAGGTCTCGGTCAGCGGGATCGCGATGGGGGAGCCGTCGGGGTTTGTGGCCATGATGTCGCCCATGTAGGCCCACCATTTCTGCATCACCGGGTGGTGCGGGAGGTCGTCCATCCTGTGATCGTCCCGCCGTTCGAGATAACCGAAGAGGGTCATCGTCTGACGGTCGAGGTGGATCGAGTAGTTGGAGATGCCTGCCTCGCGGAGAAGGGCCACCAGCTCCGGCCAGATCGCGTCGTGGCGGCGGGTGTATTCGGCCTCCATCCCGGGGTTGAGCTGCATCTTGAACGCATGGCGCTGCATGGCTTCCCCTTTCAGCTGTGGGCGCGGCGGCCCCGGAGGTCGGCGATCAGGTTCGGCACCAGGACGGATGCGATCAGGAGGACGCCGATGACGCCGGTCTGGATATGGCCGGTCATGTTGATCAGCCCCATGCCGTTCCGGAGGTTCAGGATGATGAGGATCGAGAGGAACACGCCGATCATGCTGCCCTTGCCGCCGAAGATGCTGACCCCGCCAAGGAGCACCATGGTGATGATGTCGAGCTCGAACCCGCAGGCGGTGTCGCCGCGGACCGAGCTGAGGCGGGCGGCGTAGAGGAGGCCGGTCATGGCGGAGATGAGGCCGGAGAGGAGGAAGAGCGTGGTCTTCACCCGCGCGACGTTCAGGCCGGAGAAGCGGGCGACCTCGGCGTTGGTGCCGATCACCACGACCTGCCGCCCGAAGGAGGAGCGGTGGAGCGTGATCCCGAGGATCACGAGGAGGACGAAGAAAAGGAGGATCGAAAGCGGGATCGGGCCGATCAGGCCCTTCTGACCGAGTTCGGTGAACCAGGTCGGGAAGTTCCCGAGCGAGTTGTCCTTGACCAGCACGCGGGCGAGGCCGCGGAAGCCGATCAGCATCGCGAGCGTCACCACGAGCGAGGGGATCCCCACGCGTGCGACAAGGACGGCGTTCACGAGGCCTGCGAGAAGGCCGACGGCCAGGCAGATCAGGATCGCAGCGCCTCCGCCCAGGCCAGCGTTGACGAGATAGCCGAAGAGCGCGGCGGAGAGGCCCATGACCGAGGCGACGGAGAGGTCGATCTCGGCGTTGATGATCACAAGGGTCATGATCAGGGCGACGATGATCTTCTCGATCGAGAGCTGGAAGAGGTTGATCTGGTTCTGCATCGTCAGGAACTCGGGCGCGAAGGCGGCGTTGAGCGAGACGGTGATGACGAAGATCGCGAGGAGGCCCGTTTCCCACGGGGTGAGGAGGCGGGTCATGCCGGGCCCCCCCTCTTGCTGCGGAGGCGGGCGAGCTGGCGGCTGGCGAGCGTGTCGAGCGTGACGGCGGCCATGATGAGCCCGCCGAGGAGCGCATCGCGCCAGAATTCGCTGACGACGGCCCAGCGGGTCAGCGAGTTGTCGATGGTGTCGACCAGAAGCGCGCCCATCAGGACGCCGATCATCGAGCCCGAGCCGCCCATGATCGAGACGCCACCGACGACGACGGCGGCGATGGCTTTGAGCTCGAAGCCCAGGCCCGCGACGACGGTGATGTTGCCGAATTTGGCGAGGAAGAGGAACCCGGAGAGGCCCGCGAAGGCACCGGAGATCAGGAAGGCAGAAAAGACCACGCGGCGGGCGTTGATCCCGGCCATGACGGCGGCGTCGGGGTTGGAGCCCACGGCGTAGAAGCGGCGGGCGGGGCGGAGGAAGGTAAGGGCGAGGCCGGTGACGAGGCAGGCGGCGAGGGCGAGAAGGACGGTGACGCGGACATCGAGCCCGCCGATGGAGAAGGCTATGGCTGAGGGCAGGTCGACCAACCATTGCGGGAGGCTTGAGGTGGTGATGGTCTTCGCGTCGGACCATTCGACGAGGAAGGTGCGGAAGAGCGCGAGCGTGCCAAGCGTGACGATGATCGAGGGGACGCGGCCCCAAGCGACGAGGAGGCCGTTGATCGCGCCGCAGACCGCGCCGAGCGCCATGCAGAAGAGGACCGCGAGGATCGGGTGCAGGTCGGGCATCGCGCCGAGCATCTGGCCGGCCATATAGGCCACGACCCCCATGATCGAGCCGACCGACAGGTCGATGTTGCGCGTCATGATGACGATGGCCTGGCCGACCGCGAGGGGGAGGACGACCGCCGCCGAAGTGCTGATCCGGTTGAACATGCGGGGGGAGAGGTAGCCTTCGATCTGGGTCGCGAAGAAAAGGACGGTGGCGAGGAGGGCAAGGCCAAGCGCGACCAGGCGCAGGGTTTGCGGCGAGGCGCGGGCGACGAGGCCGTTCATGCGGCTGGCCTTTCGGCTGAACAGGGTGATGTCGCGCGGGTTGGGGCGGCTGTTAAATCGAGCGCGTTCCGCGCGAAGTCCTTTTGTCTCGCCTCTGCGCGTGAAGGACGCGCAACCGGCTCGGGCAGCCCCTCCGGCGGGGATATTTGAAGAAGGGAAAGGACTGGGGTCATGCGGCGGGTCTTTCCGCTGGGGCCTGGCCCGCTGCCATGGCGATGACGCGTTCCTGGGTGGCCTCTTCGATCGGCAGGATCCCGGCCTGGCGGCCTTCGCGCATGACGAGGATGCGGTCGGCGAGCGCCAGGACCTCGGGCAGGTCGGAGGAGATGACGAGGATCGCCACGCCTTCAGAGGCGAGTTGGCGGATGATGCCGTGAACCTCGGCCTTGGCGCCGACGTCGATGCCGCGGGTGGGTTCGTCGAAGATGAGGATCCGGGGTTTGGTTTCGAGCCATTTCGCCAGCATGACCTTCTGCTGGTTGCCACCGGAAAGCTTGCCGACCTCGACGGCGGTGTCGGGGGAGCGGATGGCAAGGCGCTGGCGGTAGGTTTCGGCCATGGCGGCCTCGGCGGTGCGGTCGATGAGGCCGAGGGTTCGGAGGAGTTTCCGGAGCGAGGCCAGCGAGATGTTGGCGAAGATCGGCAGCGGCATGGCGAGGCCAAGCTTGCGACGGTCTTCCGAGACATAGGCGAGGCCGAGGTCCATCGCCTGCTGGGGTGTGGTGATGCGGACGGGTTTGCCGTCCAGCGTGATCGTGCCTTCGGTCGCGGGGGATATGCCGAAAAGGGTGAGGGCCACGTCGGTGCGGCGGGCGCCTACGAGGCCGGCGAGGCAGAGCACTTCGCCCTTGGCAAGGTCGAAGCTGACGCCCCGGAAGACGCCTTCGCAGCCGAGGTCGCGGACGGAGAGGAGCGTCTCGCCATGCGGGTTGGCGGCGGTTTTGACGGCGAAGCTTTCGAGCGCGCGGCCGACCATGTCCTTGACGAGGCCGTCTTCGGTGACCTCGGCAATTGGTTTGGTCGAGATATGCGCGCCGTCGCGGATCACGGTGACGCGGTCGGCGATGCGGAAGATTTCGTCCAGCCGGTGCGAGATGTAGATGATGGCGACGCTTCGGTCCTTCAGCGCGCGGACGATGGAGAGGAGGCGTTCGACCTCATGCGCCGAAAGGCTGGCGGTGGGTTCGTCCATGATCAGGACTTTGACCTTGAGCGAGAGGGCGCGGGCGATCTCGACCGTCTGCTGTTCGGCAAGCGTCAGGCCCGCAGCGGCGCGGCGGACGCCGAGTTTGACGCCAAGGGGGGCGATCAGGGCGGCGGCCTGGCGGTTGATTTCGCCCCAGCGCATGATGCGGCCCTTGGCGCGGTTCGAGATGAAGATGTTCTCGGCGACGTTGAGGTCGGGGAAGACCATCGGCTCCTGATAGATCGCGGCGATCCCTGCGGCCTGGGCGGCTTCGGTCGAGCGCAGGGTGACGGGTTGGCCCTCGACACTGATTGTGCCGGTGTCGGGCTGGTAGACGCCGGTCATCATCTTGATCAGCGTGGATTTCCCGGCGCCGTTTTCGCCGACGATGGCGTGGACCTCGCCGGGCAGGACGGAAAGGCTCATGTCCTTCAGCGCCTGCGTGGCGGCGAAGCTTTTGGACAGGCCTATAAGTTCCAGGACCGGCTGGGTCATGGGCAGGGTTCCGTCACATGCAGGAAGCTGCGAATTTTCGACGAAAATTCGGGGACGGGGCCGCAATGGCGGCCCCGCCAGGACTATCGCGCGCCTCAGTTCGCGGCGGCTTCGACGTTGTCCTTGGTGTAGACCGTGAACGGCCCCATCAGCACGCGCTTGGCGCCCGCACGGCCTGGATCTTCTTCGATCTTGAAGGTGCCCATGCGGCCTGCGGTGAACTCCTCACCGACCTCGCCCTTGATCGCGCCAGTCGCGAGCGCATAGGAGGCGTGGTAGGTGAGGTAGCCGAGGTCGACGAAGCTCCAGAGCGCGAACTGGGGCGCGCAGCCGTTCAAGCTGTAGCTGACCATTTCGGCCGGAAGCCCGAGGCCCGAGACCTTGACCTTTTCGCACAGGCCCTCGTCCTGCATGGCCTTGGACGCGGCGACGATGCCGACCGTCGTGGGCGCCATGATGACCTTGAGGTCAGGGTACTTGTCCACCAGGCCGAGGGCCTTGTTGTAGGATTCCTCGGACTGGTCATTGCCGTAGACGACATCGACGAGCTTCAGGTCCTTGTACTTGGCGTCGGCGGCCAGAGTGGTCTTCATCGCCTCGATCCAGGCGTTCTGGTTCGCGGCATCGGGGCTGGCTGAGAGGACGGCGAATTCGCCCGCGCCGCCGGCCAGTTCAAGCGCCATGTCGGCCATCACGACGCCGATCGAGCCGAAGTCCACCTGCGCGATGAACACCGTCTCGCCCTTGCCATTAGGGATCGGGCTGTCCCAGGTCACGACCTTGGTGCCTGCGGCCTGGGCGGCTTCGGCGGCGGGGGCGATCTGGTCACCGGCGTTGTTCGACAGCATCACGACCTGCTGCTTCTGGGTGGTCGCGGTGGTCAGCATCTCGATCTGCCCGGCTGCCGAGTTCTCTGGCGTCGGGCCGATGAATTCGAGCTTGCCGGTCGAGCCAAGCTCGGCCGCGGCTTCCTGGGCGCCACGGTTTGCCTGGTCGAAGGGCAGGATGCCGAGGAACTTCGGCAGCAGGACCGCGTTCACCTCTTGCCCAGGGGTCGCGGTGACCGGCTCGGCAAAGGCGGTGGAGCCCATGAGGCTGGCCGCAAGCCCTGCAGCAAGCACGAGGCCTGAAAGTCTGATCGTTTTCATTGTCTTCCTCCCTTTTTGTTTCTCTGCCGCCCCCCTCCTCAGGCTGCGGTCAGGACCTTCACTTCTTTCGGATCGATCAGGATCACCTCGACGCCCGACTGGCGGAGGTGATCGACCATATGGGGTGGCGCGCCGGTATCGGTGACCAGGGTCGAGACGCGCGAGAGCGGGCAGACGACCATGTTGCCGCGCGCTTCGAACTTGGTGCTGTCGACAACGACCACCAGCTTTTCTGTGCGGCTTAGAAGCTTCGCCTCGGCGCGGGCCACCAGGGGGTCGCTTTCGATGACGCCAAGGGGGGTGATCGAGTAGCAGGACATGAACATCTTCGACGCGGCGAAATGCTGGATCGCGTCTTCGTCGAAGGGCGAGAGGATGATCCCGGCCTCGCGGTAAAGTTCGCCCCCCGGCAGGACGACGCGGTTGGCGGAGTGGCTGATCAGCTCTTCAGCGATGGGGAACGAGTTGGTCAGGACCTGCATCCGGTGGCGGCGCAGGCATTGCGCCATGAACCACGTCGTTGACCCGGCGTTGAGGATGATCGAATCGCCGTCCTCGCACAGGTCAGCCGCGCCCTGGGCGACGGCGCGTTTCAGGTCGGCGTTCAGCGTCTGGCTGGCGTCGAACGAGGGCGCGGTCAGGGGTGTCTGGCCCGAGGCGACGGATTCGGCCCCGCCATGCACGCGGCGGAGCTGGCCTGAATCCTCAAGCTTCGCAAGATCGCGGCGCAGAGTGGCGACCGATGCGCGCGTGATGTCGACCAGATCGGCCACGCGGACGATCCCCCGATCCTTCAGCCGGGCAAGGATGATCTGCCATCTTTCGCGTTCGTGCATCATGATGGGGAGGCTGTCAGAATCGCTCATATCCGTCAACAAACAATCGCAATGCTGCATTGCGGAAGATTCTCTGCGATGCAGAATGCTCTTTCATGATTGACTGTGAGCGTTTCGCGCCTATCCTGCCGGTGACCTTTTTCCAGACAGGCCGGGACCGATGAGCCAGGAAACCGCCCTCCCCTCGCTATGGGACGATGCCCACGCCAGCACGCTGGATGAGCCGGGGAAGCTTCTTTACCGGTCGAACCTTCTGGGCTCGGACCTGCGGATCACCAACTTCGGCGGCGGCAATACTTCGGCGAAGGTGGCGGCGAAGGACCCGCTGAGCGGGGCTGACGTGCAGGTGCTGTGGGTCAAGGGGTCGGGCGGCGATATCGGCAGCATGAAGCTGGACGGATTCGCGACGCTTTACATGGACCGTCTGATGCAGTTGCGGGCGCAGTACCGGGGTCTCGACCAGGAAGACGCGATGGTCGAGGCTTTGGGGCATTGCATCTGGAACCTGAACCCGCGGGCGCCGTCGATTGACACCTGGCTTCATGGGTTCGTGCCGCGCACGCATGTGGACCATGTGCATTCCGATGCAGTGATTGCGATTGCGGCGAGTGCCGATCAGGTGCGGCTGACGGAGGAGGTGTTTGGCGGCGAGCTTGGCTATCTGCCGTGGCAGCGGCCGGGGATCGACCTCGGGATCAAGCTGGGTCGGATGGCCGAGGAGAACCCTGGGCTGAAGGGCGTGGTGCTGGGGCAGCACGGGCTGTTCACGTGGGCGGATACGGCGAAGGACTGCTACCTGCTGACGCTGGAGATGATCAACAAGGCGGCGGCCTGGCTGGAGGCGAACGTGAAGCGCCCGGTTTTCGGGGGCGAGAAGGTTCCGGCTTTGGCCTCGGCGGACCGCAAAGCGGCGGCGCGGCGGCTGATGCCGCTGATCCGGGGGCGGATTTCGGGCGGCGAGCATAAGGCGGGGCATTTCACCGATGCGCCAGAGGTGCTGGAGTTTACGAACTCTCATTCGCTTTCAGTGCTGGCGCCGATGGGCACGTCCTGTCCGGACCATTTCCTCCGCACCAAGATCAAGCCGCTGGTGGTGCCTGCCGATGCCGATGAGGCGGCTTTGGACGGGCTGATTGCGGGATACCGCGCGGACTATGCGGCCTATTACGAACGGTGCAAGCGCCCGAACTCGCCAGCCATGCGCGATCCGAACCCGGTGATCTATCTGGTGCCGGGGGTGGGGATGCTGTCCTTTGCCAAGGACAAGGCGACAGCTCGGGTGTCGGCGGAGTTCTACGTCAATGCGATCAACGTGATGCGGGGGGCGTCGGGGGTAAGCCGGTATCAGGGGCTGCCGGAGCAGGAGGCCTTCGACATCGAATACTGGCTTCTGGAAGAGGCGAAATTGCAGCGGATGCCGAAGCCGAAGCCGATGCAAGGGCGCGTGGCCTTCATCACTGGGGGCGCGGGCGGGATCGGGTCGGCGAGTGCCGAGCGGCTGCTTAGGGACGGCTGCAACGTGGTGCTGGCCGATATCGACCAGACGGCGCTGGATGAGGTCGTGGCGGGCTTCGGCAAGCGTTTTGGGCGCGACATGGTGCGGGGCGTGGTGATGGATGTCACCAGCGAGGCCCGGGTCATCGCCGCGCTGGAGCGGACGGTGGAGGAGTATGGCGGGCTGGACGTGGTGGTGAACAATGCCGGGATCACATCGGCGGCGGCAGTGGAAGATACGACGCTGGCCATGTGGAACCGGACGATGGACATCCTTGCGACCGGGTACTTCCTCGTGGGGCGTGAGGGGTACCGCATCCTGAAGGCGCAGGGGATTGGCGGGGCGATGGTGTTCATTTCGTCGAAGAACGGGGTGGCGGCGTCGCCGGGGGCTTCGGCCTATTGCACCGCGAAGGCGGCGGAGATTCACCTGGCGCGCTGCATGGCGCTGGAAGGGGCGCCCTTGGGTATCCGGGTCAACGTGGTGAACCCGGACGCGGTGCTGCGGGGGTCGAAGATCTGGCAGGGGGAGTGGAGCCAGCAGCGGGCGGCGTCGAACAAGATCGCGGTCAGCGAGCTGGAAGAGCATTACCGGAAGCGGAGCCTTCTGCAGCGGTCGGTCTTCCCGGAGGACATCGCCGAGGGGGTGTATTTCTTTGCGTCGGACCTGTCGGCGAAGAGCACGGGGAATTTCCTGAACGTGGACGCGGGCAATGCCGTGTCCTTCACGCGCTAGGGGGTGGGGATGCTGGTTTCCGAGGATCTGGTCGGGTCGCTGAACGACGCGGCGAAGGCGGCGCATGAGGATGAGTTCGGGGCGCTGGGGCGGAAGCTTTCGCGGCGCGGGGTGGACATCGAGGCTGTGGTCAAGCACGCGATGGGGTGGTCGGTCGCGGTGCCGACCTGGGGCGTAGGCACCGGGGGCACGCGCTTCGCGCGGTTTCCGGGGAAGGGCGAGCCGCGGAACATCCATGACAAGCTGGCGGATTGCGGTGTGATCCAGCAGCTGACGCGGGGGACGCGGACGGTGTCGCCGCATATCCCCTGGGACAAGGTGAGCGATTACAACGCTTTGCGCCAGGAGGCGGCGCAGTATGGGTTAGGGTTCGATGCGGTGAACTCGAACACCTTTCAGGATCAGGCGGATCAGCGGTTGTCCTACCGCTATGGCTCACTGGCGAATGCGCGGGCTGATGTCCGGGCTCAGGCGGTGGCGCATAACATCGAGTGTCTCGAAATCGGGCACGCGCTTGGGGCCCCTGCGCTGACGGTTTGGATCGGGGACGGCACGAACTTCGCGGGGCAGCAAAGCCTGTCGGGGATGTTCGAGAGCTACCTTCGCGCGATGGAGGAGGTCTATGCGGCCCTGCCTTCGGGCATGGAGATGTTCATCGAGCACAAGATGTACGAGCCGGCCTTCTATTCGACCGTTATCTCGGACTGGGGATCGTCCCTGATGGCGGCGCAGGCTTTGGGGCCGAAGGCAAAGTGCCTGGTGGACCTCGGCCACCACGCGCCGAACGTGAACATCGAGCAGATCGTGGCGCGGCTGGTGCATGTCGGGCGGCTGGCCGGGTTCCACTTCAACGATTCGAAATATGGGGACGACGATCTGGATTCCGGATCGGTCGATCCGTTCCGGCTGTTTCTGGTCTTCAACGAGCTCGTCGAGGCCGAGCTGCGGGGGGCCAAAGATTTCGCGCCCAGTTACATGATCGACCAGAGCCACAATGTGACCGACCCGATCGAAAGCCTGATGTCCTCGGCGATGGAGATCGCGCGGGCCTATGTGCAGGCCTCGCTGGTGGACCGGGCCGCGCTGGTGGCGGCGCAGGCTGAGAATGACGTGATGGCGGCGCACCGGACGCTGAAGGCGGGGTTCCTGACGGATGTGTCGCCGATCCTGGCCGAGGCGCGGATGCGGCAGGGTGGGGCTTTTGATCCGATCGCGGCATATCGCGCCTCGGGCTACCGGGAACGGGTGGCAAGGGAGCGGCCTGAGGTGAAGGGGGCATCGGGCGGGATCGTTTGAGGGGGACGGATTTTCTGCGAAAATCCGGGCAGCGAGTTTTCGCAGAAAACTCGTACTTGGCGAGGGGCCGGGGCATGGGGGACGGACACTCGATCATCGACGAAAGCCACGCCTTCTGGGATGAGGTCGCGGGTCCCCTGCTTGCGGCGCATTTCCCGGATGAGACCGCGCACATGGCGGCAGGGGTCTTCGGCTATGGCTCGGAAGTGCTGCGGCTGGATGACGAATACTCCACCGATCATCATTTCGGCCTGCGGGTGAATGTGCTGTTGCCCGAAGCGGTGATGGCCGCAAAGGGCGCGGCCATCGAGGATGCGCTGGCCGAGGGGTTGCCTTCCGTTTGGCGAGGCCGCGAGTTGCGCGAGGGGTACACGGGGACCAAGGGCGTGGCGCTGGGGTCGCTGGAACAGCATCTTCGGTCAACCATCGGCTTCGACCGTCCGCCCGGGACCTTACAGGAATGGCTGGCGATCCCCGAGGAAGACATCATGCACATCGTGGGGGGCGAAGTCTGGCATGACCCTTCGGGCCAGTTTTCGGCCGTCAGGGCGGCGCTTGAAGCCTACTATCCCGAGCCCGTGCGGCTGAGGCGGCTGGCGCATTGGTGCCGCTATTTCTCGGGCATGGGGGTCTATGCGCTGAAACGGGCACTCTTGCGGGACAACGAGCTTTACGCGTCCACCACCTTCGCGCGGTCCTTGCGCTGGGGCGTGCAGATGGCCTTCCTTCTGGACCGTACCTACTACCCTTACGACAAGTGGCTGACGACCATGTTCCACCGCCTGCCCCGGATGGGCGCGCGGCTCGCGGCTATTGTCGACGAGGCGCCACGGCTCTCGACGCCTTGGGAGCGGAAACTGGAGCTGTTGCACGACATGGCGGACGTGCTCGACGCCGCGATGGTCGAGGACGGGCTGATCGCGCCGCATCCGCGTTACAAGGTCTCGGCAACATCAGGCTACCGGCTGCTGGAGTCGGCCTATGCCGAGCTGATCCGGAAATGTCCCGAGGAAATCCGCGGGGTCGTCCCGCAATGGGAACAGGTTCACTGGGAAGGGTTCCACTCCGAGTTCGTCGCCGGGGTGGACCTGGCCGACTGGCGGCGGATGCTTTTGCTGGAGGAGGCGCGATGAACAGTCTTGACCGGGTGATGGCGACGATCAACCGCCAGCCTGTGGACCGCACGCCGATCGACTGCTGGCTCTACCAGAAGCAATTCCTGGAGCGGCTGGAGGCGGACTATGGCCCGCGCGAAAAGTTCATCGAGGAGTTCGGGATCGATGTCTTCGTCGGTCTCATCCCCTTCCCGAACCAGCATGGCCGGAAGTTCGACATCCACGAGCTTGCGGGGGTGCCGCTGGAGGACCCCCGCGATCCGAAGTGGCTGAACTTCACCGACTGGAATTATGATTTCGGCGGCACGAACATCGCCACCGCGCTCCGCGACCACAAGGGCAAGCGCTGTGTCCTGGCGCATTGCTGGGGAATGGTGGAGGGGACGTCGAGCTTCCTTGGCATCGAGAACTGCTGGATGAACCTGGGCGGGAACCCCGACCTGATGGCAGCCTTCTTCGACCGCTATGCCGACTGGCTGTGCCTGCAGGTCGACCAGCTGGTCGAGGCGGGGGTGGACATGATGACGCTCTCGGACGACTGGGGGTCGAACGGGACGATGCTCTTCTCGCCGAAGCTGTGGCGCAGGATCATCAAGCCTTATGCGATGCGGGTGGTGCAGCATGCCCGGTCGCGCGGGATGCCGGTGAACCTGCATTCCGACGGCTACATCCTGCAGATCGTCGAGGACATCATCGAGATGGGCTTCACGTCCTGGCACCCGGTGCAGGAAAGTGCAGGCATGGACCCACGTCAGGTCAAGGCGGAATGGGGCGACAAGATCGTGATCTACGGGTCTTTGGACGTGGTGGATGGCTTGCTGAAGTATGACGGCGAGGAGCTGGATGAATACATCACCGAACGCTTCGGCATCTATGCGCCGGGCGGCGGGTTCATCTTCAACGGCGGGCATTTCATCCAGCCTGACATTCCCCCAGCCCGGCTGATCCGGGCCTACCGGCTGGTGAACAAGCTTGCGGCGCAGTACGGGACGCTGCAGTGAAGGTGCCGGAAGGCACGGTCTGGATCGGGCCTGCGCATCCGTTCGACCTGAGTGAGGCCTATCTGAACTTCCGTTCGGATATCGCTTTGGCGGCTGCCCCGGTGCGGGCGGTGTTCCGTCTGTCAGCCGACAGCCGCTACCGGCTTTGGATCAACGGGGTGTTCGCCGGGCGGGGGCCGGAGCGGTCCTGGCGCTCATCGATGGCGGTAGATGAACGTATGGTCACTCCTCTGCTGCGGCGGGGATTGAACCGGATCGCGGTGCAGGTCTATTCTCCCGGATATTCGCATTTCGCCTATGTGCACCGCGAGGCCTGCGGGTTGATTGGCTGGCTTGAGGTGGACGGCGAGGCGCTTCTGCGCACGGGTCCGGGCTGGCGGGTAGCGCGTGATCGGTCGTGGTTGGATCGGGTGCACCGCGTGTCGATCTACGGCAGCGGGGTCGAAGATCGGGACATGAGCCGCTCCGAGGACTGGACGGAGGCGGAGCCGCAGTCCATGGACGAGGCGCGGGTCGTGCAGGGTGCGGAAGGGCCGACCTGGCACCGGCTCCGCCCTCGTGCCACGGCTTTGCCGGTGGAAGAACGGCGGACACTCGACGCGCCTTGGCAGGTCCGGACTGGCCCTGCGGTCGCTATGACTAATGATCCGCATGACGATCTTCGCCGCCTTTTCGCCGGGTCGGCGCGAGGTGACGTCCCAGTGCTTCTGCCAAGCGGAACGGCGGCGATCTGGGTCTTCGATCTTGGCGAAAGCCGGGCGTGCCTTGCGGGGGCCGAGGTGACGGGGGCCGGCGGCGAGCGGCTTCTTGTGTCCTATGCGGAACGACTGCGGGAGGGGGAGCTTCTGCTCTCTGATCCCGCCACGTATTGCCGGATGCGACCGACCGACCGCTTCATCCTGCGACCCGGACGCCAGCGTCTGGAAGGCTTTACCCCGCGTGGCGCGCGCTATGTGGTCTTTGCGCTGGAGGGTGGAGGTGTCGCGGCAAACCCGGTGTTTGACGTCCTTCTGACCGTCACGCCAGTGGACGAACGTCCCCTGCCCCGGCTTGACGGCGTGCTGGAAGGCGTGGCCGCGATGTGCCGCCGCACTACGCTCGCCTGCCTGCAGGACGGGTTCGTTGATGGGGTTTGGCGTGAGTCGAGCCTTTGGCTGGGTGATGTGGTGGCGCAGGACTGGGCGCTTCGGGCGATCACGGATGACCCGCGGCCCCTGCTCTTCGCCATCGACATGGCGGCAGAAGGGGCGGATGCAGAGGGGCTTCTCCCTTCGGTCCTGCCGGGCGAGGTGCCGGCCTATGCGGTGACGGACTACAACTTCGCCTGGGTGGAACTGCTGGCGGGCTGTGCCGCGCATCCCGGTGTGACAGAGCCCGAGGCGGTCTGGCAGCGGCATTGGGGCACGCTGATGCGGATGCTGGAGCGGATGGCTTTGGCGCGCGACGAGGCGGGGCTGATCCGCAATCCGGCTGGTCGCAGGCTTTTTCTCGACTGGTCGCCGATGAGCCGGGTGGAGCCGAACCTGACCCTGAACCTGCGCTATCTGAATGCGCTGCAGCTGGCGGCAGCGATGGCCGACCGGGTAGGACGGGCGGCGGATTGGGCGGGCGAGGCGGAAACGCTGAAGGCCGCGATCCGTGCGCTGGAAGGGCCGGAGGGCTGGCGCGAAAGCCCGGACGGGGCGCCTGCCAGCCAGTTGGCGCTGGCCTTCCTGATCCTTACCGGGATGACGACGGGCCCGAAGGCCGAGGCCCATGCCGACCGGATCGTCGCCCGTTCGCTGAACCTTGACGATGGCCCGCTGGATGGTCAGCCAACGCTCGCCAGCCCCTTCATGCACCACTACCTGTTCCAGGCGCTGGACCGGCTTGGCCGCAGGTCCGACATCCGCGCGATCATCGCCGCGCGCTGGGGCCGGTGGGTCAGGGCGGGCTTGCCGACGACGCCGGAGAACTGGTCGATCGACTTCCCCGATGGGTCGGCCTGCCATGGGTTCTCGGCCCATCCGCTGGGATGGCTGGCCCGGTAGCGCGGGATCAGGGCTTCGCAGTCGGACTTGTCGGGGCGGCGTTCAAGTCTTGGGCGAGGGCCTCAATCGCCTCCCGGTCGCCTTTCGACAGGGCAAGGAGCGCCCGCGCGACGGCTGTGCCGAACTCGGCCACCGCGTGGTCCAGCGCCATGAGCCGGTCTTCGGCGTGGGCGACAAGGCCACCGGAGGCGGCAACCTGGGCTGTCAGGCCATCGGCGGCCTTGCGCGCTGTCGCGGCGGTTTCGGAATCGGCGGCATCGGCGATGCGTGAAACCTCGGTCAGCCGTTGGCGGGCCATCTGCGCCATCCCGGCCTGGAACCGTGCCGCCCCCCGGCGCGAGGCAGCGGCGCGGCCTTCGACGGCGATCACGTCGAGACGGCGGTCAAGCGCGGGGCTAAGTGCGTCAACCGCGCGGGCGAGGGGAGCGGGGGCCGAGGCCTGGGCGGTGGCAAGCTGCAGGCGCTGCTCGATGGCCTGGCGCGAGAGGCGGCTTACGTCAGGGTCTTCCCGGATCGACTCGCCGAAGTGCTCGATCAGCACCTCGCGCAGAAGATCGGGGTCATCCCGACGGCCGAAAAGGCCAAAGAATGCACGGAAAAGGACGAAGACCCCGCCTGCGACAAGGCCCGCCTGCCAGGCCACGGGGGCGACGAGGCCGCGGACGCCAAGGACATAGGCCGTGGCGGTGATCAGAA
>NZ_JBOFBI010000260.1:0-1965 GCF_051645465.1 Tabrizicola sp. | reverse complement strand
CGAGGCCGGACATATGCAAGCACCCAACCGGATTCGACGCGCTTTGAGGAAAGACTTGACGAAGGGGGTGTCCACATATGCTTCGCGATGCAAAGGCGGGGCTCGTCCCCGCCGGCGGAAATCAGTCGCCCCCCGTCCTTGAAGGGGCGGCCCCTTTGACGGCCGCCTGCCCATCTCTTGAAGGCCGTGTGGGTGACGGTTGGATGAGACTGCCCGGGAAGAGGCAAAGCGACGATCCAGAGCCACGACAGGGATCCGTGACCCCTGCCCTACTGCCCCTGACCGTCCCTGCGCGATGCTGCTCAGCCGGATAGACGATGCCG
Source organism: Tabrizicola sp. (assembly GCF_051645465.1). Lineage (GTDB taxonomy): Bacteria > Pseudomonadota > Alphaproteobacteria > Rhodobacterales > Rhodobacteraceae > Tabrizicola. The sequence goes on along the minus strand of NZ_JBOFBI010000260.1, from coordinate 1,642 downwards.
ATCCTCTGGCCCGATCTGCCCTGCAAGATGCTGGCGCAGCGCGTCCTTGCCGGTCGCCCGGAGATCATCATTGAAGTCCCCGAGCCGGGGTTCCAGCACATGGCAACCAATCCCGACCTCGGTTGCTCTGGCGCCCAACCTCTCTGCCGCGCGTTGCCCTGCCGGATCGCGGTCGATGGCGATGTAGAGGCGCTGCAAACCCTCCGGCAACAGCACAGCCCCGAGATGACCCGACGAGAGCGCCGCCCAGACGGGAAGGCCGGGCACTGCCTCGATCAGGGACAGCATGGTCTCGATGCCCTCGCCGACCACGAGGATGTCGTCATGCGGGGTCAGCCGGACGGCATTGCCGAGGAGGTGACCCATGGCACGTCGCTGCGTCTCGACCCGCGCCTTCCCCTGTCCGTCAGGCGCCAGCCAGGTACGATGCACACCCTGCAAGGCCCCTGCCCCATCGGTGACCGCGGCGATCAGCGCCGGTCTGGGGAGGCTCCGGGTCTGGCCCTCATCCCGATGCCAGCACTTCGGGTGGAAGCGAAGGGCGCTCATCCTGCCGCCTTGGGTCAAGCCCCGGGAGCGGAGGTAGGTGTCGGCAAGCGTGGCTGCGACCGGCATCGAGGCTGCAAACAACCGCGCCGCCGCCGCTGGCGTGCCACCAGGGGCTTCGGCCTTCTTCGGCACTGGCGTATCGGGGAGAACCGGCTGCGGACGGCCCAGATGCGCCCGGGCCTCAGTGAGAAGATCGGGAAAGCGCAAGATCCCGGTTCGCTCACGGATGATATCGAGAAGGTCGCCATGCTCGCCTGTGGCACTGTCGGTAAACTTGCCGGCCGCGCCTGGCCCGGATGCAGGCCCGGTCAGCCGCACGAAGAGTGACCGGCCTGGGCTGTTCTGCAGATCGCCCACGATCCAGTAGGCCCCTTCCCGCCGACCGGCGGGAAGGTAGGATCGACACACGCTCTCTGCATTTTCTGCCAGAGCGCGGATCACATCTTCAGTCTCGGAATACATGGGTCAACACCCTCCCCGCGAATGTAGCCCTGTGACAGCGCAACGCGCGATCAGACGCTCCAGCACGGCAATGCCGGCAGGATCGGTCGGGCAGAAGAGGCGCAACTTCCAGCTGATGATCTCCGAGAAGAAACCGTCAGCCTTGAGCCGGTCCTTGGCCGCTTCCGTGAAGCCGGAGAGCTCGATCCGATTCACGCCCATGACGCGCGACCGGTGCAACTCCATCCCCTCGCCCAGCCGCACCACGGTCTTTCCCTCCAGAACGAGGGCATGGACCTGCGCCGCCGTGAGCCTCGGTGCGTCGGCCGCCAGCGTGGTCGCGACCCACGCGGCTGAGACCCGGCGACCGATGATGCGCTGACCGTCGTCGGTCTGCAGCCTGTAGACGCGGGTTTCGTCCTGGGGGAGCTGCTTCCAGATCGGCAGCAGGAGGCCCGCCACGATGTGCAGCGTGGCTTCCGAGAACTCGGGCACCTCGGCCAGTTCCGCGGTCCAGGCGGTGGCGAAGGCCGAGCGGTCGGCCTCCAACCAGTGGGTGTCCTCCATGATCTTCGCTGGAACGGTGCTCGCCTCGGTCGGCCGGACCAGACGCAGCCGCGGCTCGATCGTGCCGTCATCCAGCATCAGGCTG
>NZ_JBOFBI010000259.1:0-12765 GCF_051645465.1 Tabrizicola sp. | reverse complement strand
GGCTGAAAGGGGCGATGTGGGCGCGTGGGGCACGGTGGGCTGGCGCGTGCGAGGGCGTCAGAACTGGAACGCGTCGGTGACCTCGCGCCGGCCGAGGGTCAGGGCGTCGGCGACGTGGACCATGGGCGCAAGGTCGATGTCGGACGTGCCGGTGCGGACCAGTTCGGCCATGCGGGCGTAGAGGGCGGGGTATTCGCCCATGATGGTGCTTTCGCCCGCTACAGCCTTGCCGTCGATTTCCAGCACATTGCCGCCCATCCGCAGGGCGAGGCTGCCGCTGTCGGTCTCGACCGTGATGTCCCAGGTCTGCAGGCCCTCCTGACGCCAGTCGAAATCGGCGGTGACCTGGCCCGAGAAGGTGAGCCGGGCGGCGATCGGTGTCTGGCGGTTGGACGGGAACTCCAGGATCGCCTTGGTCAGATGGACGGGGCGGGGCAGGACTTCGGTCAGGATCGAGAGGGCGTTGATGCCGGGATCGAAGACGCCCATGCCACCGGGCTCGAACACCCAGTCCTGGCCGGGGTGCCATTTGCGGACATCCTCACGCCAGGTGATGTGGGCGCTTTTGATCGTCTTGTCCTTCAGCCAAGCCTTTGCCGGAGCAACCGCGTGGGCCATGCGGCTGTGCCAGGTGGCGTAGATGCCGAGGCCCTTTGCGGCGGCGAGAGCTGTCAGCGCGTGGACCTCGGCCAAGGTTGCGCCGGGGGGCTTTTCCAGCATGACATGGCGCCCCGCCAGAAGCGCGGCCTGAGCATAGTCAAAGCGCGGCGCGGGCGGCATGCAGAGCGAGACGACGGGCACGTCCGGGCGTTCGGCGAGGAAGGTGGCGAAGTCGGTGAAGGCGGGGACGCCGGGGACCGAGCCTTTGCGCGAGACGGTTGCGGCCAGTTCCCAATCCGGCGAGGCGTTCAGGGCGGGGACATGCTGGTCGATGGCGATCTTGCCGATGCCGACGAGGGCGACTTTGGTGCGGGTCATGGGGTGGCCCTCTGTCTGGAGGTGTCAGGCTGAGACCTTTCGTGGTGCCCCCCCACCCCGGCCCTCCCCCACCGAGGGGGAGGGAGGTTTCTGGACCGGCTGTTGGTCTGCATGCCGCTTGTTGCGCGTTTCATCAGTGGCTTTCCCGGGCGACGGCGTTGCCGCGGCAGCCGACGAGGAAGTCCATGTCGGCCCCCTTGTGTGCGCCTTCGACGTGGTCGTGGTAGAGCTTGGCATAACCGCTTGTGGGCGGTTCGACTGGCGGTTTCCAGGCGGCGAGGCGGGCCTTGAGTTCGGCCTCGGGGATGTCGAGGTGGATGCGGCGGGCGGCCACGTCAAGCTCGATCATGTCGCCGTTTCTGACGATGGCCAGCGGGCCGCCCCGCGCGGCTTCGGGGCTGGTGTGGAGGACCACGGTGCCGTAGGCGGTGCCGGACATGCGGGCGTCGGAGATGCGGACCATGTCGGTGATGCCCTTGCGCAGGACCTTGGGCGGGAGGCCCATGTTGCCGACCTCGGCCATGCCGGGATAGCCACGGGGGCCGCAGTTTTTCAGGACCATGACGCAGGTTTCGTCGATGTCGAGCGCCTCGTCGTTGATCTTGGCCTTGTAGTCGTCGATATCCTCGAAGACGACCGCGCGGCCCTTGTGCTGCATGAGCGTCGGGGTCGCGGCGGAGGGTTTCAGGACGGCTCCGTCAGGGGCGAGGTTGCCTTTGACGACGACGATGCCGCCGGACTGGGTGAGGGCCTTGTCGGCCGGAAGGATCACGTCGTCGTTGTCGATGCGGGCGTCCTTGACTTCGTTCCAGACCGGGCCGCCGGAGACGGTGAGGGCGTCCTTGTTCAGAAGGCCCGCCTCGCCCAGGCGTTTGATGACGGCGGGGAGGCCGCCTGCGTAGAAGAACTCCTCCATCAGGTATTTGCCGGAGGGCATGAGGTTGACGATGGTGGGCACGTTGCGACCCCAGTCGTCCCAGTCGTTCAGCGTCAGGTCGATGCCGCAGCGGCCGGCGATGGCCAGAAGGTGGATGACGGCGTTGGTCGACCCGCCGATGGCCGCGTTGGTGCGGATGGCGTTCTGGAAAGCGTCGCGGGTGAGGATGTCGGAGGGTTTGAGGTCGTCCTTCACCATCTGGACGATGCGGCGGCCGGTCAGGTGGGCCATGACGCGGCGGCGCGAGTCGACGGCGGGGATGGCGGCGTTGCCGGAGAGGGTCATGCCGAGGGCCTCGACCATGGAGGCCATGGTGGAGGCGGTGCCCATCGTGTTGCAGGCGCCTGGGGAGCGGGACATCGAGGCTTCGGCTTCGACGAACTCCGCCTCGGTCATCTCGCCCGCTTTGACCGCTTCGGAGAACTTCCAGAGGTGGGTGCCGGAGCCTACGCGTTCGCCCCGGAAGTAGCCATTCAGCATCGGGCCGCCGGAGACCATGATCGTGGGGATGTCGACGCTGGCCGCGCCCATGAGGAGGGAGGGCGTGGTCTTGTCGCAGCCGACGAGGCAGACGACGCCGTCCATCTGCTGGCCGCGGATGGTTTCTTCGACGGCCATGGCGGCGAGGTTGCGGAACATCATCGCGGTGGGGCGGAAGCCGGATTCGCTGACGCTGAAGACGGGGACGATGACGGGAAGGCCGCCTGCCTCGTAGACGCCGTGCTTCACCCGTTCGGCGAGGTCGTTGAGGTGCGCGTTGCAGGGGTTGAGCTCGCTGAAGGTGTTCAGGATGCCGATCACCGGGCGGCCGTCGAAGAGGTCGGCGGGGAGGCCCTGGTTCTTCATCCAGCTGCGGTGGTAGATCGCGTCCTTCGAGGTGCCCGCGAACCATTCCTGCGACCGGAGCTTGCGGGGCCATGCGGCGGGTTTGAACTTGGTCATGGACGGCTCCTTAAAGGGGATGGACCTTGGTCGCGCCGCGGGTCTTCGGCGCGAAACCAAGTGTGTTGCGAAGGGGTTGGCCGAAATCGGCGACGGAGATTTCGAAGGTGTCTCCAGCTTCCGTCTTTAGTCCGTCGGCGAAGGACAAGGTTGCGGTACCGAAGAAATGCACGTGCAGGTCGCCGGGCTGGCGGAAGATGCCGTACTTGAAGTGGTGGTGTTCGAGGTTGGCGATCGTGTGGGACATGTTCGCCTCGCCGCTGAGGAAGGGCTTTTCCCAGATCGTGGCCTTACCCCGCATGATGCGCGAGGTGCCGCGGATGTCGGCGGGCAGGTCGCCCACCAGAATCTCGGGGCCGTAGGAGGCTACGCGCAGCTTGGAATGGGCAAGCCAGAGGTAGTTGACCCGTTCGGTCACATGGTCCGAGAATTCGTTGCCAAGCGCCCAGCCGATGCGGTGCGGAGTGCCATTGGGGCCGATCAGATAGAGACCTGCGATCTCAGGTTCTTCGCCGCCGTCTTCGGCAAAGCCGGGGGCTTCAAGCACTGCACCGGGGGCCACGGCGGCGTGGCCGGTGCCTTTGTAGAACCACTCTGGTTGCGCGCCGACCTCGCCTGCCGCCGGGCGTCCGCCGTCGAGACCCATGCGGAACATCTTCATGCTGTCGGTCAGGGTTTCGGTGCCTGCGAGCTTCGCATGCATCGCGTCGCGGGCTGCGGCGGAGCCGAGGTGGGTCAGCCCGGTTCCGGTCAGATGCAGATGCGCGGGGTCGGGGTGGCTGACCGGCAGCTCGAAGACTGCGCGCGTCAGGTCTACCGTTTCGCCAAGCTGGCGCTGGCCGATCTCCTCACCAAGGGTCCGGCCCGCAGCGATGGCCGCGCTGGCGAGTTCGTAGACCGAAGCCGTGTTGCGGAGCGCCCGGGCTTCGGTGCCTTCCCGAACCACAACGCCGACACCCCTGACGGTGGACAGATGCATGGACGGTCTCACTTGTTCTTGTTGTAGACGTCGAAGATCACGGCGGCGAGCAGCACCAGCCCCTTGATCATCTGCTGATAATCGATGCCGACGCCAAGGATCGACATGCCCATGTTCATGACGCCCATGATCAGCGCGCCGATCACGACCCCGATGATCTTGCCCGAGCCGCCCGCCATCGAGGCCCCGCCGATGAAGACGGCGGCAATCGCGTCAAGCTCGAACCCGGTGCCGGCCTTTGGTGTCGCCGAGTTCAGGCGGGCGGTGACCATCATTCCGGCAAGGGCCGCAAGCATGCCCATGTTGACGAAACAGAAGAAGACCAGCCGTTCGGTGCCGATGCCGGAAAGCTTGGCCGCCTTTTCATTGCCACCGACCGCGTAGATGCGCCTGCCCTGCACGGTGTTTTCGGTGAAGAAGGCGTAGAACACGATCAGGACGGCCAACACCACCAGCACGTTCGGCAAGCCTCGGAAACTGGCGAGCTGCCAGCCCACGAAGGCCATGGCCGTCGCAATGATCAGCGTGCGGCCCCAGAACAGGCCCGAGGGCTCGGGGGTGATGCCGAACTCCATATCGCGCTGCCGCGCGCGCAGGCCGATCCAGACGACGACGCCAATGGCAAGTGCTGCGATGATCAACGTCAGCCCGTGCGGTTTCATGAAACCCGTCAGGTCGGGAATGAAGCCCGATGACATAGCCTGGAATGCCTTGGGGAAGGGGCCGATGTTCTGTCCGCCCAGAAGCCACAGGGTGGCGCCGCGGAAGACCAGCATCCCCGCCAGTGTCACGATGAAGCTGGGGATACGCCAGTAGGCTACCCAATAGCCCTGCGCCGCGCCGATCAGACCGCCGACGATCAGCGTCAGCGGGATCACCGCGTAGACCGGCAGCTTCAGGTCCACCGTAAGCCAGGCCGCCACTGCGCCGGTGAAGGCGGCGACCGATCCGACGGAGAGGTCGATATGTCCCGCCACGATGATGAGGAGCATCCCGAGTGCCAGGATGATCACATGGCCGTTCTGTAGGAAGATGTTGGTGATGTTCGGGGCCTGCAGGAACATCGGCTTGCCCTGCGCCGAGACGAGGATCGAGAACAGCGCGACGATGGCGACCAGCGCCAGAAGCATGCCGTTTTCGCGGAGGTGTGCGCCGAGCGAGGTCTGTTTCGGTTCCGACATTCAGGCCACCTTCTCCCCGTCCTGCCGGACGCCTTTCCCAACGGCTTTGACGATCAGCGCCATGATCTTTTCCTGGCTCGCCTCGCCCTTTGTCAGTTCGCCCACGATCCGGCCTTCGTTCATCACATAGATGCGGTCGCACATGCCCAGAAGCTCGGGCATCTCGGACGAGATCATGAGGACGCCGCGGCCCTGTTCGGCCAGCTGGTTCATGATCGTGTAGATTTCAAACTTCGCGCCGACGTCGATGCCGCGGGTGGGTTCGTCGAGGATCAGAAGCTTTGGGTCGGTGAAGAGCCACTTCGACAGCACCACCTTCTGCTGGTTGCCGCCCGAGAGGTTCACCACCTTCTGCTGCACGCTGGGGGTGCGGATCGCCAGCTGCTTGCGGTAACCTTCGGCAACCTGCGCCTCACGCCGTTTGTCGAGGACCGATCGGCGGGCAATGCTGGCAAGGTTCGCAAGGCTGATGTTGCGCAGGAGCGGCTCGTCCAGGATCAGGCCAAGCGCCTTGCGGTCTTCGGTGACGTAGGAAATCCCGGCCGCCACGGCTTTGGCGACGGTCGAGACGTCGACGGCGTGCCCGTGCATCCGGACCTCGCCCTGATGTCCCTTGCCGTAGCTTTTGCCGAAGATCGACATGACAAGTTCGGTCCGGCCGGTGCCCATGAGGCCCGCGATCCCGACGATTTCGCCTTTGCGGACGTTCAGCGAGACTTGCTTGATCATCTGCCGTCCGGTCTGTTCGGGGTGCCAGCAGGACCAGTCCTTGACCTCGAACAGCACCTCGCCCGGATGGCTTTCGCGGTCGGGGTAGCGGTGCGCCATGTCACGGCCCACCATGTCGCGGATGATGCGGTCTTCGGAGATATCGGCTTTCGAGAGCGTCGAAACCGTGGCGCCGTCGCGGATCACGGTGATGCGGTCGGCGACCCGGCTGATTTCGTTCAGCTTGTGGCTGATCATGATCTGGGTCACGCCCTGCGCCTTCAGTTCCAGCATCAGGGCCAGAAGCCGGTCGGCGTCAGCCTCTTGCAGGGCGGCGGTGGGTTCGTCGAGGATCAGGAGGCGCACGTTCTTCGACAGGGCCTTCGCGATCTCGATCAGCTGCTGCTTGCCGACGCCAAGCTTGCCAACCACCGCACCGGGGGGTTCGTTCAGGCCGACGCGGCGCAGAAGCTCTTCGGTTTTCTTGAACGCGAGGGGCCAGGAGATTACACCGCCTGACGCCACTTCGTTGCCCATGAACAGGTTCTCGGCGATCGACAGAAGCGGGATCAGCGCGAGTTCCTGGTGAATGATGATGATGCCCCTGTGCTCGCTGTCGCGGATGGTCCTGTTGCGCAGGGGGGTGCCGTCATAGGTGATATCGCCGTCAAAGCTGCCATGCGGGTAGACGCCTGACAGGACCTTCATCAGCGTGGACTTCCCGGCACCGTTCTCGCCGCAAATCGCGTGAATCTCGCCGGACTCGACCGTCAGGCTTACCCGGTCAAGCGCCTTCACGCCTGGGAAGACCATCGAGATCTCCCGCATTTCAAGAAGCGTCGTCATCTACCCTCCCCAGGGGTACCCGCCCGCGCGAGGCTGGCGCGGACGGGTCCTATCGGATCAGCTTACTGCAGCTGGTCGGCTGTGTAGTAGCCCGAACCGACCAGAACCTCTTCGTAGTTGGCAAGGTTCACAGAGACCGGCTCCAAGAGGTAGGACGGCACAACCTTGACGCCGTTGTCGTAGGTCGAGGTGTCGTTGATTTCCGGCTCGCCGCCGCCAAGCACGGCATCGACCATCTTCACGGTCACTTTCGCAAGTTCGCGGGTGTCCTTGAAGATCGTCGAATACTGCTCGCCCGCGATCATCGACTTGACCGATGGGATTTCGGCGTCCTGGCCGGTGACGATCGGCATCTTCAGGTCGCCCGAGCCGTAGCCGACACCCTTGACCGACGACAGGATGCCGATGGACAGCCCGTCATAGGGCGAAAGCGCGCCATGCAGCGCCTTGTCGCCGTAGTTCGAGGACAGAAGGTTGTCCATCCGGGCCTGAGCCACCGCGCCGTCCCAGCGAAGCGTGCCGACCACGTCCATGCCCATCTGGCCCGACGGGATGACGATATCGCCCGCGTCGATCAGCGGCTGCAGGACCGACATGGCGCCGTCGTAGAAGAAGAAGGCGTTGTTGTCGTCGGGCGAGCCGCCGAAGAGCTCGACGTTCCAGGGCTTCACGTCGCCGAACCGTTCCTTCAGGCCCGCGACCAGGCTTTCGGCCTGCTGGACGCCGACCTTGAAGTTGTCGAAGGTGGCGTAGTAGTCGACCGAGCCGCTTTCGCGGATCAGACGGTCATAGGCGATGACCTTGATGCCCTGCGCGGCCGCATTGTCGAGCGCGTTCGACAGCGTGGTGCCATCGATGGCCGCGATCACCAGCGCCTTGACGCCCGAGGTGATCATGTTCTCGATCTGCGCCAGCTGCGTCGGGATATCGTCCTCGGCATACTGCAGATCGGTGGCATAGCCTGCTTCGGTGAAGGCTTTGACCATCGACTCACCGTCCGAAATCCAGCGCGACGAGGATTTGGTGGGCATCGCGATGCCGATGGTGCCCTTGTCTTGGGCGAAGGCGGGCAGTGCTGCCAGGGCAGCCGTAGAGCCAGCGAGGGCCATGAGGCCGCGGCGGGTCAAGATCATTGGTTTCCTCCCAAGGAATTCTGGTTGCATCCGCATCGGGCGCGCTTCTGGCCCTTGGTTGCGGACGAGGCGCAGATTGCGGAGAAGTCATATATCTGTCAAATGGCAGATATGCGTCTAGTCATATCGAAATAGCCATGATTCAGACCTCTCCGCTGATCTCGCAACTGCGCCAGCTGAAGCCAGTGCAGCTGCGGCTTCTGGCGGAGCTTCGCGAGTCTGGCGCGCTGGGGCTGGCGGCGGCCCGGATCGGCATTGCGCAGCCGGCGGCCTCGCGGCTTCTGGCCGAGATGGAGGAGATGCTGGGGTTGTCGCTGCACGAACGGCAGGGGCGGGGTCTGAAGCTGACAGAGGTGGGCGAGGCGCTTGCAAGGCGCGCGGCGCGCATCCAGATCGAGCTTTCCGACGCAGCGCGCGAGGTTGCCGAGGCTGCCACCGGCAGGGCAGGTATTGTGCGGGTGGGGGCGGTCACCGGCCCGGCGCTGAGCCTGGTCCTTCCGGCGCTGATCGAGCTTCAGCGCATCACTCCCGGATTTCGCGCGGAAGTGACGGTGGCGACATCGGTGCACCTTTGCGAACAGCTGCGCGATGGCCGGCTGGACTTCGCGCTCGCGCGCCTGAGCGCTGGCGAAACGCAGCTGGAGGGACGGGGGATTGCGGGCGAGCCTTTGTCGCTGGTGGTACGGCGCGGTCATCCGGTCCTTCTGCAGCCGCGGATCACGGTGGACGATCTTCTGCGGTATGACTGGGTGATGGGCGACGATGAGACGCTGCTGACTCAGACGGTGATGGCCCGGCTTGCCGAGCTTCGCCTGCCGATCCCGCAGCGACGGATTTCGACCTCGTCGTTCCTGTTCACTCTGGCTTTGCTGAACAACAGCGACGCGATCGCTCCACTTGCGACGCCGGTTGTCGATAGCCTGTCGGGCAACCCCTCGGTGCCGTTCGTGTCGCTTCCGATTGACCTTGGCCTGACCGTTGCGCCTTTCAGCCTGGTCACGCGCATCGGCTCACGCCTGACGCCGTCGGCTCAGCGGCTTGCGGATGCCGTCGTTGCGCTGGCCTGAGCGGATGTTTTCTTACCACCAAGCCCCTTGCCGGTTAACATGCTTGAACCGGCAAGGGGGTGCTGGTCAGAAGTCCGGCGTCACTCGGTCGCTGGAGCCGCTCCGGCGGCGGGTGAAAGCGATGCGATGAAGGCCCAGACGTTCTTGGCGTCCTCTTCCTTCGGCAGCTTGAAGCTCATCTTCGACTTCGCCGCCTTGTCGCCGGACTTTTCCTTCAGGAACTTGACCGGATCAGCGACGTAGGCCACGAAGTCTGCTTCGTTCCAGACCGCGCCACCGGCGCCAAGTGCCACGATCGACTCGCCGTACTTGAATTCGGGATAGGTGCCCAACGCGCGGCCGGGAAGGCCGTACAGGTTAGGGCCGGTCTTCGAGTTCTTGCCGGCCAGGACTTCGCCCGCCTCATTGGCAATGACATGGCAGGTCTGGCATTTCGCGAAGACTTTCTCGCCCGCGGCAACGTCGCCGGTCGGGGCGTCCTGTGCCAGCGCGGGGGCCGCGACAAGGGCCAGAACAGCGGCAGTGAAGCTTAGTTTCATGGGTTCCTCCGGGTATTTGCGACCCAACCAACTGGGCCGCGGCTTTGAAAAGGCAAGTGGGTTGGCAAGACTTCGCTGTGATCCGCCCCTATGCCACGGCATGGGCAATGGCGCAGCGCTGCCAGAGTGCGGAGAGGGCGTCGATGAGGTGGCCGATGTCTTCGGCGCTGTGAAGGGGGCCTGGGGTGATCCGCAGCCGCTCGGTGCCTTTCGGCACGGTCGGGTAGTTGATCGGCTGCACATAAATGCCCCAATCGGCCATCAGCATGTCCGAAATCATCCGGCATTTCACCGGGTCGCCGATCATCACCGGGATGATGTGGCTGTCATTGCGCATATGCGGAATCCCGCGGGCGTCGAGCTGGGCGCGGACCTGGGCGACGTTGGTTTTCTGGCGGGTGCGTTCGGTGGAGGACTGCTTGAGGTGACGGACCGAGGTTTGCGCCGCTGCCGCCACGGCTGGGGGGAGGGCGGTGGTGAAGATGAAGCCGCTCGCGAAGCTGCGGATGAAATCGACCAGCTCCGTCCGGCCCGTGACATATCCGCCGACGACGCCGAAGGCCTTGCCGAGCGTGCCCTCGATCACGTCGATCCGATCGGCAAGCCCACGTTCCTCGCTGACCCCACCGCCGCGGGGGCCGTACATGCCGACCGCGTGGACCTCATCGATATAGCTGAGCGCGCCGTGGGCCTCGCAGACCTCGACGATCTCGCGGATGGGGGCGATGTCGCCGTCCATGGAATAGACAGACTCGAAGGCCACGATCTTCGGCCGGTCGCCGACGGCGTGAAGCTTGCGGTCAAGGTCGCGCCAGTCGTTGTGCTTCCACAGGACCTTGTCGGCGCGGGAGTGGCGGATGCCCTCGATCATCGAGGCATGGTTCTTTTCGTCCGACAGGATCACCGCGTTCGGGATCTGGCTGCCAAGCGTGGAAAGCGCCGCCCAGTTCGAGACATAGCCAGAGGTGAAAAGGAGCGCCGCTTCCTTGCCATGCAGATCGGCAAGCTCGGCTTCCAGCATGACATGGTGGTGGTTGGTGCCCGAGATATTGCGCGTGCCACCCGCCCCGGTCCCGCAGGTCTTCACCGCCTCGATCATCGCTTCGACCACGAGCGGGTGCTGACCCATGCCGAGATAGTCGTTCGAGCACCAGATCGTCACGCTTTCCTTCGACCCATCCGGTCTATGCCGCTCGGCCCGCGGAAAGCTGCCGCAGCGCTTTTCCAGATCGGCGAAGACGCGGTAGTTGCCTTCGGATTTCAGAGCGTCAAGACGGTCGTGGAAGTAGCTGTTGAAGTCCATCGGTCTACTTTCCTGGCAAGTTGCTTGGGGCAGGAGGAGATGCGGTGGAGGCCGCTTCGGGCAGCATCCAGCGCCAGAGCTTCTGGTCGGGGATCGGCAGGACCATGAAGAGATGCTCGATCAGGGCAAGGGCGGTCAGCACGGCAAGCAAGAGATAGCCGATGAAGGGGGCGTCGTCGGCTGCCCAGGCCGCCTGGGTGGCCCAATGGAGGGTCGCTATGGCTAGCGCCAGGATCGAGACGGGCAGAAGTGCCGTCATCGGGGCTTTACGGAAATGGCTCGCCAGATGCGCAAGCGGGCGGGGCAGGAATTCGGTGTTGATGCGCGGGGCGCCGAAGAAGAGGTTCAGCTTGGCCGAGATACGGGCGAAGAAGAGTGTCGCGAAGGTCAGGGCGGCGAAGGGGTTTGGCTGACCGAGCGTCAGGTGGGTCAGCACAAGGAGGCCCGCGATCAGGGCGAATTCGTGCCAGAGGATCGTGCCTACCGCCCGCCACAGTCGTTCTGGCATCCGCGCCTTGGGTGGGCAGGGCTCACGCGTGGGGCCGGTCAGGACGCCCGACAGGAACGCCAGCTCGATCCAGCCCCAGAGCGCGAGCGCCGAGAGGAACCCGCCGTAGACGCCCGATACGGTAAGGTGGTCGACCGATGCATGTGCGCCGGCCGCGCCACCTACCAGAAGCGGAAGACCCAGAAGAACCGACCAGAGGTGATCGTCCGGCCCGCCGAGATCGGCGCGGCGCACGCGCCAGAGGATCGCGCCGGTAGAGGCCCACCAGACGAAGACGGCCGAAAGTGCGACGATCCACGGATTGGTCAAGTGCGGCACCCCCATGACAGAGGTGCCGCACCAGGTGCCAGGACGCGCCCATCCCGCACCGTACCCACCGCCGAAGCGATGGTATGGCAGTTACCGGTCAATACGCAGGCTCCAGCCGCACGCTGACGGGCGGTGTGCTGTGCTTGACCGGGATCAGGTAGAGCCGAGCAAAGGCGAGCATCGCGCGGGCCGAGGCGGTGGCATGGGAAAGGCGCCCTGTTAGACCGCCCTTCCGCTTCCCCCGCTCCATGTCGATCATCGCGGCGTTCATCCGGCGGAGTGTCGGAATCCAGGCCGGATGGTCGATGTCGATTTCCATCGGGAAGACCTGCTTCGCGATGGTCGAGGTTTTGCGGTAGACCTCTTGATCATACCAGTCGATGTCGACGCCGAGCGCTTTGTGAAAGTCCTTCCGGGCGTGGTCGCGGACCCACATCGTCGAATAGACCGCTACAAGGAAGAACTTGATCCAGAGCTTGTTGGCAAAGCTCTGGGTCAGTTTCGGGTCGGTGCGCATCAGAAGCGCGAAGGCCTCGCCATGGCTGAACTCGTCGTTGCACCATTCGCGGAACCACTTGAAGATCGGGTGGAAGCGGTGCTCGGGGTGCGCCTCCAGATGCCGGAAGATGGTGATGTAGCGGGCGTAGCCGATCTTTTCGGAAAGGTAGGTGGCGTAGTAGATGAACTTCGGGCGGAAGTAGGTGTACTTCTTCGCCTTGGTCAGGAAGCCAAGGTTCACGGCCACCCCCGCCTCGCGGAGCGCGTCGTTGATGAAGCCGGCGTGGCGGGCCTCGTCGCGGGACATGTAGCTGAAAAGCTCGCAGATATCGGGGTTGGTGCCGCGGCGCTTCATTTCCTTGTAAAGGACGCAGCCGGAAAACTCGGCCGTGCAGGACGACACCAGAAAGTCGATGAATTCGGTCCGCAGAGCCGGGTCCATGCCCTCCCAGTCGACGTCGTCCCAGTCGGCGTTCTTCTTGAAATGGCCCTTGTTCGGGTCGGATTTCATACGCTCCAGAAGAGCGTCCCATTCCTTGCGCACCGGGGTCACGTCGATGCGGTCCATCTCGTCGAAGTCGGTGGTGTAAAACCGCGGGTTCAGAAGAGTGGTCTCGGTGGCCATCGCGGTGGTGTCGAACTGTCCGGCCAGTTCGGAATGCAGCTCGCCATGTGTGGTATCGAGTTGGTCTTTCATGTCAGCAACTCCTCGCTGAAGGAGAATTCACAAAGCTCCATGAACTCCAGATCGCCGGTCAGGCGGGTCCACCAGCGTTCCAGCGGCGTGGCCCGGGTGATCGTTGCGTTCCGGCGTTCGACGATCACATCGCCAAAGGC
>NZ_JBOFBI010000258.1:0-1650 GCF_051645465.1 Tabrizicola sp. | reverse complement strand
GCTCTGCACCCCCTCTTCCCGGGCCACATAGTCGAGAAGGCGCTTCAGCTCCTGAGGGGTTCGGGCACTGCCACCGGCGATGCGTTTGACGACCGACTGCCAGCCACGCGGCCCACCAGCGTTTCGCAGAAGCGCCCGGGTCTGGCGTTCCTTGCGCGTGCCGAGACGGGACGATGAGCCGTCGCCACCGCCCCGCCCACGACGACGGTCGTCGAGAACATGACCGAGAACCAGATCTTCGACTGAAGGCGACCGGGTCATTTCGACGCCTCGGCAGAAGCATCAGCGGCAATAGCGAACGGAGAGGCTTGATCACCAAGTCCTTGCTTGGCCCTCAGCGCCGAGAGGAGGTGGACAACTTCTTCGACAAGGTCGTCGACCCGCGCTCCAACCTTTCGCACGAGAGCAGCATCGCGGGCATTCCAAGTCAGACGTCCGACTGCTCCCAGGCGCGCGATCTGACTGAGGTTGTTGCCGACGGCCGACAACTCCCGTCTTGCTGCAGCGATGGCATCTAGCTCGTCTACCTGAATGGCCAGACGATCGCTTGCCTGTCTGACCAGATGCCGGACTGCCTCGGAGACCGTCAGGCCGCTTGCCTCGGCAACCGCCTGAAAGGCTGCATGCTCGTCTTGCGTGATGCGGATGTTCAGCTTCACCGAAAGCCGCCGCACTTCCTTCCGGTCAAGGCTGCCCTTGATCCGTGACAGTGCCTGGCGGGAACGGCCCATCGACCTCGCCACAGCCGCAACGCTCTCGCCAGCGAGGAGCCGCGCCGTGATGGCGGTAGTCTCGGCAGAGGTCAGGCGTGAGCGTGGCATTGCATCATTACATGTGTTTTGCGATCAGTGCGCATCATGTACCACACACCACCGTTCCTGCCAACCGTCCTCACCGGCCGGTTTCCGCTCCTCCGAAGAGGAGCCCGCTTGCGGAAACCGGACAGCCGGTGAGGACTCATTATGGCGTCAGGGGTCGGCGGCTTGCCTGCCGACTGCATCCCTGCGCCCTGGCCGTCAGGCCTCCGATTGACGCGAGACCAAAGTGGTCGAGCGCCTTGTAACCTGGGGTTTTGCGAAGGTTTGCGTTCCCACTAGGTGGAACTGCCGGGTGTGGCGCGACTGTCTGAAGGATGGGTTACCCGGGAAGGGAAGAGGGGCAGGGGAATGGCTCTCCGGATGCTTTTAGGCCTGCCCATGGCGGAAGATGGCAGACTATGAATGGGTTTGGGCATGAAGCCACAAGCTAGTTCGGCGCAGCGTCAACCCGTCACTGGGCGAACTGGCAAGCAGGCAGGCAGGCAGGTAGGCATGCAGGCGGTTGGCGGGTCAAGTTCGGAATCGTCCCCCGACGACGGCACATTTCCGATCAGCCTTCGGACCGACCAAGCGGGCAGGTTCCTAGGCAAGTATGCGGCATGTCACCTATGCAAGCATGCAGACATGCAAACCGTCATACGGGCCGGAAGGCAGACGGCCGCGATTGCGGTCACGCCTTAGGACAGCTCAGACGCCGCGCCGCAGCATGATGGCTGTGGGAATCCTTAAGAAACATGAAGGCTCAGGCGATGTGTTACAACTTCCAGCACATCCCATTTGACGTTCCTGCAACCATATGCCTAAACGGCGCACCGGACGCCTGTCGGATTAG
>NZ_JBOFBI010000257.1:0-2510 GCF_051645465.1 Tabrizicola sp. | reverse complement strand
CCCAGGTGCATACCCACCTGTACCATGTGACAGAACAACCAGCGGCAAGTTGACTCCGCCGGGCTCTGCACCTTCTGCCACAATGTGTTCAAGGTCGAGGACCCTGCTCATCCTTCCTTCGGCTTCTGTAGGATACCAGATCATGATGTTGATCGGGCGGTCGGCGGGAAAAGGAACGTCGATGGTTTCGAAGCCCACCTCGGCAGAGGCTGCATTGATCGTGATCGAAGATACCATGGCGAGCGCACAGCACATCGTCCTTAGGTTTTTCATTCTAGCCCTTACTCATCAAGTTGTTGCTACCCTTTCCAGCCTCCCGCTCGGCAGGAAATGGACACCGGGAGTTATCCGCTTAGGTCCCAATCGGCTGCGACAGCGCGATCAGGCTACCGTCAGCGGCTTTCAGAACGGCAAGTTTGGCCATCCCCATATCGACAATTCCGGTCTCGGGATCCTGGTTTCCCGCCGATGCCGTCGCAGTGCCGAGTTCCGCCAGCGTACCGCCATCGACCTCCACCATGGCCGTCGCGCCCTGGGCGAGAAGTGCTGCATGCGCATCAGCGATATCTTCCACGCGCCAGAAGACGAGCGGATGGTCAACCCAGGGAAGCCGCGTAAGGGAGATGCCGATCTCGCCCGCCTGGAACGCTGCGAAATCGTCATTCGCGTAAACCGGCTCTGAGCCGAGCAGGCCGGTCCACGTAGCCACGCCCGTCGCAAGGTCCCGCGCCGGAAAGACGATGGAGTCGATGGTCTGAAGCTTGATCGTCATTTGTATGTCCTTTTCAGTGGTCGTCTGCGCCAATGCCGAGCGCGCAAGGATTGGAACCAGAATAAGGCCGAGGCCGGTCGTCAGAACACGTCTGCGACCCAGTTTTTGGCAGGCGGGCGATGCGGAAGCCGCCGGTTCTTTCAATACTTGATTCCGGAGCATTCTGGATCACCCCTTCAGAAGCTGACCAAAGAACTTGCGGATATCCTCAACCAGCAGGTCCGGTGCATCAGAAGCGGCAAAATGGCCACCCCGTGGCATTTCGGTCCAGTGGACGATGTTGTTCGACCGCTCGGCAAAGCTGCGGACCGAGACGAAGTCGTCGGGAAAGACCGCAACCCCCGTCGGCGTCGGGTTCGGCAGTTCGCGGTATCCGGCACCGGTTGCCATGTTGGCAATGTAGAACTCGGCCGCCGTCCCGCCTGTTGCGGTGAACCAAAAGATCGAGGCGTGGGTCAGGAACCTCTCTCGGTCGAAAGTCTTTGCGGCGCGGCCGTCGAAGCCGAAGAATAGCTCGGAGTTCCAGGCCATCTGCCCGACGGGCGAGTCGACCAGCCCATAGGCCAGCGTGCCGGGGCGCTTGGACTGGATGTCAGCATAGCCAGAATTCTTCGCAAATGCCTCGTAGTTGCCCATGCCCTTCAACTCGAAGGGGGTCAGCGCGTCCATCTCGCCCTCCGCCCCGGTCGGGAAGGCGAAAATCTGTTGGAGGTGAACACCGACCAGTCCTTCCGGCGCAAGGATGCCAAGCTCACGCCCGACCATGGCGCCGCCATCACCGCCCTGTGCGCCGTAGCGGGCATAGCCGAGGCGCTTCATCAGGATGTCCCACGCTGCTGCGGTCCGCGATGCCTCCCAGTCAGGCGCCGAGAGTGGCATCGAGAAACCGAATCCGGGCAGCGAAGGGATGACGAGGTCGAACGCAATGGAAGGATCGAGGCCGTGCCCGGCCGGGTCGCTCAACGGGCCGATCACGTCCAGAAACTCGGCGACGGTCGAGGGCCAGCCGTGGGTCAGGATGAGCGGGAATGCATTGGGCGCGCTGGATCTGACATGAAAGAAGTGGATGGTCTGGCCGTCGATCACGGTCGTGAACTGCGGGATCGCGTTCAGCGCCGCCTCATGCTTGCGCCAGTCGAAGTCGGTCTGCCACTGGGTTGCCAGTTCCCGGATGAAGTCGACGGGCTGTCCTCGTGACCAGTCTTTGGTAGTCAACTGGGGCCAGCGGGTCTTGCTTAGCCGGTCCTTCAGATCGGCGATGTCAGCATCGGGAACGGAAATCTTGAACGGCGCAATCTCAGTCATTTCGGTTTCTTCTCCTTTTGCACTGTATGGGGTCAGGGCTGAAGTTGCAGCGGCAACGGTAAGCGCGTTGAATTTTCGACGTGTAACTTCACATTTGTTTTCAATCATTTCCGTTTTCCTTCGCTCTTTCCGGTGTGCGTGATCTACGGGGACAGACTACCAACCCCCTCCTGACACAAATTGTCAGCATCCCACCGACACTTCAGCACAAAGTCTGCGACGCCGATGGCCACATGTCAGGGTCGGTTCTTGCTGTTCTGGACAAATGACGAGCTTCTTCAGTCCTGTTCTGTGGCACCATTGCCGTCGGCGTCCTCGCTCCAAGCCATGCAGGGATCGAGAACGATCATCGAGCCGTCATAATTGTTGTAGCCGCCCGCCATGAGGACCCGATCTCCGGCCTGACGTCCATGCGCATGATAGGTCACGCACA
>NZ_JBOFBI010000256.1:0-2513 GCF_051645465.1 Tabrizicola sp. | reverse complement strand
TCACGCGCATTCTGGTCGAGAATGGCAAAGCTGCCGGAGTGATGACGGCCAAAGGCCCGATCCGCGCCAAAACCGTCGTGATCTGCGGCGGCATGTGGTCGCGCGATCTGGCGGCAGAGGTGGGCGTGACGCTGCCCCTGCATGCCGCCGAGCATTTCTATGTGGTCACCGAACCCGTCGCAGGCCTGCCGCGCAATCTGCCCGTGCTGTTTCTTGGGGATGAGTGGACCTACTACAAGGAAGACGCGGGCAAACTGCTGGTCGGGTTCTTTGAACCGAAAGCCAAGCCCTGGGGGCAGGCGGGCATCCCCGACGACTTCGCCTTCGGAACACTGCCCGAGGATATCGACCACATCGCCCCCCTCTTGGAAGCCGCGACCCGCCGGGTGCCTGTCCTTGAACGGACCGGGATTCAGCTCTTCTTCAACGGCCCCGAAAGCTTTACCCCCGATGACCGATATCTCTTGGGCGAAACGCCCGAGGTTCCGGGGCTGTTCTGCGCGACCGGTTTCAACTCGATCGGCATTCTGTCCTCGGGCGGGGTGGGCAAGGCCCTGGCCGACTGGATCCGCGATGGTCGCCCGCCGATGGAGCTGATGGATGTCGATGTGAGGCGGATGCAGGCGTTTCAGGGCAACCGGAAATACCTTGAGGACCGCACGACCGAAACCCTGGGCCTTCTGTTTGATATGCACTGGCCCTACCGCCAGTTCGCCACTGCCCGCGACATCCGCCGCAGCCCGTTCCACGACCGGCTAAAGGCGATGGGCGCCTGCATGACCGAAGCCGCCGGATGGGAACGGCCCGGCTATTTCGGCACACCCGGCACGACGCCGACCATCGACTATTCCTACGGGCGGCAGAACTGGTTCAATGCTTGCGGCGCGGAATGCCGCAACACCGCCGAGAATGTGACGCTGTTCGATCACAGCTGTTTTGTGAAGTATCTGGTCGAGGGGCGCGATGCGTGCCGCGTGCTGAACCACGTCTGCGCCAATGACATCGACGTGACGCCGGGCCGTGTCGTCTACACCCAATGGCTGAATGTGGCTGGCGGGGTCGAGGCGGATGTGACCGTCACCCGCCTGTCGGAAACGGCCTTCCTTGTCGTGTCCATCGCCGTCTCGCAGCGGCGCGACATGGCTTGGCTCAAACGGCATATCCCCGAAGATGCGCATGTCCATGTGCAGGATGTGACCTCGGGCCTGCCGATGCTGGCCCTGATGGGGCCAAAGGCGCGGGCGCTGCTAGCGACGCTCTCGCCGCAGGATTTCTCGGACGAGAGCTTTCCCTTTGGCGCCAGCCGCGAGATTGACCTCGGCTATGCCCGCGTCCGTGCAAGTCGGCTGACCTATGTCGGCGAACAGGGCTATGAGCTTTACATGCCCGCCGAGTTTGCGGGCCATGTCTTCGACCGGATCATCGAGGCGGGGCCGGGTTTCGGTCTGCGCATGGGCGGGTACTTCGCGATCAACTCCCTGCGGATGGAAAAGGGCTATCGCCACTGGGGTCATGACATCGGTGAAGAAGACACTCCGCGTGAGGCGGGGCTGGGCTTTGCCGTGGCGATGGACAAGCCGGGCGGGTTCATCGGGCGGGATGCCCTGCTCGCGCGAGCGGCAGGGCCGCTGACGCGGCGGCTGGTGCAACTGCGTCTGGTGGACGAGGGGCCGGATGCACCGCTCGTCTATCACAACGAACCGATCCTGCGGGATGGCGAGATCGTGGGCGCGATCACCTCGGGCGGCTGGGGTCACCGGATCGGCGCGTCGCTGGGGATGGGCTATGTCAGCTGCCCCGATGGCGTGACCGACGCCTGGCTCGCGAGCGGTTCATGGGAGGTCGAAGTCGCCTGGAAGCGCCATCCGGCCCGCGTGCAACTTCGCCCCTGGTACGATCCGAAAGGCGACATGATCAAAGGCTGACGACAACAATAAACAACAAAGGGAGGGACCAACATGTCACAACAAGGAATACACCCAGAACTCGAACGCCGATTGGCCGAGCTGGAAAAGCCGGAGATGCAAGGTGCCGGGTTCGGCATGACCGACTGGGTCTGGCTGATGGCGCTTGGCGTCGTGGGCCCCGCGATCCTGCTTTTGTGGGGGTGGTCATGAGCAATCCCGAAACCTCACAAGAATCCGGCTGGCCGCTGACCCGCGCTGAGCGTGACTGGAAACCCTGGCAGTTGTTCATGGTGCTTCTGGTCACCGCAGCGGCGACCTGGTGCTATATCATCGGCGAATATGTCGGCTATTATCTGAACCTGAAAATGGGCATCGCCGCGATGACGGCGGGCAGCATGATCGGCATGCTGCTGGTCACATTGGCCGTGGTGCCGACCGCCACCCGCCATGGCATCGACAGCATCGCCGCCGCCCGCCCGCAATTCGGGGATCGCGGCTGGATCATCACGGTTTTCCTGCAATATGCCTCGATCATCGGCTGGAACTGCCTTCTGATGATCTTTTTCGGCAAATCGGTCGGGCAGTTGTTGCTGGCGCTGAACCTGG
>NZ_JBOFBI010000255.1:0-2513 GCF_051645465.1 Tabrizicola sp. | reverse complement strand
TCACGCGCATTCTGGTCGAGAATGGCAAAGCTGCCGGAGTGATGACGGCCAAAGGCCCGATCCGCGCCAAAACCGTCGTGATCTGCGGCGGCATGTGGTCGCGCGATCTGGCGGCAGAGGTGGGCGTGACGCTGCCCCTCCATGCCGCTGAGCATTTCTATGTGGTCACCGAACCCGTCGCAGGCCTGCCGCGCAATCTGCCCGTGCTGTTTCTTGGGGATGAGTGGACCTACTACAAGGAAGACGCGGGCAAGCTGCTGGTCGGGTTCTTTGAACCGAAAGCCAAGCCGTGGGGGCAGGCGGGCATCCCCGACGACTTCGCCTTCGGAACACTGCCCGAGGATATCGACCACATCGCCCCCCTTTTGGAAGCCGCGACCCGCCGGGTGCCGGTGTTGGAGCGGACCGGGATTCAGCTCTTCTTCAACGGCCCCGAAAGCTTTACCCCCGATGACCGCTATCTTCTGGGAGAGACACCTGAGGTGCAGGGCCTGTTCTGCGCGACCGGCTTCAACTCCATCGGCATCCTGTCCTCGGGCGGGGTGGGCAAGGCGCTAGCGGACTGGATCCGCGACGGCCGCCCGCCGATGGAGCTGATGGATGTCGATGTGCGCCGGATGCAGGCATTTCAGGGCAACCGGAAATACCTTGAGGACCGCACGACCGAAACCCTGGGCCTTCTATTTGACATGCACTGGCCCTACCGCCAATTTGCCACCGTCCGCGACATCCGCCGCAGCCCGTTCCACGACCGGCTAAAGGCGATGGGCGCCTGCATGACCGAAGCCGCCGGATGGGAACGCCCCGGCTATTTCGGCACATCCGGCACGACGCCGACCATCGCCTATTCCTACGGGCGGCAGAACTGGTTCGATGCTTGCGGCGCGGAATGCCGCAACACTGCCGAGAATGTGACGCTGTTCGATCACAGCTGTTTCGTGAAGTACCATGTCGAAGGGCGCGATGCTTGCCGCGTTCTCAACCAGGTCTGCGCCAATAACATCGACGTGCCCGTCGGCCGCGTCGTCTATACCCAATGGTTGAACGACGCAGGCGGGATCGAGGCGGATGTGACCGTCACCCGGCTGTCGGCCGCGGCCTTCCTCCTGGTCTCCATCGCGGTCTCACAGCGACGCGACATGGCCTGGCTGAAGCGGCATATCCCCGAAGACGCGCATGTGCATGTGCAGGATGTTACCTCGGGCCTGCCGATGCTGGCGCTGATGGGGCCGAAGGCGCGGGCACTGCTGGCCACTCTGTCGCCGCTGGATTTCTCGGACGAGAGCTTTCCCTTTGGCACCAGCCGCGAGATCGACCTTGGCTATGCCCGCGTCCGTGCGAGCCGCCTGACCTATGTCGGCGAACAGGGTTATGAGCTGTATATGCCCGCCGAGTTCGCGGGCCATGTCTTCGACCGGATCGTCGCGGCGGGTGCGGCGTTCGGCCTGCGCATGGGCGGCTATTTCGCGATCAACTCCCTGCGCATGGAAAAAGGCTATCGCCACTGGGGCCATGACATCGGCGAGGAAGACACACCGCGTGAGGCCGGTCTGGGCTTTGCGGTGGCGATGGATAAGCCAGGCGGCTTCATCGGGCGCGATGCGCTGCTGGCGCGGGCGACGGGGCCGCTGACCCGACGGCTCGTGCAACTGCGGCTGGTGGACGAGGGACCGCAAGCGCCGTTGGTCTACCACAACGAGCCGATCCTGCGCGACGGTCAGATTGTCGGCGCGATCACGTCGGGCGGCTGGGGCCACCGGATCGGCGCTTCGCTGGGGATGGGCTATGTGAGCTGCTCCGATGACGTGACCGAGGCCTGGCTTTCTAATGGATCATGGGAGGTCGAAGTCGCCTGGAAGCGCCACCCGGCCCGTGTGCAACTTCGCCCCTGGTACGACCCCAAGGGCGAGCGGATCAAAGGCTGACGACAACAAGCAACAACAACGGGAGGAACCAAGATGCCACAACAAGGAATACACCCGGAACTCGAACGCCGATTGGCCGAGTTGGAAAAGCCGGAAATGCAGGGCGCCGGTTTCCGCATGATCGACTGGGTCTGGCTGATCGCGCTTGGCGCTGTTGGTCCGGCGATCCTGCTTTTGTGGGGGTGGTCATGAGCAATCCCGAAACAAGCCAGGAATCCGGCTGGCCGCTGACAAGGTCCGAACGAGACTGGAAACCCTGGCAGCTGTTCATGGTGCTGCTGGTCACCGCCGCAGCAACCTGGTGCTACATCATCGGCGAATATGTCGGCTACTATCTGAACCTCAAGATGGGCATCGCCGCGATGACGGCTGGCAGCATGATCGGCATGCTCTTGGTCACATTGGCCGTGGTCCCGACCGCCACCCGCTATGGCATCGACTCCATCGCAGCCGCCCGCCCGCAATTCGGGGATCGCGGCTGGATCATCACGGTTTTCCTGCAATATGCCTCGATCATCGGCTGGAACTGCCTTCTGATGATCTTTTTCGGCAAATCGGTCGGGCAGTTGTTGCTGGCGCTGAACCTGG
>NZ_JBOFBI010000254.1:0-1628 GCF_051645465.1 Tabrizicola sp. | reverse complement strand
ATCCTCGGGAAGTCCTTCACGCTTGGACCAGGTGGGAAAGGGTCAAACCAAGCTGTTGCAGCAGGCATGCTGGGTAGTTCGGTCGCTTTTGTGTCACGCCTTGGAAAGGACGCTTTTGCATCGATCGCTCACGCGACATGGGCGCGGGCAGGCGTTACACCGATCATCACGGAAGACGCCGAGAGTTACACTGGAGCTGCCTTCATCTTTATCGATGACACCAGCGGCAACAATGCCATCATTATCTCCCCTGGCGCAGCGGCGCGGATTTCTGCGTCGGATGTAGAAGCACAGGCCGACCTCATTCGCGGAGCTGCCGTCGCCGTAACCCAACTTGAGCAGCCTCTGGAAGCGGCATTCCGGTTTCTCGAGATTGCCCGAAACGGTCACGCGAAGACGATCCTCAATCCGGCACCGGCTGCGCCACTGCCCGACGACATGCTGCGCCTCTGCGACTTTCTGACCCCCAATGAGACCGAAGCTGAAGCCCTGACCGGCATCCGAATATCGACTCTTGAGGACGCCCACCAAGCGGCAGATGCGCTGCTGGCTCGTGGAGTAGGAGCGGCGGTGATCACGCTTGGCGAACGTGGTGTCCTTTACAGGAGCTGCGCGGAAACGGTCCATGTTCCCGTGTTCATGGCCGGACCGGTGATCGAAACTACGGGCGCGGGCGACGCATTCAACGGCGGCTTTGCAGCAGCCCTTGCAGACGGATTGTCCGCTGTCGAAGCCGTGCGTTTCGGCTGCGCAACGGCCTCGATCAGCGTGACGCGTCCCGGCGCAGCCGCCTCCATGCCCACGCGCAAGGAAGTGCAGATGCTGCTGCGCGGTTAGCGGTTGCGGGCCTGTGTCCGACCATGCGAAGTAAGTGAAACAGCAGAACGTAGGTTTATCCAGTCAGGCAATGGAAACTGAGAAACGCGCAAAAATTCGAGACGTTGCGGCCCATGCCGGTGTGTCGGTAGGAACGGTTTCCAGAGTGCTGGCGGGAAACCCTGCCGTTAAGCACGGTCCGTTGTTGCGTGTAAAGGCGGCCATCGAGGAACTCGGTTATCGACCAAATCAGGTCGCGCGCGCACTAAGGTCAAACAGAATCAATGTCATAGGTTTGCTAATCCCAGACATCCTCAACCCTTACTTCGCGCAACTCGCAAATGAGCTAGAAAGAATAGCTGCCGACGCGGGCTACGCGCTTATCTTATCTTCCTCGCACAACGATCCGACAAGGGAAGCGCGGCAACTTGTGGCGGTGCTCGAGCAAAAACCTGTGGCCATAGTCTTTGTACCAACAACTGGCAAGTTAGCGGCTGATGTGCCTGCCCCCACAAGGGCCTTGTCAATTGACCGACCTGCCGATGGCTATGCTGCAATCACTGTCAATCAGCAGCAAGGTGCAGCTGTAGCACTCGATCATCTGGTCGAACTTGGCCATCGCCAGATCGCCTATCTTGCAGGTCCGGACAACACGATCAATGCACGTGAGCGTCTAGATGGGTTCCTCAAGAGAGCTGAAGCGATTTCTGCAAGCGGGATCGCACTTTCAATCGATGTTCACCCCGGAGATTTCGACTTTCAGTCCGGAGAACAGATCGCGCGCGAACTTCTTCAAAAACCAAGAGGACAGA
>NZ_JBOFBI010000253.1:0-9007 GCF_051645465.1 Tabrizicola sp. | reverse complement strand
CGATCTTCCTGATCGACAGGGTGTCAGACCACTACCGCACCCGCCTGGTCAAAGGGGCCGTGATATGACCGCGACAACAACCCCGGCCGGCGCTGCGCCATCGATGGCCGATCAGGTCACCGCAGCCTTTGCCCGCCGCAAGCTTTTCGCCTTCGGCATCCCGGCGGTGATCCTCATCTACCTCACCTACACCTTCTTTGCCTTTGACATCCTTGGCCTTGCGCAGCGCGCACGAATGGACAACGCCGCCGTGCTTCTGTCCGACTTCTGGTCGCACAAGACGCATGTCACCCGCGACAACCGGTCGGGCGAGGTGACAGTGGCCATCGAGGGCGAAACCAAAGGCACCTATCCCGACGGCATGCTGCCCGACTGGGTCACGATGAACGGCGCCGTCACCACCATCGACCTCGGCGAGGGCCATCTCATCACCTATGACGAGGCGGGCGCCCGCTATGTCGTGCCGGGCTACGGCACCGTCGACATCCGGTCCGAGGACGGCAAAGTCGCCATGACCGCGCCGCAGCCCTTGCCCGAGTGGATCAATGCGTCCGACACCAAGGTCACCGTCACCACCGATGCCGGGCGGTTCAGCTATTCGCGCTCCAAGGTGGACACGTTCAAGTATCAACCGGGGTGGGAGCTCTTTTTCTTCACCCTCGACAGCCCGTTCTACGGCAAGGGTCCGCTCGAACTGGCCGGGCTCGCCCTCTGGGGCGACCGTGTCGATCCGGACCGCTCGAACGCGGGCTACATCGTGTCCGAAGTCTGGACCAACAAGATGTGGCGGCACGGCGATGTGCTCTGGGCGATTTTCGAGACGATCCTGATGGCGTTTCTCGGCACTGCCGGGGCGGCGCTGATCGCCTTTCCGCTTGGCTTTGTCGCTGCGTCGAACTTCATGCCGGTGAGGGCGGTCCGCTTCGGCATCCGCCGGGTGTTCGATTTCGTCCGCGGCGTTGATGGCCTGATCTGGACAATCATCCTTGCCCGCGCCTTTGGCCCCGGCCCGATGACCGGCGCGCTGGCCATCGTGATCACTGACGTCGGCTCGTTCGGAAAGATGTTCTCCGAGGCGCTGGAAAACATCGACGACAAACAGGTCGAAGGCGTGCGCTCGACCGGTGCCAATGCGATGCAGCGGGCGCGGTTCGGGGTGATCCCGCAGGTCACGCCGGTGCTGCTCAGCCAGGTGCTCTACTATCTGGAATCGAACACGCGCTCTGCCACCGTGATCGGCGCGATCGTCGGCGGCGGCATCGGCCTTTTGCTGACCCAGGCGATCATCACCCAGAAGGACTGGGAGGAGGTCGCCTATTACATCACCCTGATCGTGCTGATGGTGATGCTGATGGACACGTTCTCCGGCTGGCTGCGGCGCAGGCTGATCAAGGGCCAGGTGGCGTAATCCTTAAGAAATCGTGAAACACCCCCCTGCAACGCATTGAAATCATTCAGTCCGAAACTCTGCGCACAGTGCCCAAGGGAACTCGATGTCCAAGCTTTCCGCCACCGCCCCCCTGATCCACGCCGGGGCCGAGGTGACCAATTCCAGCTTCGGCGCTTTCTGCGAGATAGGCCCCGGCAGCCGCATCATGAACTCGACCTTCCAGGACTACGCCTACTGCGACCGCCTTTCCGACATCGCCAACACCACCGTCGGCAAGTTCGCCAACATCGCCGCCCTGACCCGGATCGGCCCCACCGACCACCCGATGGACCACGCCTCGCTCCACCACTTCCTCTACCGGTCCAGCTACTACTGGGACGACACGGCCGACGACCCGGACTTCTTCGCCGCCCGCGCCGCCCGCCGCACCCTGATCGGCCCCGACACCTGGATCGGCCACGGCGCGATCGTCAAGCCCGAGGTCACCATCGGGGCTGGGGCCGTCGTCGCCTCCGGTGCCGTCGTCACCCGCGACGTCCCCCCCTACATGATCGTCGCCGGTGTCCCCGCCACCCCCCTCCGCCCCCGCTTCACCCCCGCCATCGCCGACCGCCTGATGGCTCTCGCCTGGTGGGACTGGACCCACGACCGCCTCCGCGCCGCACTCGATGATTTCCGCAGCCTGAAGGCCGAGGCGTTCCTGGAGAAGTACAACGGCTAGTCCGGCGCCACAGTAAGCGCGACCCTGTCGCCGGCAAACCATGCGGTGCCATATTCGACAGGCACCCCGGCCGCATCGACATTCACCGCAACAGACCGCAGGATCGCGGCCCCCGTCGGAACCTTGAGCGCTAGAGCAAGCAACGGCGTGGCCAGCTTCGCCGTGATCCGCGTCGACGCGCGCGTATAGTCCTTGACGCCGCAAGCGGCCAAGGCCGCCGTCACCGAGGAGGTCTTCTCGAGTTCAAGCAGCAGCCCCGGAAAACGCCCCGCCGGCATGACCGACCGGAACGCCGCCAACGGCTCGCCGTCCGCAAGCGAGATGCCCTCGATGACATGCACGGCGTCACCCGGCGCCAGCCCCAGCGCCTCTGCCTCGCGCGGGCTACCGGGCCGGGTTTCAGCGCGCGTGATCCTGCGCGAAGGCGTTCGTCCAGAGGCCGCGACGTTCTGGTGAAACCGCACGCGGCGCCCGAGAGGATAGTCGGTCGGTTTGGCCGTGACGAAAACACCCGCCCCCCGCCGCGCATGGACCTGCCCGGCCTCGGCCAGTGCCGCCAGCGCGTGCCGAACCGTGTGCCGGTTGACCCCGAACCGCGCCGACAGCACGGCTTCGGTCGGCAGCTTGTCGCCGGGCCGATAGACCCCGTCGGCGATGTCGGCCCGCAGGGCTTCGGCAATCGACGACCACAGGGCAACGCGGGTCAAGCTGGCCTCCTGTCATCAAAAATTCATAACTCAGCGGTTGTGCCAAGTCGGCGATGGGCGTAACATTTGTCTAGTTGTATATCATATTAGACAACTCCCGCAAGATGTCGAGGCTGCGATGACCGATGCCAGGATCAAGGCGCGGAAGGCATGGATGTCAGTTCTGGCCAAGGCTCCGCCGGAGCGTCTGGCTGCGCTAATGCCGGACCTGCCGGATCACTCGGTCCTACGCGCGCTCGAGATCGGTGCTGTCATGGTACGCGGTCGTATCGGCGCCAGCGGCGCGCCGTTCAATCTGGGCGAGATGACGGTGACGCGGTGTTCGGTGCGGCTTTCTACGGGGCAGGTGGGTCATGCCTGGGTCCAGGGGCGCGACAAGACCCATGCAACGCGAGCCGCTGTGGTGGATGCTTTGATGCAGCTGAAGGGCGCCGCGCGCCTGAAGGCCAACGTCATCGATGTGCTGGAGCGTGAGGCTGCGACCAAAGCTGAGCTGCGGGCCGGAAAGGCTGCGGCCACCAAAGTCGATTTCTTTACGCTGGTGCGGGGAGAGGACTAATGACCGATGTCCTTTCCGATGCTCTCTCGGGCGGCTTTAGCGAGACCCCGCTGCAGTCGGCCCGCGCCTTCCGCGCGATCCTTGAGGCGATGGCTCGTCCCGGCACGATCCACACTGTCGCAGGTGCGTTGCCCCCGCCGCCCCTTTCGATCGCGGCTGGTGTGAGCCTTCTGGTCCTGGCCGACAACACGACGCCGCTGCACCTGGCCGGATCGGCCGATTGCAAGCCGGTGCGCGATTGGGTCACGTTCCATATCGGTGCGCCGTTTGTCCCCGCCGCTGAGGCGGACTTTGCCGTCGGTACGTGGGATGCGCTGCAACCGGTCAGCCGCTTTCGTGTCGGCACGGCGGATTATCCCGACCGCTCAGCGACCCTGATCGTCGAGATGGACCGCCTTTCGGCCCACGGCCCGTGCCTGACTGGCCCCGGCATCGAGACTGCGGTCTGGCTCAGCCTTCCGGAAACTGCCGCTTTCCGAGCCAATCGCGCGCTTTTCCCACTGGGGTTCGACTGCCTCTTTACCCATGAAAGTCGACTGGCGGCGCTTCCGCGCAGCACCCGTGTGGAGAACCTCTGATGTATGTCGCCGTCAAGGGTGGCGAGCGCGCCATCGACAACGCCCATGCTTGGCTGGCCGAGGAGCGGCGCGGCGATCCAGCGATTGCCGAGCTTTCGGTCGAACAGATCCGCGCACAGCTGTCACTGGCCGTGAACCGGGTCATGGCAGAAGGCTCACTTTATGACCCGGACCTTGCGGCATTGGCGATCAAGCAGGCCCGGGGCGACCTGATCGAGGCGGTGTTCCTGATCCGGGCATATCGCACCACTCTGCCGCGTTTGGGGGTGTCCGATCCGCTTGATACCGGCGCTATGGCGGTGGATCGAAGGATCAGTGCCACGTTCAAGGACCTGCCAGGGGGGCAGGTGCTGGGGCCGACTTTCGACTACACCCATCGTCTTCTGGATTTCAAGCTTGCGGCCGAAGGCGAGGTCGCCTCTGCCGCCGCTGCGCCTGCTAGCCTTGGTCCGATGCCGCATGTGACCGGGTTTCTCAACCGCGACGGGCTGATCGAAGAAGCGCCCCGTTCGGACGCCCCGCCCTCTGACCTGACGCGAGAGCCGCTGGAACTGCCCGCCGACCGCGCCCTTCGCCTGCAGGCGATCACCCGGGGCGACGAAGGCTTCATCCTGTCGATGGCCTATTCAACGCAGCGCGGCTACGGCCGCACCCACGCCTTCGTGGGCGAGTTGCGGATCGGTCGCGTCGGCGTGGAAGTCGACATCCCCGAGCTTGGATTTGCCGTCGAGATCGGCGAGATCGAGCTGACCGAATGCGAAACGGTCAACCAGTTCAAGGGCTCAAAGACCGAGCCGCCCCAGTTCACGCGCGGCTACGGGCTGGTCTTCGGCCAGTCCGAGCGGAAGGCCATCGCAATGAGCCTCGTCGACCGTGCGCTGCGCTGGAAAGAGCTGGGCGAGGACAACACCGGCGCCCCGGCGCAGGACGAAGAATTCGTCCTTTACCACTGCGACAATGTGCAAGCGACAGGGTTCCTGGAGCACATCAAGCTGCCGCACTACGTGGACTTTCAGGCCGAGATGGAGCTGGTGCGGCGCTTGCGGAGCGGCGCGGAAGCGGTGCGGCAGGCTGCGGAATGAGCTTACTCCCCGCCACTATCGCCGCCGCCGTCGCCGCCGCTGCCTTCGCGGTGCTGCGCCTGTGCACGGCGATTGGCGCGTCTGGGCAACATCCGCAGAACAAGAACCACGATCACAGCCGCAGCCGCCGCGATCAGAATTGCCGTGTCTTCTGGCATCTCGCTGCCTTTCCGCCCTCGCGCCACGCCGTAACCGCAAGGCAAGCATCATGACCGATCAGGCCTATAACTTCGCCTATCTCGACGAGCAAACCAAGCGGATGATCCGCCGCGCCATCCTGAAGGCGCTGGCGGTGCCGGGGTATCAGGTGCCCTTCGCCAGCCGCGAGATGCCGATGCCCTATGGCTGGGGCACTGGCGGGGTGCAGGTGACGGCGGCCTGCCTTGAGCCCGAAGACCGGCTGAAGGTGATCGACCAAGGCGCGGATGACACCACCAACGCGGTCTCGATCCGCAAGTTCTTTCAGCGCACCGCCGGGGTCGCGGTGACCGAGGCGACGGCCGAGGCGACCATCATCCAGACCCGTCACCGCATTCCCGAGACGCCGCTGAAGGCGGGCCAGATCCTTGTCTATCAGGTGCCGATCCCCGAACCCCTGCGGTTCCTGGAACCGCGCGAGACCGAGACGCGCAAGATGCACGAGCTGGAAGAGTACGGCCTTATGCATGTGAAGCTTTACGAGGATATCGCCCGGCACGGCGAGATCGCGACGGCCTACGACTACCCGGTCAAGGTCGAGGGGCGCTATATCATGGACCCTTCGCCGATCCCGAAGTTCGACAACCCGAAGCTGAACGACAATCCGGCGATCCAGCTTTTCGGGGCAGGCCGCGAACAGCGCATCTACGCGCTGCCTCCTTGGTCGAAGGTCGTCAGCCTCGATTTCGACGACCATCCATTCTCGGCCTCCAAGGCTCCGCACGACTGCGACCTTTGCGGCGCGGGTCACAGCTATCTGGACGAGGTCATCACCGATGATCAGGGCGGGCGGATGTTCGTCTGTTCGGATACCGACTTCTGCGCCTCGCGCCGGGCGGTCGGCAAGACCGGGCGCTTGGGCGGCGACCAAACGACTTTGAACAGGCCCGGAAGATCCCTCGAGGGAAGTCCGGGCACGACCGGGGGGGCTGCATGAGCATCCATCAGCGGGAAATCAACGTGCCGCTCTTGTCCGTCCAGGGCCTGACCAAGCGCTACGGCTCGCGGATCGGCTGCGCGGATGTCAGCTTCGATCTTTATCCCGGTGAAGTGCTGGGGGTGGTCGGCGAAAGCGGGTCGGGCAAGTCGACGCTCTTGTCCTGCCTTGCGGGCCATCTGCGCCCGGACCTTGGCCATTATGCCTTCGATGGCCGCGATGTACTTGCGATGAGCGAGACCGAGCGGCGGCGGCTGGGGCGGACGGACTGGGCCTTTGTGCACCAGAACCCACGCGACGGGTTGCGCATGGGTGTCAGTGCGGGCGGTAACGTGGGCGAGCGTCTGATGGCGGTCGGCGCGCGGCATTACGGCGATATCCGGGGCAAGGCGCTGGACTGGCTTGGCCGGGTCGAGATTGCTGCAGACCGCATCGACGACCGGCCGTCGGCCTTCTCGGGCGGCATGCAGCAGCGGCTGCAGATTGCCCGCAACCTCGTGACCGGTCCGCGGCTTGTCTTCATGGATGAGCCCACTGGGGGCCTTGACGTCTCGGTCCAGGCGCGGCTCTTGGACCTCTTGCGTGGGCTCGTTCGCGATCTTGGCCTCTCGGTGATCATCGTCACGCATGACCTTGCCGTCGTGCGGCTTCTGGCCGACCGGCTGATGGTGATGAAGTCGGGCAGGGTGGTCGAACAGGGTCTGACCGATCAGGTTCTGGACGATCCGCAGCATGCCTATACCCAACTGCTCGTCTCGTCAGTTTTGCAGGTTTAAAGCCATGATCCACATCGAAAACGTTGGCAAATCCTTTACCCTGCACAATCAGGGCGGTGTCACGATCCCGGTGATGGCGGGGGCCGCGCTGAGCGTCGCGCCCGGCGAATGCGTCGGGTTGACCGGGGCCTCCGGGGCAGGCAAGTCGACGCTGATGCGGATGGTCTATGGCAACTACCTTGCCACGGGCGGGACCCTTGTCGTTGGCGATCTGGATGTCACCCAGGCCCTTCCGCGGGAAATCATCCGGCTGCGCCGCGAGATCCTTGGCTATGTCAGCCAGTTCCTCCGGGTGGTGCCACGGGTCCCGACGCTTGATGTGGTGGCCGAGCCGCTTCTGGTCCTGGGTGCGGCGCGCGACAAGGCAGAGGCCCGGGCGGCGGAGCTTCTGGCGCGGCTGAACATCCCGGTGCGGCTTTGGTCGCTGTCACCGACAACGTTTTCAGGGGGCGAACAGCAGCGCGTCAACATCGCGCGGGGTTTTGCACATGACTATCCCGCCCTGCTGCTTGACGAGCCGACCGCCAGTCTTGATGCCGCCAACCGCGAGGTGGTGCTGCAGCTGATCGAAGAGGCCAAGGCAAGGGGTGCCGCGATCCTTGGTATCTTCCATGACGAGGGCGCACGGGCGCGGCTGTGCGACCGGCTGGTCGACGTGACGGACTTCACACCAAGGGTCGCCGCATGATCTTTGCCGTCGTCGGTCCTTCGGGTGTGGGAAAGGATACGCTGATCGCGGGCGCCTTGCGCGTGCGGCCCGATCTGAGGCTCGTGCGCCGCGTCATCACCCGACCAACCGAAGCGGGCGGTGAGGCCTTCGATGGCGTGGTCGAGGCCGAGTTCGCCCGACGCAAGGCCCGCGGCGACTTTGCGCTCGACTGGCAGGCGCATGGGCTTTCCTACGGGATACCGAAGTCGGAGCTTGCCGGCCCCGGCGACGTCATCTTCAACGGCAGTCGTCTGGCCTTGCCCGCAGCCAGGGCGGCGTTCCCGGACCTGCGCGTGATCCTGGTAACGGCACCCGACGCAGTTCTGGCGGCGCGACTGGCGGCGCGCGGTCGTGAGACGACGACCGATATCGCGGCGCGCCTTTCGCGGGCCGCCTATGCATTGCCCGAGGGGATTTCAGCCATCACCATCGTGAATGACGCCGCAGTCGAGGACGGCGTTGCCGCCTTGCTCGCAGCACTTCAGCCGGTCAGGGCGTAGCGATGGATAAGCCGGAACGCGCCCTCAGAATCTTCGCCGAAAAGACAAAGGTCATCGATGGTGAAAGGCTGGTCGATGATGGGCGCAAAATGGGCCTTCGCCGCCGCCATGACGGCTGGGATATGCTCAGGCGGAAGCCGATCGGTCAGCGTCAGGTGAAAGCGGAACTCTTCCATCACGTAAGGGTATCCCCAAAGATCAAGCAGGATCCGCTGGCGTGGTGTCAGGGTCTCCGGGCGGCGGCGGGCAATGTCTTCATCGCTGAGAGGTCGGCGCAGCGCATTGGTCGTCTCGACGACGATGGCACCCAGCTCCAGCAAGGCCGCTTCGCATCCAAGTGGCGTCAGGGCGAGGAAGCCAAGGAGGTTTTCCAGCTGCAGTCCATCGCAGCGAACGGGTGCCAGCTGCGCCGCGAGGGCCTTGACCGCAGCAGAAACGTCGCCTTCGGAAACACTGGCGGCCGGCCGGAACGGCGCGCGGATCGTGCCGTGGAACCCGTAGCGGCGCGCCTCGGCGGTCAATTGCGACAGGGGGGCGGGCAGAGGCTGCACGTCTGGTTGCGCCAGCGGCATCCCGGTCTCAACCGCCCGACCCAACCACTGCCCTGCCAGATCGGCGAACTCCCCCGAACGCGGGGCGTAGTAGACAGCGTATCGCTGGATTTCGGCCATTCCATCGGACCTATGCGGGCTCTGTCACACGCATGTGACAGCTGGCTGGCATTGCACCGACTTCCCGGCCCGACTGCAAGACAGGACCTTACGAGATGACCGACACGATCCTTGCCAATGCGACGCTTGTGTTGCCGCATGAGGTGGTCAAGGGGTCCCTGCGCCTGTCGGACGGTCGC
>NZ_JBOFBI010000252.1:0-5248 GCF_051645465.1 Tabrizicola sp. | reverse complement strand
CATCCTATGCCAGAAGAAGATGGGTCCCCGCTTTCGCGGGGATGACAGGGGGATGAGCGTGGTGGGCGGAGTGGTTGATAGAGTCGGGCTGAAGCCCGACTTACCGTAGGAGTCGGGGCACGCCCCGACCTACGGCAGGAGATGCCTTACCCTCGCGCCCCATTCGATGGCGGCGGCGTGCAGCCGGTCGATCTTCAGCTCTTCGCGGACCTCTTCCAGCATGCGGAGCTCGACCTGGGAGTGCCTGCCGTCCGCTGTGACGACGTCGCAGGCCAAAGCGTAGGCGGTCTCGAAGAGGCGGTCGGGGAGGGTCTCGCGGATCAGGCCGAAGAGGGCGTCGAGGCCGTCTTCCTCTTCAAACAAATCAAACACGATGCGGCTGACGCGCTGGATGCGGTCGGGGTCGTAGTTGGCAAAGATCGGCATGTGGTTGACCATGCGGGTGATCGCCACAAGCTCGGCCGTGCGCATGTTCTCGTCTGACGCGGAGCAGGCCACCATGACGGCCACAAGGGCATCCTGCGGGGACATGGGGGAGGTTTCTAGCATGGGGGGCTCCTGATGCGTCTTCGGGGCGGACATTATTGACGAGGGGGCGGGTGGGCAATAGAGGACGGGGGTCCGGGACACGGGGTCGCGGGCGTTTCGGGAGAGATGGGATGACTGCGCTTCGCGATGCGGCGATGAATTCGAAGGCCTGGCCCTTTGAAGAGGCCCGCGCGGTCCTGAAACGCTATGGCGGGAAGGACCCGGCGAAGGGGTATGTGCTCTTCGAGACGGGGTATGGGCCGTCGGGGTTGCCTCACATCGGGACGTTTGGCGAGGTGGCGCGGACGACGATGATCCGGCGGGCGTTCGAGATCATTTCGGACATTCCGACGCGGCTGATCTGTTTTTCCGACGATGTGGACGGGATGCGGAAGGTGCCGGAGAACGTGCCTCAGCAGGAGATGTTGCGCCAGCACATGCAGAAGCCGTTGACGTCGGTGCCTGATCCCTACGGGGAGTACGAGAGCTTTGGGCACCACAACAACGCGATGTTGCGGCGGTTTCTGGATACGTTCGGGTTCGAGTATGAGTTCATCTCGGCGACGGAGTTCTACAAGTCGGGGCGGTTTGACGACACGCTGCGGCTTTGTGCCGAGCGGTATGATGCGATCATGGGGATCATGCTGGCATCGCTCAGGGAGGAGCGGCAGCAGACCTACAGCTGCTTCCTGCCGATCCATCCCGAGACGGGGCGGGTGTTGTATGTGCCGATCAAGCATGTGGATGCGAAGGCGGCGACGGTCACGTTTGACGACGAAACGGGGCGGGAGTGGACGCTGCCGGTGACCGGGGGCCACGTGAAGCTGCAGTGGAAGCCGGACTTTGGTGCTCGCTGGGCGGCGCTGGATGTGGACTTCGAGATGTACGGGAAGGACCATTCCACCAATACTCCGATCTATGACGGGATCTGCGAGGTGCTGGGGGGGCGGAAGCCGAACCATTTCAGCTATGAGCTGTTCCTGGACGAGGCGGGGCAGAAGATTTCCAAGTCGAAGGGCAATGGGCTGACGATCGACGAGTGGCTGACTTATGCGGCCACCGAGAGCCTGTCGTATTTCATGTACCAGAAGCCGAAGACGGCGAAGCGGCTGTGGTGGGACGTGATCCCGCGGGCGGTGGATGAGTATCACCAGCAGCTGAAGGCGTTTCCGGAGCAGACGCTGGAGCAGAAGGTGAACAATCCGGTGTGGCATATCCATCGGGGGCAGCCTCCGGCGTCGGATATGGTGGTGTCGTTCGCGATGCTTCTGAACCTGGCGTCGGTTGCGGGGGCGAAGGATGCGGGGGCGCTTTGGAAGTTCATCAAGCGCTATGCGCCGGGGGCTTCGCCTGAGACGCATCCCGACCTGGATGCGGCGGCGGGGTATGCGGTTCGGTACTTCGCGGACAAGATTGCTCCGACCCGGGTGTTCCGGCTGCCTTCCGACAAGGAGCGGGCGGCGATGGAGGATCTGGTGGCGCGGCTGAAGGTCTGGGACGGGGGGCTGGACGACGAGGCGCTGCAGTCGATGGTCTTTGCGGTCGGCAAGGAGCATGGGTTCGAGCCGCTGCGCGACTGGTTCAAGGCGTTGTATGAGGTGCTTCTGGGGGCGTCGGATGGCCCTCGGTTCGGGGGGTTCATCGCGCTTTACGGGGTGGCGGAGACCGTGGCACTGATGGAGCGGGCGCTGGAGGGCGAGTTCGCGGCCTGACTGGCGGTGCCGATCCCCCGGGGGTGAGCGATGAAGCTTACGCTGCATGTGGGTTTGAAGAAGACGGCGACGACGTCGCTGCAGATGGCCCTGGCTGGTGCGAAGCGGGAGCTGGCGGCCTTTGGCGTTCTCAATCCCGGCACGCCTGACCTTCACCAGCGGCTGGCGCGGTCGGTGAAGGCGGGTGACGCGCGAGGCGACCGGGTTGCGCGGGAAACGCTTGACGTGATCGCGGCGGAGGCTCGGGTGGCGGGCCTTGGGCATGTGGTGCTGTCGAGCGAGCATCTGATCTCGGCTTCTGCTGAAGCGGTCGCGCGGCTGCGTTTGATGCTGGAAGAGCAGTGGCCGGAGGTCAGCCAGATCTTGGTGCTTTGCTATGTCCGCGAGCCTGTGGGCTTTGCGACCAGCATGTGCCAGCAGTCGTTGAAGAACGGCGTGATCCGGTTGGCTGACTTCTATGCTGCACCTTGGCCGTTCACGGTGGCGGCTTGGCTGTCGAATTATGCGACAGTCTTTGGGCGGGAGAGCATTCGGCTGCGGCACTTTCATCCCGATCATCTGAAGGACGGCGATATCTTCCGCGACTTTCTGGATGCGATCGGGCTGCCTGATCTTGTCCTTCCGGTGGCTGTCGCGCAGCGGAACCGATCGCTGTCCCATGAGGGCGTTCTGGTGGCGGATGCGCTGGTGGGTCTTCGTCCGGGGGGCGAGCGTGACCGGGCGAGGCGGAACCGGTATCGGCGCTTGCTGGGCAAGATCGAGGGGGCGAAGTTCGTGCTGCCTGCCGAAGTGCAGGAGCGGGTGATCGAGGGGTCTTCGGGTGATGTTGCGGCCTTGAAGGCGGTCTTTGGGTTGGAGCTGGTGCCTGAGCGTGTGGATGGGGCCGGTGCTTGTGCGATGTCGGCCGAGACGGCGCTGGCGATGGCGCGGCGGATTATCGAGGATGTGGAGCGCTGAGCTGGTGGATCGGGAGGGATGGCGATGGGACGGGAAGCGGAAGGCCACGCCCGGTTTCGGGGTCAGGACGGCGTGGTGAAGGCGCTTCTGGAGAGCGACGGGATCATTCTGCGGGGCGAGGTCCGGGCGAAGCTGCGGCGGGACGGGCTTATGGACTGGCGGGTTGAGGGCGAGGATCTGGTGCTGCGGGCCGAGGGGGAGCCGTTGGTCCTGACGCTGGGCGCGAAGGAGGCGGCGGCCTGGGTGAAGGCGTTGGAGAAGCCGCTGCCGTCGCTGGCGGCGAAGCTGGGGGTCTCGGCGGCCGCGCGTGCCTGGGTGATCGGCGGGCCTACACCGGAGGAGATTGCGGTGGCGGTGGCCGGGGCCGAGGCTGTGGGGCCGGAGGGAGCGGCGCTGATCGTGGCGGTGCTGAGCGGGCCGGGCGATCTGGAGGCGGCGCTTCGGGCGGGGCAGGCGCATGGGCTGCGGGTCTGGTGCGTTTATGGCAAGGGGAGGGGCGCTGCTGTGACCGATGCCGTGGTGCGCGAGGCGTTCCGGGGGGCGGGGTGGATGGACATCAAGTCTTGTGCGGTGTCGGAGGCATTTACGGCGACGCTTTATCGGCCGCCGAAGGGTTAAGCCATCAAGCGTTGTGCGGCTTGGGGCGGTTTTCATATTGAGCGCTTACGCGCATTCCTTTTGTCTCGCCTCTGCGCGCGAAGGGCGCGCAACCGGCTCGGGCGTAGAGCCTCCGGCGGGGATATTTGAGCAAATGTGAAAGGCGGTGCGGGATCGGTGGCATGTCTGGTGCCACTGGTCCGGCTTTGCGGTTACTGCAGGCGCGGTTTCAGGAAGGCGATGGTTTCGCCGACCATCTGGTCAAGCGTTTCCGGCCCGGTGAACGCGTTGAAGACATGGTCCATCTCGGCGATCCAGCTTTCCTCTTCGCCCTCATGCGCGGCGAGGAAGGCGTCGACCGCGGTGGGCAGGACGGTCGTGTCCTTCGTGCCGTGGGCGATGAGGAGGGGGCCGGCGTAGGAGGCGAGCTCGGCCGGGGGGTCGAAGGTGGTGACGCCCTCGAAAAAGCCCTGCTTCAGCTCGATCTCTGCGCCCCAGGGCAGGGTGATGGGCATTGCTGCATCGCCAAGGGCGAGGCCCTTTTCCAGCGTCTCGGCGCCGAGAAGGCCGCCGAAGCTTTCTTCCGGGTTGGCGACGGCGGCCCAGAGGACGAGGGCATCGGGCTTGTCGGACCGTCCTGCGACTGCGGTGGCGACAAGACCGCCCTGGCTCCATCCCAGGACGGCAAGGCGCTGACCGTCGACAGCGGGGTTCGCCTCAAGCCAGTCGAGTGTGGCGAGGGCGTCTGCGACCTGGCCCTCATAGGTGGTTTCGGCGAATGTGCCGGGGCTTTCGCCCGAGCCGCGGAAGTCGATGCGAAGCGAGGCGATCCCCTGTTCGGCAAGGAGGCGGGCGGTGCGGGAGAAGACGCCTTCGTCCGTGCCGGTCACGGGGAGCTCATCACGGCTGCCGGTGAAGCCGTGGAGGAGGAGCACCACCGGGGCCGGATCGCCAGCCGGGGTTTCGAGCGTGCCGATGACCGGGCCGAGGGGAGTGTCGATCGTGACGGTCTCTTCGGACTGGGCAAATGCGGGGAAGGCGGCAAGGCTGAGGGTCAGGGCAAGGACGGCGCGCATGCGGGGCACTCCTTTGCGGGTGAAGCCGGGAGGAGAGCATTGCGGTCCGAT
Organism: Tabrizicola sp.; assembly: GCF_051645465.1. Taxonomy (GTDB): domain Bacteria; phylum Pseudomonadota; class Alphaproteobacteria; order Rhodobacterales; family Rhodobacteraceae; genus Tabrizicola. Next base: position 327 of record NZ_JBOFBI010000252.1, on the reverse strand, counting down.
CCCTGTCAAGCGCGGCGCGGTGGCGTCAGGCCGCCTTCCCAAGCCAGACCTTGCGCCATTCGAGCCAGAGGGCTGCGACATCGTCCGGATCGCCGGCAAAGAGCCGGTCGCTTAGGGCGAAGGCCTCGGTTTCAAGCTTCTCCTGGGCGTCGCTGAGCCGGGCGTCGAGCATCTGGCGGGCAGGGTCGGGCATCACGGCATCGAACAGGGCGGCCGCGTGGGCCGCGAGGACGGAGAGGTCGTGGTGATTGCCAAGCGCCTCGTCCAGGTGGTCGGCGCTGGTGACGATCGGTTTGAAGAGATCGGGCCAGACGGGGGTGAAGAGGC
>NZ_JBOFBI010000251.1:0-4988 GCF_051645465.1 Tabrizicola sp. | reverse complement strand
GCGGCGAACGCTGCCAATCAGGCCAAGGCCGAAGCGGCTGTCCTCCGCGCCACGGCAATCCTGGCGCAGCGCGAGGCGGCCAACCGCCGGCAGGCCGAGTTGACCCGACAGGAAGCCGCATCCATCCAGCGCGCGGAGGAGGCGCAGCGAGATGAAGACGTCGCTCGTGCTGACGTGAAAGTTGCCGAAGCGGAACTCGCCGTCATTCGCGCTCAAGGGCAGGATGCAGTCGCTGCTCTGCAACTTGAACAGACGCTGCTGGACCGTCACCGCTTGACCGCGCCCTTTGATGCGCTGGTTGTGACACGCCTGGCCGAAACCGGGGCCGTGGTTCGGTCAGGCGATCCGATCTTTACTCTGATCGACCCCGATACGATTTGGATTCAGGCCTACATTGACGAAGAACGCGCTGGTCAGCTGGCCCTTGGCCAGCCCGGCACCATCCGTCTGCGGTCTCAGCCTGCCAGCGAATTCACGGGCACGATCACCCGCATCGGAGTGGAAAGCGACCGGGTGAATGAGGAACGCCGCGTCTGGCTGACCTGCTCGGATTGCCCGCAGCAAATGTTTCTGGGCGAACAAGCCGAGGTGCGCATCCTGACTGCCACACGCGCCACGGCCCTGATGGTGCCTGAAGTGGCGATTATCGGCTTCGACGGGTATCGCGGCACGGTCTGGATCGTCCAGGACAGTAGGCTTTCGCGCGCCGACCTGACATTCGGCGCGCGGGACGACCGGGGCCGGGTGGAAGTGACGGGCGGGTTGCCCGATGCTGCGCAGGTCGTGGCCGTCCCGCTGCAAGGCGTGGATGAAGGTCGGCTTGCCCGCATCGGAGCTGCGCCATGAACCTTGCCATCAAGGATATCCGCCACGGCCTCTTCCGCTTTGTCCTGACCTGTTTGGGACTTGGGCTTCTGATGACGGTCGTGCTGGCGATGATCGGCATCTACAACGGCCTTGTCGCAGATGCCCTGGCCGTCGTGAAGGCCCCTGCCGCTGATGTCTGGGTGGTCGAGGCTGGCACACAAGGCCCCTTTGCCGAAGCGTCAAGCATCCCGGCCACGACCCGGGACGCCGTGGCCCGCATGCCCGGAGTGGCCGAGGCCGGGGCCATCACTTACCAAACGATCGAGGCCAGCCATGCCGGCGAGACCTTGCGGCTCTATGTCATCGGCTTTGAACCCGGTCGTCCCGGCGGACCGCAGCGCATTACCGAAGGGCGGGGGCTGGGCAGAAGCCACTTTGAACTGCTGGCAGACCGCAAGACCGGTCTGGTGCCCGGAGAGACCATCCGGCTGGGACGCGACCGCTTTACCGTCGTGGGATTGGTCGAGGATGCGATGAACTCAGGCGGCGATCCGGCAGTCTATGTGACTTTGGCTGATGCATTGACGTTGCAGACGGCGATGGACCCGGCCGCTGCCCGGGTGCAGGCGGCCCGGGGCGATGGCGGCCTGCGCCCACCGACGGTGGCCGCCGTTGTTGCCCGGCTGCAGCCCGGTGCCGATGTGGAGCTTTTGACCGCGACGGTTCGGCAATGGAAACACCTCTCCGCCCTCAGCCAAAGTGAACAGGAGCAGCTTCTGCTTGCCTCGGTGGTGGACCGGGCGCGGCGCCAGATCGGTCTGTTCCAGGGGATCCTGCTGTCTGTCAGCGCCGTGGTGATCGCACTCATCATCTACACCATGACCATGGAGAAGCTGAAGCAGATCGCTACCCTGAAGCTGATCGGCGCCCCGGATCGAACCATTGTGGGCCTGATCGTGCAACAGGCGCTGATCCTTGGCATCTCTGGCCTTGCGATCGGGCTGGCCCTGATCCTTCTGGTCAAGGACAGCTTTCCCCGACGCGTAGTGCTTGAGCCGTTCAACGCGCTGGTGCTGACCGGCATCATCCTGATGGTCTGCCTTGTTGCCTCGGGTCTTGGCGTCCGCGCGGCGCTGAAGGTTGACCCTGCCACAGCGCTCGGGGGCTGACCCATGGCGCCGGGCGACATTCTGGTCGATGTGCGGGGCGTCGCCAAGCATTATGGCGAAGGCGAAACCCGTGTCGATGCCTTGCGGTCCGTGGATCTGCGGGTGCATGTCGGCGAAGTCATCGCGCTGCTGGGCCCGTCCGGTTCGGGCAAGACGACGCTGCTGAACGTGATCGGCTGCATTCTTGCCCCGACCGCGGGCCGGGTCGAACTGGATGGCGACGCGGTGTTCGACGGCAAATGGCTCCGCAGCGATCTGCGACGGCTGCGCCTGGACAAGATCGGCTTTATCTTTCAGGCGCACAACCTGTTGCCCTTCCTGACCGCTGAAGAGAACGTCTCGGTCGTGCTGGACCTTGCGGGCTGGCCTGCCGAAAGAGGCCGCCAACGGGCAAGCGAACTGCTTGATTACCTTGAAGTCGGGCATCGGGCCAAGGTGAAGCCGGCCCTGCTTTCCGGGGGCGAAGCGCAACGCGTCGCCATTGCCCGCGCGCTGGCGAACCGCCCCCGGATCATCCTGGCCGATGAACCCACGGCTGCGTTGGACAGTGGTCGGGCGCAGCTTGTGATGGACCTTCTGCGAAAGCTCGCCAGCGACCAGAAGGCCTGCATCATCGCCGTGACGCATGATGAAAAGATCTTCGACCGTTTCGACCGCCTGATCCACCTGCGCGATGGTCGTCTCGTGGACAGCTGAACCAAGGAGAAGGCCATGCCCGCCCTCAGAAAGCCCCTGACGGCCGTCGCCGTTGTCGCAATCGTCTTCGGTCTCCTGACCATCGTTTCTGGAGGCCGCGCCCTTTTTGGTGGCGCCGACATGGGGGCCGTCGTCCCGTTCGTTCTGTGGTTCAACTTCCTAGCAGGGTTTGCCTACATCATCGCGGGTCTGGGGCTTTGGTTTCGGACTGGCTGGGCACCCGGCCTTGCCATCGCCATCACCCTTGCGACCGGAGCGATCTTTGCGGTGTTTCTCTTGGAGGTCTGGCGCGGGACTGCATACGAGGCGCGGACGATGGGTGCGATGGCGCTGCGCCTGGCGATCTGGGTGGTGATCAGCGTCGTGGCGGCAAGGGAAAATGCCAGTCGCGCATGACGGAAGGCAATCCTTTCACAGGGCACCATGCGGCCTGCCGCGATACTAGCAAGCAGGCGGCGTCACGTCTGACGGGACATCCCGTGCCCCCTCGCACTGACCCCAAGCGTCGCAATAGATCAACTGCTCCAGCGGCAGGCGGCTTGCCCAACCCTTAGCCGCCAATTCGGGCTGGTCGTAAAGCTCTTCGACGTAGCCGAGGCAAAGCCAGGCCACGGGAACAACGCTTTCGGGCAGGCCAAGGATGTCGCTTAACGCGCCCGACCGAAAGATGCTGACCCAACCCACACCAATCCCTTCCGACCGAGCCGCCAGCCAGAGGTTCTGAACAGCACAGACGGTCGAATAAAGGTCCATCTCGGGCGCGTGGGTGCGACCAAGCACAACAGGGCCGCCACGCGCGCGATCGCAAGTGACACAGATGCTGACCGGCGCTTGCAGGATGCCTTCAAGCTTCAGGCTGGAATAGAGCGGACGGCGGTCAGGTCCGAACATCGCTTCGGCTTCAGCGTTTGCATCGGCAAAGGCGGCCTGAACCCGACCTTTCACACCGGCATCCCGGACAATGATGAAGTTCCACGGCTGCATGAACCCAACCGAAGGCGCATGATGGGCAGCCGTCAAAATGCGCATCAGAACATCTTTGTCCACGGGTGTGTCCGTAAACTGCGAGCGCACGTCGCGGCGCGAGAAGATAGCGCGATAGACGGCAGCGCGCTCGCTTTCGCTGAAGGCTCCGGCCGCGACCGGAGAGGCAGAAACGGACATGACGGTCCCCCTTCGTCGAAACGGGCGCGCCGCCGGCCTTCGGCGCGTCCTGTTTCGTCTGGCCGGTCTTCTGACTTGGCTTCGCGCGGGTGCTGCGCCTTCCCGGTCATTCGACCAGTGGCAAATGCAGCCCCATCCACCTTACAGCGTTGGGCACGTCGCAGGATTTCACTGCGTTCCCGATTATCCCGCCACGAAAAGCGGCGGGCACCAGACGCCGCCACTGTAGGCGTAAGTTCGATCTGGCGCAATCAGCGCGGCACTCCCGACGAAGACAGACGTAAAATCATTCTGCGGGATCCTTCAGCCCGGAATTTGGATCGAGGGCGTAGCCGCTCGCTGGTCCACGAAGGGGTTGAGCCAGCATCTGGTCGAGCCACAAATCACGCTGTGTACGAAACTGTTCGATACCGATTTCCATCCCTTCGTGCCCCTTGGCGGGCTGAGCGATGTAGGTCCCGAGCAGCCGGTCCCACCACGGCAAGTTGAAGCCGTAGTTCGAGTTGGTCTCGCGCGGGTCTTTGGAATGGTGGACGCGGTGCATGTCCGGCGTCACGACGAACAGGCGCAGCACGCGGTCCACCGGGCGTGGCAGGTCGATATTGGCGTGGTTGAACAGCGCGGTGGCGTTCAGGACCACCTCGAAGAGCAGCACCGCGACGGCGGGCGGGCCGAGCGCCGCGACCACTGCCAGCTTGATCCCCATTGAAATGAGGATTTCCACGGGATGGAAACGCAGTCCCGTGGTTGCGTCGAAATCGAGATCGGCGTGGTGCATCCGGTGCAGCCGCCAGAGCCCGGGCACGGCGTGGAACATCACGTGCTGAAGGTAGATCGCCAGATCGAGCAGCAGCATCGAGACGATGATTGCGACCCAGACTGGCACATCGATGTTGTTGAGCAGGCCCCAGCCACGATCCTCGGCCATGACGGCCAGACCGACCGCGAGGATCGGAAAACTCAGCCGCAGGATGACCGTATCCACCACCACCAGAGCAAGGTTGTTCGTCCAGCGGATCACACGCGGGATCTCCCGTCTGCGCCGGGGGGCTGCCACTTCCCAAAGCGCCATCGCCGCCAGAACACCCAGAAAGATGGCAAGCCGGATGGTCGCCTCGGTGGCAAGGATGGTCTCGGACATGGATCGCTGGC
>NZ_JBOFBI010000250.1:0-2296 GCF_051645465.1 Tabrizicola sp. | reverse complement strand
GTCCTCGCACAGGTGCGACAGCCGCGTATAGCGGTGCGGCTGGTGCACCGCGATGATCCGGCCTTTCGTCGCCTGCCGCGCGGCCTTCAGCACAGCGGCGATTTCCACCGGATGGTGCCCGTAATCGTCGATGATCGTGATGCCCTTGACCTCGCCGACTTTGGTGAAGCGCCGGTTCACCCCCGCAAAGCCCGCCAGAGCCTCGCGGATCTCGTCCTTCTTCATCCCCAGATGCCGCGCCACCGCCACCGCCGCCAAGGCGTTCGAGACATTGTGGTCCCCCGGCATCGGCAGGCTGCAGCCTTCGATGATCATGTTCTCCGACTGCAGCGCGATATCGAAATGCGCCACGCCCTTTGCATAGGTCAGATTCTGCGCCCGCACATCGGCTTGCGCGTTGAACCCGAAGGTCACCACCCGGCGGTCGGTCACCCGGCCCACCAACGCCTGCACTTCCGGATGGTCCGTACAGCAGACCGCCAGCCCGTAAAACGGAATGTTCGAGACGAAATCCAGGAACCCCTTCCGCAGTGCATCGAAACTACCCCAATGCTCCATGTGCTCCGGGTCGATGTTGGTCACGATCGCAATGGTCGCAGGCAGCCGGTTGAACGAGCCATCCGACTCATCCGCCTCAACCACCATCCACTCCCCCGCCCCGGCCCGCGCGTTCGAGCCATAGGCGTGGATCACCCCCCCGTTGATCACCGTCGGATCAAACCCGCCCTTGTCGAGCAAAGTCGCCACCATCGTCGTCGTCGTCGTCTTCCCATGCGTCCCGGCAATCGCGATGTTCGACCGCAACCGCATCAGCTCCGCCAGCATCTCCGCCCGGCGCACCACCGGCAGCTTCCGGCGCCGCGCCTCCTCCAGCTCGGGGTTCCCCTTCTTGATCGCCGAGGAAATCACCACGACCGAAACGCCGTCACCGATGTTCTCGGCCCGCTGCCCTTCAAAGAACGTTGCCCCCAGCTTCACCAGCCGCTCGGTGATCTTCGAGGCCTTCGCGTCCGACCCCTGCACGCCATAGCCCAGCGTCATCAGCACTTCGGCGATACCGCTCATCCCGATCCCGCCGATCCCCACGAAATGGATCGGCCCAAGCTCCAGCGGAAGCTTCGTCGCGGCTGCGTTCATGCGTGGTCTCCTGCCAGGTCTTCAACCAGCGCCACCAGCCTTGCGGTGGCATCCGGCTTGCCTTCGCCAAGCGCTGCGCGCGCCATGGTCTCGGCCTTGTGCGGGTCTTCCAAGATCGCGGCGATGTGGCGCGCCAGGCCCGCCGCGTCAAGCCTATTCTCCAGGATCACCACCGCTGCCGCAGCGTCAACCAGCCCCTTTGCGTTCGCCGTCTGATGGTCCCCCGTCGCTGCCGCAAAGGGGATCAGGATGGCAGGCCGTCCGATCACGCTGATGTCGGCCACCGACGACGCGCCCGACCGGCTGATCACCAGCTGAGCCTCGGACAGCCTGCGCGGAACATCCGCGAAGAAGGGCTCGATCTCCGCCCGGACACCCGCCGCCTCATAAGCCGCCGCTGCCCGCGCCGCATCCTCATCCCGCGCCTGATGCGCAATCCGCAGGTTCGCCCGCAAGCCTTCTGGCAGCGCCGCCACCGCCGTCGGCACCACCTCCGACAGGATCCGCGCGCCCTGGCTGCCGCCGATGACGACCACCGACATCGGATAGTCTCCCGGCGGGATGTAGGGCGCCGCTGCCCGGTCCAGCACCGCCTGCCGCACCGGGTTGCCCACCGGCTCGCCCGCCATGCCACCCGGCAAAGCCGTCGGCCAGGTCCCGCAGGCCACCTTGTGCACCCGCTTCGCAAAGACCTGGTTCACCCGCCCCAGAACCCCGTTCTGCTCATGAATCATCCGCGGCCGCCGCAAGACCCAGGCCGCCGACAGCGCCGGGATCGACGGATACCCGCCAAACCCCACCACAACCGCAGGCCGGTCCGTGACTTGAGACCACACCGCCCCCAGAACCCCGCCCAAAATCCGGAACGGCACCAGAAGCTTCGCCGCCACCCCGCCCCGCGCAAAGGTCGCCGACCCTACGCGCTCGACCTTCACCGCCTCGGGGAACCCCCCCGCATAGCGCGCACCCCGGTCGTCGGTCGACAGCTTCACCCGCCAGCCCCGCGCCAGCATCGCCTCGGCCAGGGCCTGGGCCGGGAACATATGCCCCCCCGTCCCCCCCGCTGCTATCTGCAGAAGCTTTCCGGCCCTCGCCGTCCTCTCACGACGCCGGCCAAGGGGGCCTCCCTCCCCCCTCCGTGGGGGAGGGCCGGGGTGGG
>NZ_JBOFBI010000249.1:0-25114 GCF_051645465.1 Tabrizicola sp. | reverse complement strand
CCGATACGGCCCAAATGGGCGTAATTCGGCCTTTATTCGGAACTCGCGGTCTGCCGGACAAGAAAAATCCCGGCGCAGCTTTCGCTGCAACCGGGCAAGTCCAACAGGGAGGATGCCGCGCCATAACCCCGACGCGACCGGGGGATCTGTCAGGCCACCAGACGGTAGCCGCCGCTTTCGGTGACCAGAAGCCGAGCGTTTGAGGGATCGGGCTCGATCTTCTGCCGAAGCCGGTAGATGTGGGTTTCCAGCGTGTGGGTGGTGACACCCGCGTTGTAGCCCCAGACCTCATGCAGTAGCACATCCCGTGCCACCACGCCCGATTGTGCGCGGTAAAGGTACTTCAGGATGTTCGTCTCTTTCTCGGTCAGGCGGATCTTCTTTTCCTTCTCGTCGACCAGCATCTTCTGGGCGGGCTTGAAGGTGTAAGGCCCCATCTGGAAGATCGCGTCTTCCGACTGTTCGTGCGTCCGAAGCTGCGCCCGGATGCGGGCCAGAAGGACCGGGAACTTGAAGGGCTTTGTCACATAGTCGTTCGCGCCTGCGTCCAGCCCCAGGATCGTGTCGCTGTCGGTATCATGACCCGTCAGCATCAGGATCGGGCATTTCACGCCACCCTTGCGCATCCGACGGCAAAGCTCGCGTCCGTCGGTATCGGGCAGACCCACGTCCAGGATGACCAGGTCGAACAGGCCCGCCTTCACTTTCTCCATGCCGTCGGCGCCATTGGCCGCCTCGAACACGTCGAAGTCTTCGGTCATCACCAACTGCTCGCTCAACGCCTCACGCAGGTCGTCGTCGTCGTCGACAAGCAGGATTTTCCGCAGTCCGGCCATGGGTGCCTCCATTGCTTATGATATGGAGATGCGCCGTGCCGATTTGGCCAGCAAGTATTGCAACCATACTCTCACGCGCTCGTGTCGGATTGGCGGGGTATGTTTCAGATTTGTAATCCGGGCGGCCCGTCGCCCCTTGTCTTATGTCGCGTTCTTCCGCTCCAGCTCCTCAAGCACGCGGGTCAGCGCCTCGTCCGTCCAGCCCTCGCGCACCGCCTGAGCCAGGAACTCGGCTTGCGTCTTCGGGGCCATGCCGCCGGTCGGTGGGTTGCGGTCAAGGTTCGTCGGGAAGGAGTAGCCCTCGGCCGTTGCCGCGATCACGTTCGCCACGTCAATCCCCGGCCCGGCCTTTCGCAGCGCCGGGAACACGGCCTGCACCATCCGCGTCCGGTTCACCGTCTCCATCGCCCGCCCGAAGGCAGAGGACACCTGCAGAAGATTGGCCATCCGGAACCGGTCGGTCGTGCGGTTCGTGCCCGCGCCGTGCATGACGGCGGGGTTGAAGAACACGGCATCCCCCTTCCGCAGTGGCAGCTGGACGTGGTGCTTGGCGAAATGCTCCTGAAACTCGGGCCGCGAGAAGGCGAGGTAGCCTTCGTGGAACAGCTGCGAATAGGGCAGGAACAGCGTCGGCCCGGTCTCAACCGGCATGTCGCAATGCGCCACGGCGCCCTGAAGCGTCAGAAGCGGCGAGACTCCGTGGATGTGCGCCGGAAACTCGGCCATCCGTTCCGCTGACATGAAGCCGAGGTGGTAATCCCGATGCGCCACCTGCGCCGCGCCGCCTGGGTTCACCCGGTTGACCTGAGCCGTCATCTGATAGGCCGGGCCAAGCCACGCCTCTGACGCCAGTGCCAAGGCGTGCGCGCTGTAGTAGGCCGCGAAGTTTGCCGGATCAGCCAGGCAGTGCTTCTCCAGCGAGTTCCAGATGCGGTCGTTCGCGCCGGGCTTGGCGAAGTGATCGCCGCCACCCACTGCGTTTGCCTTCTCGTCCGCGATGATCGCTTCGAACACCTCGGTCGCGCGATCCACGACGCCTGCGTCCGCCAGTGCCCCGCGGATCACCACGATCCCCGGCCCCTGGCCAAAGACCCAGGCCCATTCCGCCGTCAGCGCCCGCCGCGCCGTCTTGTCCCCCGCTGCCGCATCAACCTGCCGCCCGTCATAGACGGGAACGTTCAGGGCGATCTCTGCCGCCAGCGGCACATCCTCGCGTACAGTCGTCTGCGATACCTGCGACCTGAAGAGGTCGAAGTCGCCACTGTCGGCGCCGATCCATACGGGGCGGCGGTTCGGGCTGTTGGGCTTGTCCATCGGGGTCTCCTCTCCCTTGCAACCGACGATAGCCGCAGCTTGCCCCGCAGCACTAGGCCCTTTGCCGCATCCGGTTGGCAGAAAGGCTTCCGCCGCCGCCGATTGCGGCCTAGATAGGGGGCATGAGCCTGTCGCTTTCGATCGCCGAACGCCTGACGCGCGCCCGTGGCGACTTGCGCATGGGCGTGCCGGTCGTGCTTTGCGGTTCTGGCGAGGCTGCTCTGGTCGTGGCCGTCGAGGCGCTGGATGCCGCCCGCCTTGCCGATCTGCACGGCTTCGGTCAGCCCGTTCTGGCGATCACCGCATGGCGGGCCGAAACGCTGAAGGCTCGAGCGTATGATAGTGATCTGGCACGGATCATGCCCCCCGCCGATGCCGATCTGGCCTGGCTCCGGTCGGTCGCCGACCCAGCCGATGATCTGCGGACGCCGATGAAAGGGCCACTGCAAAGCTTGCGCGATGGTTCTGCAGACCTGTCCCGCGCGGCCATCGCGCTGGCAAAGTCGGCGCACCTGCTTCCGGCGGCCCTTCTTGTGCCCATCCAGAACGCCCTGAACCTCGCCGCCGAAAACGGCCTGACCCTCCTTACGCTGGAAGACATCGCCCCCGCGCTTGCCGCCCTGCCACCGATGGACGAGGTCGTCTCGGCCCGCGTCCCCCTTGCCGCCTCGAACGCAGGGAGGGTCCACATCTTCCGCCCCGACGATGGTGGCGAAGAGCACTATGCCATCGAGATCGGCCGCCCCGACCGCGCCCAGCCCGTCCTTACGCGGCTGCACTCTGCCTGCTTCACCGGCGACGTCCTTGGCAGCCTCAAATGCGACTGCGGCCCCCAGCTTCGCGCCGCCCTTCAACAGATGGGCGAGGAAGGGGCGGGCGTCCTTCTTTACCTCAATCAAGAGGGTCGGGGGATCGGGCTTGCCAACAAGCTGCGTGCCTATTCCCTGCAGGATCAGGGCTTTGACACGGTCGAGGCGAACCACCGCCTGGGGTTCGAGGACGACGAGCGCGACTTCCGCATCGGCGCGCAGATCCTGCGGAAGATGGGATTCTCGGCAATCCGCCTGCTGACGAATAACCCCAGGAAGCTCGCCATGATGGAAAGCTGCGGCCTTCACGTTGTGGAACGCGTGCCGCTTAGGGTCGGCCAGACCGCGCAGAACGAAAGCTATCTGGCGACGAAGGCCGCGAAGTCGGGGCACCTTCTTTGAGGCTGTTCGTGGCTCTCGTCATTGGCGCAACACCGGCAGCCGCCGAGCCGCTTTACGATGCGACGGTCGATACCGTGTTCGACATCATCACCGTCGACGATCCGTCGGCCTTTGACTGCTACCGATATCGCGGCTTGGCCGAACGCCAGATGTGGGACAAACGGATCGACGCCGAAATCTGCCCGATAGCGCATGTCTTCGACGTCCAATTCGCCGACGCTCCGGTCATCGAGTTCACCGTCAACCCAGAGTTCACTGCAGAAGCCGCTGCGGTCGAGGTCCAACGTCACGCGCTCGCCCTGGGTCGGCTGCCAATCGAGATGCGTCGGCCTTGGGCCCGGCTGGGCATTCACATGGGCGAAGAAAGCTATTCCGCCGGGCCGGGGCTTTCATTTGTCTACACGGGCCGGACCGACTGGCTTTTGACCTTCAACCACCTCGAAGAGTCGCTCTTTCATGAGGGCGTTCATGTCGCTTTGGACGCGCTGCACGCCGGTGCGGCAGACTGGCATGCGGCGCAGGATAAGGACGGAACTTTCCTCACCGGCTACGCGCAGTCCGATCCTGAGGGCGAAGACCTCGCGGAAACCTTGCTCTTTGCCTATGGCCTCGAGCTTGACCGCATGCCACCCGCCGACGCCGAGGACATCCGCGCCGCAATCCCGGCCCGGCTTGCCTATATCGGTCAGCACATCCCCCTCTCGCCGCCGGTCAAAGCTGGCGCAAATGCAGGCCCGTGCGCCAGATGACCCCTGACGATATCGTCGTCACGCCCACTGGCGCACGCTTCCGGGGTCGCCGCTTCACCTGCACTGTCGGGCGCGGGGGCGTGGTCCCTGCCGGGGCCAAACGCGAGGGCGACGGGGCCACGCCTGCGGGGGTGCACCGGATCGTGGGCATGCTCTACCGCCCCGACCGGCTTCCTCGCCCCGCTGACTGGGCGCTGCCCATCGGGCCTTCGGACCTTTGGTCCGACGATCCCCGCGATGAAGACTACAACCTCATGGTCCGCATCCCCCATCGCTTCAGTCACGAAAGCCTCCGCCGCGCCGACCCGATGTATGACCTGATCCTGATCACCGACTGGAACTGGCCCCATGCGGAACCGGGCAGAGGCTCGGCGATCTTCGTCCACCAATGGCGCCGTCCCGGTGCGCCGACCGCCGGTTGCGTGGCCTTTTCGCGCCGCGACCTGCACTGGATCGCGCCGCGTATCACGCATCAGACCCGGCTGATCATCGGCGCCTGACCCCTTCTCAAAACGCTTTGAATAACCTAATCTTCGCCCCGCAAAAGGGAGGAAGACCATGGCAAAAGCGCCGTCCACAGCGGATGACGATCTCTTTGACCTGCGCCTGGCCCGGTCCGCCCCCGATCTCTGGCCAATGCTCGAGGCGATCTACGGCCAACGCCAGGACTACGCGGATTTCCGTGCGGCCCTGACCAAAGCCCTGCGCAAGGGCTGGAAAGACCGCCCCGCCGACCTCAAGCGCCTTGACCTGCAGCGCGACCTCGAACCCGACTGGTTCCAGCGCCCCGGCATGGCAGGCTATGTCTTCTACATCGACCGCTTCAACGGCACGCTTCAAGGCATCCTCGACAAGCTCGACTACCTGGAAGACCTCGGGATCACCTACGTCCACCTGATGCCCTGCCTGAAGCCCCGGCCCGGAGACAGCGACGGCGGCTATTCGGTGATGGATTACCGCCAGATCAACCCGGCCTTCGGCACGATGGCGGACTTTGAGGCGGTCAGCGCCGCCCTCCGCTCGCGGGGCATGTCGCTTTGCGTCGATCTGGTCCTGAACCACACCGCGAAAGAGCACGCCTGGGCAAAGAAGGCCGCGAAGGGCGACCCGGTCTATCAGGACTACTACCTGATGTTCGACACGCCCGACACGCCGAACCTCTACGAACAGACCCTGGTCGAGGTCTTCCCCGACAATGCGCCCGGCAATTTCACCCACTATCCCGAGTTCGGCAAATGGGTCTGGACGACGTTCAACGAACACCAGTGGGACCTGAACTGGGCCAACCCGGCGGTCTTCCTGGAAATCGTCGAGGTCATGCTGTTCCTCGCCAACAAGGGCGTCGATGTCCTGCGCCTCGACGCAGTGGCCTTCATGTGGAAGCGTCTTGGCACCCGCTGCCAGTCGGAGCCTGAGGTCCACATGCTCCTCCAGGCTCTCCGCGCGTGCAGCCGCATCGCCTCGCCCGCCGTGCTTCATCTGGAAGAGGCGATTGTGGCCCCGGCCGAAATGCTGCCCTACCTTGGGCGGGGAAAACACGACGGGAAAGAGGGGAACCTCGCCTACCACAATTCCCTGATGGTCCAGTTCTGGTCCGCCCTTGCCACCCGTGACACGCGCCTCATGACGCATGTGCTGGGTACACATTTCCCCGACCGCCTGACCAACGCGACCTATGCCACCTACATCCGCTGCCATGACGACATCGGCTGGGCGGTTACCGACGAAGACGCGGCGGCGGTCGGCGTCTCGGGCCATGGCCACCGCAGCTTCCTGTCGGACTTCTACGAAGGCAGCTTCCCCGGTACCTTCGCTAAGGGCGCGCTCTTCCAGGTGAACGAGCTTACGGGCGATAAGCGCATATCGGGCAGCTACGCCTCGCTTGCGGGGCTGCAGACCGCAACCGACGCGCGCACCACCGACCTTGCCGTCCAGCGCATCCTGATGGGTCATGCCCTGATCGCGGCCTGGGGCGGCATTCCGTTGATCTACATGGGCGACGAGCTCGCCCTGCTGAACGACGACGGCTATCTCGACGTTCCCGAACACGCCCACGACAGCCGCTGGATCCACCGCCCCCGGATGGACTGGGCACTGGCCGAGGCACGGCATACCGCCGACACCCCCTCGGGCCGCGTCTTCCGGGGCACAAGGGCCATCCTCGCCCGTCGCCGCGCCACCCCCGCGCTGCACGCAGCCTACCCGATCCGTGTCGTGTCCTCAGGCAACAACGCTGTCCTCGCGTTCCAGCGCCTCGCCCCGACCGGCACCCTCCTCGGCCTCTTCAACTTCACGGAAAGCTGGCAGAACATCCCCGACCACTGGGCCCGCGCGCTTGGGGTGACGGCGATGCACGACGCCCTCTCCGACGCCCCGGTCACCGCACACCACGGCCAGATCGCATTGCCTCCTTATGCCCGCGTCTGGCTGACCTGAGGAAATGCTGACTGGACGGCGCTGCCTGCAATACGGCATGGTCCCACCGAAGCAATCGAAGAGTGCCCCATGGCATTGACAAGACGGGCGGCGCTGTTCGGCGCCGGGGCAGCGGTGGGCGTCTACGGCACGCGCTGGATGGGGGCCTCGAACCCGTCGCTCGACGGGGTGGCGATCATCACACCTCAAGGCGGCGAGACCACACTGAACGACGCCTCGCTTCTGTCCGAAACGCCAGTCTTCAAGCACATCATCGTCAAGGAGCCGCCGGGTGACGCCCTGGTCGCCGCCCTCCGCGCGGAACTGAAAGAGGCTGAGGCCGCAGGTCGCCCGGTGAACCTTGCCGCCGCTCGGCATTCCATGGGCGGCCAGTCGATCCCGCGCGATGGCCATGCGATCACCTTCGACACGCCTTCGGTCGTGGCCGAAGCGGGGGCGGAGACCTACAGGGTCCAGGCTGGCACACGCTGGCATCAAGTGATCACAGCACTTGACCCCCTTGGCCTCTCGCCCAAAGTCATGCAGTCGAACGCCGATTTCGGCGTTGCCTCTACTTTCTCGGTCGGCGCCCATGGCTGGCCGATACCCTTCGGCCCGATGGGCTCCACCGCCCGGTCCATTCAGATGATGCTGGCGGACGGCAGCCTGATCAACGCCTCGCGCGATGAGAATGCCGATCTCTTCCGCGCCGCGATGGGCGGCTACGGCCTGATCGGCCTGATCACCGAGCTGGAGGTCGAGGCGGTTCCGAACCAGCTTCTCCAACCCACCTTCCAGACCATGCCCGCCGCCGACTTTCCGGCGGCCTTCACCGCAGCGGCCGATGGCTCCATCCCCATGGCCTATGGCCGCCTCAACATCGACCGCGAAGGGTTCTTCGACGACGCGATGCTCGTCACCTACCGCCCCGTTGAAGGCGAAATCCCGCCCGCCGCAGGCTCTGGTTTCCTCTCCAAAGTCTCCCGCGCCATCTTCCGCGCCCAGCCCGGCAACGAGTGGGTCAAACGCCGCCGCTGGGGGATCGAGACCGGGGTCGGCGCGATGCTCACCGGGGCGACCAGCCGGTCTTCCCTGATGAACGAACCCGTCATCACCCTTGATGACCGTGACCCGACCCGCACCGACATCCTGCACGAATACTTCGTCGCCCCCGACCGTTTCGCCGACTTCCTAACCGCCGCCCGCCAGATCATCCCCGGCAGCTATCAGGAGCTTCTGAACATCACCCTCCGCTACGTCGCCCAGGACCCGACCGCCCTGCTCTCCTACGCACCCGATGGCCCCCGTATCGCCTCGGTCCTCCTCTTCAGCCAGGAAATGACCGCAAGGGGAGAGGCTGACATGGCCCGCATGACGCAAGAGATGATCGAGGCGGTCCTTGCCATCGGCGGCAGCTACTACCTGCCCTACCGGCTTCATGCGACCCAGGATCAGTTCGCACGCTGCTACGCCCAGTCGGCGGACTTCGCCGTGCTGAAGCGCCAGGTCGACCCCGGCCTTCGGTTCAGGAACGCGCTTTGGGATACCTACATGGCGGAGGCCTGACATGACCCTGCACCAGAAAACCGCCCTCGGTTATGCGGTGATCCTCACCCTCGTCGCCTCGCTCAACTACCTGCCGATCCCCGGTCTGGTGGACGCAGAAGGCCGCACCTTCGGCATCTTCGCCCTCGACATCTACGACGACGCGCTCCACCTCGTCTCCGCCCTCTGGGCACTGGCCGCCGCCCTGATCTCCGCCCGCGCGTCGAAGATGTTCCTCATCCTCTTCGGCACGCTCTACTTCCTGGACGGCCTTCTCGGCTGCTTCACCGGCTCGGGTTTCCTCGACCTTGGCATCTTCACCTGGGGCGTCCTCGACATCTCGTACACCCTGAAATTCCTGTCCTCGGCGCCCCATCTCCTTCTCGGTGGCTTCGCCCTCTTCATGGGGTTCAAACGGTGAGATTCCTCTTCCGCTGGATCAAGCGCCTTGTCCTGTTGCTGGTGATCCTGATCATCGGGCTCCTCTCGCCCTTGGCCTACATTGAAACCATGTGCCGCCCGCAAGGCGAGGCCCTGGCCTATACCCCCCTCGTCGGCCCCGAGTGGCACCGCCCCGAGGGCCGGACCCTTCTGACCTACCCCGAATGGCACATCGTCCACGCCTACGACGACTATGCCGAGGTGATCCGCACCGGCGAGCCGCATCAGTTCGGCTTCCTCTCCTCGATCACTGGCTTCTGGTCCTCGCTCTGCTCGCTCTCGCAGACCTCGGGGAGCCATGGCGGGTTCGACTGGACGACGAAGCAGACCATCTACACCATCGGCGTCAGCTTCACGGCGGAACTCCTGCTAAAGGCCGCCTACGAGGAAACCGTAGGCCGGGTCGCAACCTGGATCAGGGGGGTCGAACAGGCACCGCTGGACGACCTCTCGGCGCGGCAGGCCAGCGACTACGCCTCCTTCCTGCAGCAGGTGCCTTGGTACAAATGGGACTTCACCCGCGATGCCGCCGCTCTGGATGCCGCGGCCACCGGTGTCTGGCGTGACCGGGAACGGCGGTTCGCGCTGGGGATCGAGTACCGCGTGAAAGCCGCCTATGCCAAGGTGATCGAGGCCGCCGTCGCCTCGGTTGGGGCCGATCAGCTGCGCCTGCGCGCGGTGGTGACGGGGATGCCGGAGGCCGACCTTTCGGCCCTGCCGGACGTCCAGGTCATCGCCACCCGGCCGGAAGGGATCGAGATCGAAGCCCCCCGCTACTGCGCCTTCACCCGCCTTGCCGAAACCATCGCGCGGGCTGGCGGCAGCTTTGTCGAGATCGCGGGCAACGACGACATCATGTTCACCGTGATCAGCAAGGAACCGGGACAGTCGGGCGAGATTCATTCCTTCCAGCGGCAAGGTAACTCCGGCATCCGCAACCTGATCCTTCTGCCGGTCGCCGACCTCACCGCAGCCCTGCGCGCCCTGCCAGAAGGCGCGCTGGAGCATATCCATGACTATTGACCTCCGGCTCTGGCTCATCGCCCTGCCGCTGGTTCTGGTGGCCTGGATCGGCACGCTGGCCCTGGTCATGCGGCTGGGGGGCGAGGCGCCGGCGGCGCTGGTCCTGCTTCCCCCGGAGGGACTGATCCGGGCGTTGCCTGAAGGGGTCGCCGTTGTCAGCGCCGGGCCGGTCAGCGTGACCTTGCGGGGGGGTGAGGATCTGGTGGCCACCCTCTATGCCCTGGGGGCGCCGTTGGTGCTGCCGGCCGGGCTGACCGGGTGTCTGCCGCAGGGGGTTTAGGCCGAAGGGTTGGGCACTGTGCCCATGATCGCGGGCTGAACGATTTCAAAGGTTTGAAGGGGGGTCATTCGGGATTCGTTAACTTCTGCGGCTCACTTCACGCCTGATAAGCCCGCGCCCCGAAGATCGCGCTACCCACCCGGACATGGGTCGCACCATGGGCGATGGCCGCCTCAAAATCCCCGCTCATGCCCATGGAAAGGCCGTTCAGGCCGTGGTCCGCCGCCATCTTCGCCAGCATCGCGAAATGGGGGGTGGAGTCCTCGTTTTCGGGCGGGATGCACATCAGCCCGACGGGGGCCAGATCCATCCCCCGGCAGTCCTTGAGGAACGCCGCAAGGTCACCCGGCAGGACACCAGCCTTTTGCGGCTCTTCCCCGGTGTTAACCTGTACGAAAAGCTGAGGCAGCGACCCCCGCGCCTGCAGCAGGCTGGCCAGCTTCTGCGCCAGCGACGGCCGGTCAAGCGTATGGATCGCATCGAACAAATCGACGGCCACCTTCGCCTTGTTGGACTGCAACGGCCCGATCATGTGCAGTTCCACGGTCCCGAACCTGTCGCGCCAGGTCGGCCACTTCGCCGCCGCCTCTTGCACGTAGTTTTCGCCGAAAACCCGATGGCCAGCCTCCAGCACCGCGACCACTCGCTCCGGTGGCTGCACCTTCGACACCGCGATCAGCCGGACCGAGCCCACCGCCCGCCCCGCCGCCACCTCGGCCCCGCGCACCCGTTCCGCGATCTCTGCCAGCCCCATGGTCTTCCCCAGCCGTTCGGACCGACCCTAGCCTCCCGGAGGCGCAAAAGAAAAGAGCGGGCACTGCCCGCTCTTTCCGTATCATCTGATCCCGAAGGATTAGAACGAGAACTTCAGGCCCAGGTCGGCAAGAAGCGCGTCGTCGATGACGTCGTTCTGCTGCGAAACGATCGAACCAGCGACAGTTGCGCCGCCGCCCAGGTCGTAGGCAACGCCGATACCGATGTGCTGGGTGTCGGACGACAGAGGCGACACAGCGTCGTTCGGGACAAGACCACCGCCAAAGCCCACGTTTCCAAAGTCGGTGTAAAACGCGGTAATGGTCGTTGCGCCGGTCACATAGTCTCCCGAAAGGGCGAACATGGTGTCGGCACCAGCAACGTCCACGTCAGACACACGGGCCTTGACAGTAAAGCTGCCAAAGGTGGCCGAGCCACCGAGCGAGATCATGTCGAGGTCAGACACATCGTCGGTTTCGTAAGCCAGGGCAACGGAGAACGCGTCGGTCGCGTACTTGACGCCAACGTTCAGTTCTTCACCACCTTCGAGCTGACCTGCACCGAGACCGAAGGTGAACCCACCACCGGTGTACTCATAGTACGCTGCGGTCTTGGTGGTGCCGATGAAGTTGATTTCCTGCAGTCCATCGAGCGGGCCGTAGCCGACACCCGAGACCTGCCCAACGAGAGCGTCAGCAGCACCGCTGACGTCACCCATGGTCAGCTTGCCGAAAGCGCCTGAGATGAACACGGTGTTGTCGCCGTTTGCATAGCCGCCACCCAAGCCAGGAATGCTGCCCGGAGCGTCGTCCTGGTCGTGGCGGACCGAAGCGCCGAAAGACAGGCCGCTATCAGTTTCACCCGAAGCGGTGAAGACGATGCGGACGCGCGAGCTGAACAGGGTGGTGGAATCGGTGCCGTTGTCGATGTGGACCAAACCCATACGGGCCGAGCCGGTGATTTCGATTTCTGCGGCGGCGAGACCAGCCGTGCCGGCCAGGAAGCTCGTCGCGAGAAGAAGCTTTTTCATGTTTTTCCCTCTTTCTTCAAGGTAAGCCCGCCGCAGGGGAATCCGCAGGGGAATGAAGCGTATTTCACCCTTGCCGCCCCGGATTGCAACGTCGACGGATTGTCGAACGTAAATCCGCGGGAAGTTGGTGCAGCAAAGTCACAGGTCGGGAATCCCCCTTTTCTGGTGCCCGCCCACCCGCGCCACACCGCTGGTAGGCGCGAAAGGCCTTGGCAGGCCTTAAGGGCTCGGCTAGACAGCAGGCAAGGGTACGAAGGATGGCCGGATGATCTTGCATCAACTCGCACGGGCAGCGCTGCTGGCAGGGCTTTTGGCGACGCTTTCGGCTTGCGGTGGCGGCGGACTGGGGGGGCTCTTCAACCGTAACGCGTCGATCCCGACCGATGAACAGATGACGCGCAAGGAGCGCGCCGATGCGCAGCGTGCAGCGAACGCGGCCGCCAACCCTGACCGGGAGGAACAGGGCTCGACGATCTGGGACCTCTTCTCGAACTCCGACAACCCGAACACGACAGTCGAGGTCAACAAGTACATCTGGCAGGCCTCGCTCGAGGTGATGAACTTCCTGCCCATCGAATCGGTCGACCCGTTCACCGGGGTCATCGTCACCGGTTATGGCCGCCCGCCAGGCGGGGGCCGGGCCTATCGCGCGACGATTTATGTGCAGGACCCGGCGCTTGATGCCCGCAGCCTGAAGATCGCGTTGCAGGGCCAGGGCGGTGGCTCGGTCGCTCCGGAAACCGTGCGCGCGATCGAGGATGCGATCCTGACCCGGGCCCGGCAGCTGCGCGTCCGCGACAGCAAGCTTTAAGCCGGCCGAATCTCACCGGAATGCGCCGCAAGCGCCGGGAAGGGGTGGACCTTTCCCGGTCCGCATGTGTAATTCCGCGCGTAAATCCGCATGAGGCCCCTGATGTCGCGCTATGACCCTTCGGTGATCGAACCCAAATGGCAGAAGGCCTGGGATGCGGCCGGGGCCTTTACCGCCAAGCGCGACCCCTCGAAGCCCAAGTACTACGTGCTGGAGATGTTCCCCTACCCGTCGGGCCGCATCCATATGGGGCATGTGCGGAACTATACGATGGGCGATGTGGTGGCGCGGACCAAGGCGGCGCAGGGGTTCAGCGTGTTGCACCCGATGGGCTGGGACGCGTTCGGGATGCCCGCCGAGAATGCCGCGATGGAGCGGGGTGGCCACCCCAAGGACTGGACATACGGCAACATCGCCGACATGAAGGCGCAGATGAAGCCCTTGGGGCTTTCCATCGACTGGTCGCGCGAACTGGCGACCTGCGACCCGGAGTATTACGGCCAGCAGCAGGCGATGTTCATCGACATGATGGAGGCCGGGCTGGTGTACCGCAAGGCCGCCGTGGTCAACTGGGATCCGGTCGACATGACGGTGCTCGCCAACGAGCAGGTGATCGACGGCAAGGGCTGGCGGTCGGGGGCTGCGGTTGAACGGCGGGAGCTGACGCAGTGGTTCTTCAAGATCTCAGATTACTCGGAGGAGCTGCTGTCGGCCCTGGACGGGTTGAAGGACTGGCCGGAGAAGGTGCGGCTGATGCAGGCGAACTGGATCGGCAAGTCACGCGGTCTGCAGTTTGGGTTCGACACGGTCGGCGCTCCGCAAGGCTTTGAAAAGCTGGAGGTCTATACCACCCGCCCCGACACGCTGATGGGGGCTTCGTTCGCGGCCATCTCGCCCGACCATCCGCTTGCGAAGGCGCTGGAGGCTGACCCGAAGGTTGCTGCCTTCGTCGCCGAATGCCGGAAGGGCGGGACCTCGGCCGAGGAAATCGAGACTGCGGAGAAGATCGGCTACGACACCGGTATCCGGGTGAAGCACCCGCTGGACCCGACATGGGAGCTGCCGGTCTGGATCGCCAACTTCATCCTGATGGACTACGGCACGGGTGCGATCTTCGGCTGCCCGGCGCACGACCAGCGCGACTTCGACTTCGCCACCAAATACCGGCTGCCGATCAAGGCGGTCTACGTGGCCGAGGGGGCGGACGACGCCACGTTGGCCGAAGCCTACGTGCCGACGAAGTCGGAAAAGGTCCGCTACATCCGCGGCTTCGCGGGCGCTGAAACCCAAACCGGGGACGAAGGCGTCGCGACCGCCATCGCCCACGCGGAACAGAACGGCTACGGCAAGGGTGTCACCAAGTTCCGCCTCCGCGACTGGGGGGTTTCCCGCCAGCGCTATTGGGGCTGCCCGATCCCGGTGATCCACTGCGCGACCTGTGGCGTGGTTCCTGAAGACAAGAAGAACCTGCCGATCGAGCTGCCCTACGATGTCAGCTTCGACATCCCCGGCAACCCCCTGGACCGCCACCCCACCTGGCGCGACGTCTCCTGCCCGAAATGCGGAGCCAAGGCCCGGCGCGAGACGGACACGATGGATACGTTCGTCGATTCAAGCTGGTACTTCGCCCGCTTCACCGCGCCCCGCGCGAAGACGCCGACTGTCATGGAAGACGCCGCCTACTGGATGAACGTCGACCAGTACATCGGGGGTGTGGAGCATGCGATCCTGCACCTCCTCTATTCCCGCTTCTTCGCCCGCGCGATGCACAAGACCGGACACCTGCCCGCCTCGGCCATCGAACCCTTCAATGCACTGTTCACGCAAGGCATGGTCACGCACGAGATCTACAAGACGACCGACGACCAGGGCCGCCCGGTCTACCACCTGCCCGAGGAGGTGACCATCTTCACGGTGGCGGACCGCAGGATCGTGGTGCCGGGCAATGTTCCGCCGCCTCTCGACATGATCGATGACGTCGACGCTTTCATACGCGCCCTGAGCGACGAGGGGCTTCTGGTCGAAGTCATCCCCTCGGCCAAGATGTCGAAGTCGAAGAAGAACGTGGTCGACCCGATGAACATCATCGCGGCCTTCGGCGCCGACACCGCCCGCTGGTTCGTCATGTCTGACAGCCCGCCCGAGCGTGATGTCGAATGGACCTCCGCCGGGGCCGAGGCCGCCAACAAACACCTGACCCGGGTCTGGAGCCTTTGCGACCGCATCGGTCAGATGCCAGCCGACCACCAGGGCGAGGGCGACGACGACCTGCGCCGGGCGACCGCGAAAGCCATCGATGAGGTGACCAGGGGCATCGAAGGCTTTGCCTTCAACAAGGCCATCGCCTCGCTTTACGCCTTCACCAACACCATCTCGAAGGCCAATGCCTCGACCGCCACAATGAAGGAAGCGATCCGGACGCTGGCACAGCTGATGTCGCCGATGACACCCCATCTGGCCGAAGATATCTGGGCCTATCAGGGCGGCGCGGGGCTTTGCGCCCAGGCGCCGTGGCCCAAGGCCGACCCGGCCCTGCTGATCGACGACACGGTGACCCTGCCGATCCAGATCAACGGCAAACGCCGGGCGGAAATCAGCGTTCCGAAAGATATGCCCGCGGCGGAGGTTGAAAAGATCGCACTGGCGGACGAAGCTGTGCTGAAGTTCCTTGCCGGGCAGCCGGTGAAGAAGATCATCGTCGTCCCGGGCCGCATCATCAATGTCGTCGTCTGATCGAAGTGACCCCCTCCCCAACCCTCCCCCGTCCAGGGAGAGGGGGCCCGTCGCGCCCTGCATTTCGCGGAACGCCCCAGATCGGGCGCCTCCCTCTCCTCTTGGGGGCGAGGGGTCGCTGCCCCGCCGCATGATCCTGCTCGCGCCGCTCGCCCTTGCCGCCTGCGGCTTCACTCCGGCCTATGCCCCGGGTGGCGCGGCAACCAAGCTCGTCGGAACCGTCTGGGCCCAGGATCCCACCGACAAGAACGCCTTCGACCTGGTCGAGCGGCTGGAAGAGCGTCTGGGCCGGCCCGAGAACATCCGCTACGACCTGACCTACTCCATCGCCACGGAAGCCGTCGGCGTCGGCTTCACCACCGACAACCAGATCACCCGCTTCAACCTGAAAGGCGTGATCGATTACAGCCTGACCGAACGCGGCACTGGCACCCGCGTGACGGGCGGACGGGTGCAAAGCTTCACCGCCTATTCCGCCACCGGATCGACTGTCGCGGGGCTCGCGGCCGAGGAAGACGCCGCCTATCGCCTGATGCGCATCCTTGCCGACCAGATCGTCGCCCGCCTCATCGCGGCTTCGGCCGATCTGCCATGATCCTGAAGGGGGTCGAGGCCACCCGCTACTGCGCGAAGCCCGATCCGTCCCGCGCAGGCCTGCTGATCTTCGGCGCCGATGCGATGCGGGTTGCGCTGAAGCGGCAAGAGGCGATCGCAGCGCTTGTCGGCCCGGAGGGCGAGGCCGAAATGCGCCTGACCCGGATGTCGGGGGCGGACCTCCGGAAGGACGGAAGCCTCCTCTTCGATGCGATCAAGGCGGTGGGTTTCTTCCCCGGCCCTCGCGTGGTTTTCGTGGAAGACGCGACGGACAGTCTGGCCGACGTGATCGGGACGTCGCTTGCCGAATGGAAGCCGGGGGATGCGGTCGTGGTTGTGACTGCAGGCGGCCTGACCGGCAAATCCGCGCTCAAGACGCTGTTCGAGAAACACCCAAAGGCGGTCTCGATCGGCCTTTACGACGATCCGCCGAGCCGGGAAGAGATTGAAGACGCGCTGAAGAAGGCCGGTCTTGCCGATATCGACCGCGAGGCGATGAATGATCTGAACACCCTGGCCCGCGCCCTTGATCCTGGCGATTTCCGGCAGACGCTGGAGAAGATCGCGCTTTACAAATTCGGCGATGCCTCCCCCCTGACCCCCGCCGATGTGGCGGCCATGGCGCCCGCAACCATCGAGGCCGAGGTCGACGATCTGATCGACGCCGTGGCCGAAGCCCGTGCCAATGCCATCGGCCCGCTCTTCCGCCGCCTCGAAGGCCAGGGGGTTCTGCCCGTGACCATCTGCATCGGCGCGCTCCGCCATTTCCGCATCCTGCACGCCGCCGCCTGCGACCCGGCTGGACCGGGCACCGGCATCCAGAAGGCCCGGGTGAACTTCAAGCAGAAGGACGCGATGGGCCGCCAGGCGGGCCAATGGGGAACGCGCGCGCTGGAGGGGGCAATCTCGATCCTTCTGGAAACCGACCTCACCCTCCGCTCCGCCTCCCGTGCCCCCGGCATGGCGCTGATGGAGCGCGCCCTGATCCGCATCGCGATGACGCGGCGCTAGCCGTCAGCAATCGTGCAGGAACGCAAGCCGCCAGTCATGATCTTCTAGCCCGGATAGTATGCTCGGAGTTCGCCACTCGGGCCGCCGCAAGGTGCCACCATCCCGAAGAGCAGTTCCGAAGTCTTCTCCGCCCCGTCGGCTGCGTGCAGCGGAACTATAGATTTGATGAAAGATTCCTCTGGCTCAGGTATCATCGCTCGCAAACTGTCCTCGCCGTATTCCTCAATTCCCAGCTGAACGAAGTGCTCGAAATCGATATCGAATGCAACCCGCTGGCTTGCCAAGGTTGTGGGGTGCGCGAACTCCAAGTAGCCCGCAACATTTACATAGGCTTGCAGGCAGACTTGATAGTCTTTGACTGATGCGAAGGCGGCAAATGTACAGCATAGCAAGGCAAGACCACCGCCCAGGGCAACGCCTAAGTATTTGAACATGGTATTCTTTCTCTAGAGGTGATCAAGGGTTACATAGGCATTGCGGCATAGGTCAAGGCGCATCTGGGTTTTTCCGTGGCCAAGATGCGGAAGCCTGGTGGCATGCCATCTTGTTCTGTGTTCGAGCATTGCTGCCTTAGACGGTCGGGTCGCTTATCCGATTGGAGATCCGATCTTCTGTCCGATAGTTCGTAGCTAGAAGGAACCTGCCCTTGACCAAACGAAAACCCGAACCAACCCCCATCGAGACCTTCCTCGCGCCCCTTGCCCGCCACGCCCGCAAGTGGCCCGAGATCGAAGGCCTGGTCTTCTGGGGCGGCGCTGAGGGTTGGGGCAACGCTCCTTCCGAGGCGCTGGAGGCCGAAGAGATCGCGTTCTACGCCGAGGGGCTTCTGGAGGACGGCTTCCGCATGGCCTGGGCTCTGGTCGCACTGGCTGACGGTCCAGACATGCCGGACCATATCCGACTGCAGTTCTGGCAGGACGACAGCCCGCCGCCAGAGCCCGCACCGGGCTGGTTTGCGCTCGATAAGGGCCTTTGGAACGGCGACTGACCCAGGCCCGATTTTTCGCCGAAAAATCGTGCCCCTTGCCGGGCTTTGTCGAAACGGCAAAGCTTGCCCATGGCCTTCACCCTCCGCCAGCTACAGTTCTTCGTCGCCGCCGCCGAGGCCGGGTCCGTCTCGGGCGCCGCCCGGGCGCTGTCGATCAGCCAGTCCTCGGTCACCGAGGCGATCCGGGGGCTTGAGGACGACCTGGGCGTCGTACTTTTCGACCGCCAGGCGCGCGGGCTTCTGATCACGCACAAGGGCTCGGCCTTCCTGCGCCATGCCCGCAAGATCCTGGCGGACGTCGCCACCGCCCGCTCAGCCTTCCAGGAGGAGGCCGAGACCGCCACCGGGCGCCTCTCGCTGGGGGTCACCAGCCTTGTCGCGGGCTATGTCCTGTCGGACATCCTCGCCCGCTACCGCCGCGCCTTCCCGCAGATCGAGCTTAACGTGATCGAGGACAACGGCGACTACATCCAGCACCTTCTGATCGGCGGCGAGCTGGACGTGGCCGTCCTTCTGACCTCGTCCGTCAAGGACCGGCTGGCGCTGAACGTCGAAACGCTGCTCGTCTCGCCCTACCGCCTCTGGCTGCCCCTTGGCCATCCGCTTGCCCAACAGGAGTCGATCACGCTGGAGGAACTGGCCGGCCAGCCGCTGATCCAGCTGATGGTCGACGAGATCGAGGAATCCACCCGCCGCCTGACCGCCGCCCTCCCGGTCAAGCCGGAAATGGCCTTCCGCACCCGCAGCGTCGAGGCCGTGCGTTCGCTTGTCGCGACCGGCGCGGGGCTAGCCATCCTGCCCAGCCTCGTCTACCGGCCATGGAGCCTTGAAGGCGACCGGATCGAGATCCGCGATGTCTCCGGCGATCTGCCCACCGTCCAGGTCGGCCTTGCCTGGCGCAAAGGGGCGCCGCTGTCGGCCCCAGCCCACAACTTCGTCCGCTCGGCGCAAAGCGCGATTGCTACGCTCTGATCAACGCTCCCTGGGCGGCCCTTCGGGTGGGCGCTGGATTACCGTTTCGATCTCGGCCATCACCGCTTCCGGCAACGCGCCCTTGTGCAAAGCCCCTGTCAAGTCGGCCACCTGCGCCACGGTCCGAAAGCCCGGAATCGGCAGGGTCGCGCCGGATCGCGCCCAAAGCCAGCCAAGCGCGCCCTGGGCAAGCGACCGATCGCCCGACTGCAAAAGCTCGCGCACCGCGTTCAGGCGCGTCAGCATCTCTGGCGCGACGGCTCCATCCTTGAAGTAGTCCATCCAGCCATGGTTTCGGCTTCTGAGATCGTCGTCGGCGAACCTTTGGCCGGCGACGTAGCTTCCACCCAGAAGCCCCATTGCCAAGGGCGACCGGTTGATCGACAGAAAACCCGCTCCCTCGATCACAGGCATCAGTGCATCCGCACGGAAGAACACGTTCATCGCGTGCTCCACCGCCACCATTCCCGTCCGCCCCGCAAAGGCCGCTGCCCGATCCGGAAAATCGGTACTCCAGCCATAGGCACCGATCTTTCCCGCAGCCCGCAGGCGATCCAGACCGTCGAAGACCGACTCTGCCTCCGGGATCGGCAGGGCATTCAGGTGGAGCAGCACCAGATCGATCCGCTCGCGCCGCAGCCTGCGCAGCGAGGCGTCGAGGGCCGTCGCAATTCCGCCGGTATCCGCGCCACCCATCTCGCGCCGGTCCGGGTTGATCGCATAGCCGACCTTCGTTGCCACCCGGACGTCCGGATGCTGCAACAGAGCCTCGCCAAGAACCCGTTCCGAATGACCTGCGCCATAGGTCTGGGCGGTGTCGAAGAATCGCACACCGGCATCGGCCGCCGCATGGATCGCACGGATCGACTCCGCATCGTCCACGACGCCCCAGCCCGCAGGACTGCCACCCGCCGTCCAAGGTCCCCCGATGGCCCAGCAGCCAAGGCCAAGCCGCGGTATTGCCGTGCCGTCCCAGAGTGTCCGCATCAACATGTCAAGCTCCCCGCTGTGCCACTGTAAACGCCGATCTTGTGGTCAAGAAACGCCTGGCACGCCTCCACTTCGCGCCGCCGGGCGGCCAGTCGCTCGGCATGAGCGTGAAGGATCGCCAGCCGCTCCGCCGCTGCGCCCGGCGTCGACGCGTCCGTCGTATGGACCAGCGCCGCAAACCGCCGCATATCGGCCATCGGCATGCCTGTCGCGCGCAACCGTTCCAGATTGCGCAGCCACTCCACCGTCCCGCCGTCGAACCGGCGCCAGCCCCGCGCATCCCGCGGCACTTTCGGCAGCATCCCGGCCTTCTCGTAGAAACGGATAGTGTCGATCGACAGCCCGCTGGCCGTGGCCGCTTCCTTGATGTTCATCGGGCGGTTCCTCCTCTTCCATTCCCGCCTAGCAAGCTGGACCAACTCCAGGTCAAGCGCAAAGCTCACCCATCGGAAAATCCGATAGCACGCATACACGTTTTGCATTTGCGATTCCTGAAGGCCGCATTAGCCTGTGATCATGACCGGAACACCGGCGTGCCGCGCTTTGGACCACTGAAGGGCGGCCTATCCACAGGGAGTATGCAATGAAGACCATGAAGCTGATGGCCACCACCGGCCTTGCCATTCTGACGGGCCTTTCCCCGGTTCTCGCCCAGGTCACCGCAATCGGTGAGCCGGAGGGCCAGGTGAACATCGTCGCCTGGCCCGGCTATATCGAGCGCGGCGAAACCGATGCGAAGTTCGACTGGGTGACGAAATTCGAAGCGTCCTCGGGCTGCAAGGTCAACGTGAAGACCGCCAACACCTCGGACGAGATGGTGGCGCTGATGAACGAAGGCGGCTTCGACCTCGTGACCGCCTCCGGCGACGCCTCGCTGCGGCTGGTGGCGGGTGACAGGGTGCAGCCGATCAACATCGACCTGATCCCGTCCTGGTCCACCGTCGACGACCGCCTGAAAGAGGCGCCCTGGCACACCGTCGATGGCGTCCACTACGGCGTTCCGTACATGTGGGGGCCGAACGTCCTGATGTACAACACCGAGGTCTTCAAGGAACCGCCAACCTCGTGGAACGTCGTCTTCGAGGAAATGACCCTCCCCGACGGCAAGTCGAACAAGGGCCGTGTCCAGGCCTATGACGGCCCGATCCATGTCGCCGACGCCGCGCAGTACCTGATGTTCCACAAGCCCGAGCTTGGGATCAAATCGCCCTACGAGCTGAACGAAGAGCAGTACAAAGCCGCGCTTGACCTTCTGCGCCAGCAACGCGAGCTGACCAGCCGCTACTGGCACGACGCCTTCATCCAGATGGATGACTTCAAGAACGAAGGCGTCGTGGCCTCGGGCAGCTGGCCGTTCCAGGTGAACCTGCTGAAAGGTGAAGGGCAGCCCGTTGCCTCGACGATCCCGCAGGAAGGCGCCACCGGCTGGGCCGACACCACGATGATGCACGTCGACGCGGCCAACCCGAACTGCGCCTATCTCTGGATGGAGCATACGCTCTCGTCCAACCTGCAGTCGGACCTTGCGGTCTGGTTCGGCGCGAACCCCAGCGTTCCCGCCGCCTGCACCAATGGCAGCGGCATGGCCACGGCCGAGACTTGCACCGCGAATGGTCTGGACGACTTCGAGAAGATCAAGTTCTGGACCACGCCAGTGTCGAACTGCAGCCAGGGCGACGGCGCATGTGTGCCCTACTACCGCTGGGTCTCGGACTACATCGGCGTGATCGGCGGGCGGTAAGCGACCCCCTCCCCGGCCCTCCCCCTGTGAGGGGGAGGGAGCTCTGACCCAACCGTTGGCAAAGGACCCTGCCGCCTGATACCCCGCGCCCCCTCGCCCTCACAGGGGGAGGGCCGGGGAGGGGGTAAGGTCCGACCGCCCGAACGAAGGCACTCATGACCGCCGCTGTCACCTTCCAGAACGTCTCCCGCCACTTCGGTACCGTCCGCGCGGTGGATGGCGTCGACCTCACCATCGCCGAGGGGTCGTTCTTCGCGATGCTTGGCCCCTCCGGCTCGGGCAAGACCACGTGCCTGCGGCTGATCTCGGGGTTCGAAAAGCCGACCGGCGGCCAGATCCGCATCTTTGGCGATGACGTCTCGAACACGCCCCCGCACCTGCGGAACGTAAACACCGTTTTCCAGGACTATGCGCTCTTCCCCCACCTCAACGTGCGCGACAACGTGGCTTACGGGCTGATGGTCAAGGGCGTCGCCCGTGCCAAGCGCTACGCCAGGGCCGAGGAGATGCTCTCCCTGGTCCACCTCGACGGCTATGGCAACCGCAAGCCCGCCCAGCTTTCCGGCGGCCAGCGCCAGCGCGTGGCCCTCGCCCGCGCGCTGGTCAACGAACCCCGCGTGCTTCTTCTCGACGAACCCCTCGGCGCACTTGACCTGAAACTCCGTGAGGCGATGCAGGACGAGCTGAAGGCGCTCCAGCACAAGCTTGGCCTGACCTTCGTCTTCGTGACCCACGACCAGCACGAAGCGCTCAGCATGGCCGACAGCCTCGCCGTCTTCAACGAAGGCCGCATCGCCCAGATCGGCAGCCCGCAAGACATCTACGACCGCCCCGCCACCCGCTTCGTCGCCGACTTCGTTGGCTCCTCCAACGTCCTGCCGCCCGACCTGACGCGCGCCCTCGGTGGCCCCCTAAGCTGGGCGTCGCTCCGCCCCGAAGCGACCCGCCTTGCCGCCACCGGGCCGCTTTACGGCCAGGTCACGGCACTCCGCTACCTCGGCTCGGGTACCCGCGTCGTGCTGCAGGCCAACGGCACCGAAATCGCCGCGCTGGTGCCCGCAGGCCAGCCCGTCCCGGCCGAGGGCGACATGACCGCCATCGCCTTCGACCCGCAGGCGCTCCACCTGATGGGGCCCGCATGATCCGCCGCGCCGCCCGGTCCAACCGTCGCAGGGGGCGCTGCCCCCTCGCCCTTCGGGCTCACCCCCGGGATACTTGCAGACAAGAAATGCATCATTCTTTGTCTCCAAATATCCCCGCCGGAGGCTCAGACGCCCGCAATCCCATCCACCATCAGGCACCAGGCGCCCAAAATTCTTCCTTCAAGAATTTTCCTGGTCAAAGGGCGCGCCGATGACCACCCGCGCGATCCTTCCCGCCCGAGGGCCCGCCGACCGCCTGACCGGGGTCTTCTGGCGCAAGCCCAACCTACTCCTGATCCTCCTCATCACCCCGCCACTCCTCTGGCTCGGCGTCGTCTACCTCGGTTCGCTCGCGGCCCTCCTCCTCCAGTCCTTCTACTCGATCGACGAATTCTCCGGCGTCGTGAAAGAGGAGTTCACCCTCAAGACCTACGCCGAGCTCTTCCGTGCCCAGAACCTCGACATCATCATCCGCACCGTCGTGATGGCCGCCGCCGTCACCCTCGCCTGCGCCGTCCTTGCCTTCCCCATCGCCTACTACGCCGCCCGTTACGCGAAAGGCCCCTGGAAGGCCGCCTTCTACCTCGGCGTCATGCTGCCCCTCTGGTCCAGCTACCTGGTCAAGGTCTACGCCTGGAAACTGATCCTCGCGAAGGAGGGCATAGTCACCTGGGCCACCGACGCCACCGGCACCGGCTTCATCATCAACGGCATCCTCTCCATCCCCGGCCTCGAAGGCTCCTCCCTCTCCACCTCCCCCTTCGGCACCTTCCTCGTCTTCGTCTACATCTGGCTCCCCTACATGATCCTGCCTATGCAAGCCGCCCTCGAACGCGTCCCGAACTCCATGCTCGAAGCCTCCGCCGACCTCGGCGCCACGCGGTCGCAAACCTTCCGCACCGTGATCCTCCCCCTCGCCCTACCCGGAGTCATCGCTGGCTCGATCTTCACCTTCTCGCTCACCCTCGGCGACTACATCATCCCCCAGATCGTGGGCGACTCCGCCCGTTTCATCGGCCTCGCCGTCTACCAGCTGCAAGGCACCGCCGGGAACATCCCCCTCGCCGCCGCCTTCGCCGTGGTCCCGATCCTGATCATGCTGATCTACCTGACGCTCGCCAAACGCGCGGGGGCTTTCGATGCGCTCTGAAGCCTCCTGGGGTCTGAAAGCAGCGGCGGTGGGAGGCCTCCTCTTCCTCCACCTCCCCATCCTTCTCATCTTCCTCTACGCCTTCACGACCGAGGAGCGGACCTACCAGTTCCCGCCCCCCGGCCTCACCACCCAATGGTTCGCCGTGGCTTGGGGCCGCGAGGACATCTGGCCCCCCCTCTACCTCTCGCTCAAGGTCGCCGCGATCTCGACCGCGCTTGCGATGATCCTCGGCACCCTCGTCGCCGCCGCCATGGCGCGCGCCAGGTTCTTCGGCCGCGACCAGATCAGCCTCCTCATACTCCTCCCCATCGCCCTTCCCGGCGTGATCACCGGCATGTCCCTCCGCTCCGCTTTCGGCGTCATGGACATCCCCTTCTCGACCTGGACCATCGTCCTCGGCCACGCCACCTTCTGCATCGTCATCGTCTACAACAACGCCGTCGCCCGGATGCGCCGCCTCTCCGGCGGGATCATGGAAGCCTCCGCCGACCTTGGCGCCAACAGCTTCCAGACCTTCTGGTACATCCTCCTCCCCAACCTCGGCTCCGCGCTTCTCGCCGGCGGCATGCTCGCCTTCGCGCTCAGCTTCGACGAGGTCATCGTCACCACCTTCACCGCGGGTCAGCAAAGCACGCTCCCGATCTGGATGCTGAACGAACTGGTTCGCCCCCGCCAACGCCCCGTCACCAATGTCGTCGCCATCGTGGTCTTTGCGGCCACTTTCTTCCCCATCCTCATCGCCGACTACCTCACCCGCGGCGGGTCCGAGACCGCCGGCATGGGCAAATAAGGAGATCCGATATGGACACCCTCACCACCATCAACACCGCCCTCCTGATCGGCGCCGCTTTCGAGCCCGGCCAGGAAGCGAAAGAGCAAATCCTGAACCCCCGCACCGGCGCCCTGATCCTGGAGGTGCCCGAAGCCTCGACCACCCAGATCGACCGCGCCGTCGTCGCCGCCCGCAAGGCGTTTGACGGCTGGTCCCGAACCACACCCGCCGAACGCTCTGCCGCCCTCCTGAAGATCGCCGACCGGATCGAAGCCGAGGCCGACAGCTTCGCCGCCCTCGAAGCCCTGAACTGCGGCAAACCGATCAACGCCGCCCTCAACGACGAAATCCCCGCCATCGTCGACTGCTTCCGCTACTTCGCCGGGGCCGTCCGCTGCATGCACGGCACTGTCGCCGGAGAATACCTTAGCGGCCACACCTCCATGATCCGCCGCGACCCCGTGGGCGTCGTCGCCTCCATCGCCCCCTGGAACTACCCCCTGATGATGATGGCCTGGAAGCTTGGCCCCGCCATCGGCGGCGGCAATACGGTGGTCTTCAAACCTTCCGAGCAGACCCCGCTCACCGCCCTGAAACTCGCCCATATCCT
>NZ_JBOFBI010000248.1:0-11993 GCF_051645465.1 Tabrizicola sp. | reverse complement strand
GGATGCGTGCATACTGCCGGGTCGAAAGGTGCGGGCTGCCGTGAAACCGGCTTGGCCAAAGATCATCGCACCCGAACATCGCCGGGCTTTCGATCCACCGCTGTACTGCTTTGCGGGTCTGTTCCGTGATTTCAAACTGAACGGGGCGCTGATTCTTGCTCTGCAAGACCGAGGCTCTCTCCCTCATATGGCCCGACACGAAAACATCGCGTACCTTTAGCCGGACAAGGTCGCAGCCCCGCAGCTTGCAGTCGATCGCCATGTTGAAGAGGGCGAGGTCGCGGATGTTATCCGCGATCTCTAGACGCACGCGGATCGCCCAGACATGCTTCGGCAGAAGCGGGCGCTTTTGACCGATGATCCGGCCCGTATTCCAGGCCGGAGCTTTGGTACGAACGGCGGGAAGGTGAATGGTAGGCATGGCTCTTCCTCCATCCACCAAGCCCACCCGACACCAACATTGCGCTGATGACCGATCATAGCACGGATGAGGTCGAATGACCGCTCTGGGGAAGCCGCACCGCAGCGACGGTCGCACCTTGAATGGCCGGACTGGGCCGCGATCGAAGTGGGGTGAGGAACTGGTACTTCGGCATCCGCAGTTTCGTCCGTGCAAACGGCTACCGTTTGGTGCAGCGAACAACACTGCGGATGAATCCTCTCCCGGCTGTTACCGTCGCTCGCCCGTCTGCCCTATCCTATACCGGATTGGGTCCGTCATCCAGTTTCGAAAGGATGTTAGACACCTGCGCCCGCAACCAGGCGAGACCCCGTGCTGTAGAATTGCGGCGGTGCCAGGCTTGGCACAGCTCGTCACGGGGCATAGCAAAGGGCATTGCATAGACCTCGAGCCTGGCGGGGCCTGCCACACGTTCGGCCAGCCGACGCGGGATCATGCCAACCAGATCGGTTGCCGCCACAGCGCGCCAGACAGCGGTAAAGCTTGGAACGCTCAGTGCGATGTGCAACGTGTGGCCCAGTTTGGCGAGAAAGCGGTCTTCGACGCCAGTCTGGTCTTCGACCACCCGGAAGACAGCATGCCGCAGCCTGCAATACAGATCGACCGGCAACTGCTGGCCGCGGATCACGCCGTGGCGGGCCAGTTCCGGATGGTCGCGGCGCGCCACGACACAGAAGTCGGACCGGAAAAGCGGCTCGGATTCCAGCCAAGACGGGACGGTCTGGCGCGGCAAGATGATCAGATCCAGTCGGCCCTCACGCATGTCTTCGATGGCTTTCGTGCTGATCGCATCGGTGTAGCGCAGTTTGACCCCCGGCGCGTCCCGTTCCAGCCGGGCGGTCAGGTCCGGCAGCAACATCTCGGTAAAGAAATCCGCCGCCGAGATGCGGAACAGATCGGTCGCCGTCGACGGATCGAAGGCCGGGCGCGCCAGAAGCTGGTTGGTATCCTCAAGCAGGTGCTGCAGCGGGGTCACCAGAGACAGCGCGAATTCCGTGGGGCGCAAGGCCTGTCCGTCCCGCACGAACAACGGGTCGCCGAACGCCGCCCGAAGCCGCCCCAAAGCCGCCGAAACCGCCGGCTGTGACAACCCGATCCGCGCCCCCGCGCGGGTCGTGGATGCATCGCGCAACAGCGCGTCGAGGACTTTCAGAAGGTTCAGATCGAAGCTTTGTAAATTCATGGAACGAATTAATACCATACCAACAATCGATTTCACAAATTGCTTGATGCCCCTCATACGGCGTCACGGCGCGACGTTGCGCGCTTGCCACAAACAACCGGAGTTCCAGAATGCCTGCTTCAGAGACCGTCCATCATCGGAACGGCACGCGATACCGGACCATCCTCAGCACCGCTGAAACCGGGGGTGCCATGTCCATCATCCATGCCGAGGCCGACCCGTTCATTGGCCCGCCCGCCCATGTGCACGACCGCGAGGATGAGATTTTCATCGTGCTTGACGGCGAGATCACCTTTGAGGTCGCGGGCGAGCGCTTCACGCGCGGGGCGATGGGCACCGCCTTCGTTCCCCGTGGTGCGCCGCACAGCTTCATGACCGGCGCCCGTGGCGCAAAGGGCCTTACCGTGCTGACACCCGGCGGTTTCGAAGGCTTTTTTGCCGAACTTGCCCGCAACCAGTTGCAGATGCCGCGGGACGTGGCCGCAGTCGCCGAAATCGCCGCGCGCTATGGATCACGCTTCACCGGACCGGGCCTTGCCCAGCAACAGGTGCGGCATGCGTGACGTGGCTTTTGTCTTCTTTCTGGCGGCGGTGCTGTGTGTATCGGTCGGGATGGCCTGGGGGATTCAGATGGCCATCAGCCAGGACCATCTGATGTCCGGCGCACACGCGCATCTCAATCTGGTCGGCTGGACCACGATGGCGCTGTTCGGGCTTTACTACCGAATGACGCCGCAGGCCGCCGGCACCTGGCTTGCGCGCCTGCACGCCGGAACCGCGATTCTTGGCGTTATCGTGATGGTTCCGGGCATCGCGGTGGCGATCACGTCCGGGGAACCGGGCCTTGCCGCAGCGGGTGCGTTGCTGACCGCCCTGTCGATGGCGATCTTCCTTTTCACCGTGCTGCGTCACGGCCTCGGTTCGCGCCCGGCGTAAAGTCCCTGACACCACGGTGGGCAGGCCTTGTTGATCATGCCGCTGGTCGAAGGTCGTCTATCGCGTCACCAGGACAATTGGCTGATCTGACCGTCTCGGCTTTGGTCGTTGGCCCACACTCCGCGCCAAGGCGGCACCGGGCCTGTCTGGATCCAGAAAAAGGTCCCGCAGCGGCAGGGCGCCGCTGCGGTCGGGCTATCGGGCTCCGGTCAGGCCGCGCGCAGGCCCAGATCGGCAAGCGTCAGCGGCGGGCCAAGCAGCTCCAGCCCGTTCTGGATGGCCGCCGCCGACTGGCGGGCGATCTCGGCTTCGTTCGGGGGCAGAATTGTGTGCGGAACGCCGTCGGCAAAGGGCACCGAAGCATCGCGCACAAAGCTCTCGAAGTCGGCACCCGACGTAATCGTCAGAACCAATGCGCCTTCGTCGGACATGACGATGAAGCGGTGCGGAATGCCTTTCGGGGCCTTTAGAAGGTCACCGGGACCGGCATACTGCAGCTTGCCGCCCACCTCGACGCAGATGCGACCGCGCAGGACGTGAAATACCTCGTCCTGATTCAGGTGCACATGCAGCGGCGGCGCATAGCCTTTCGGCAGCCGGTGCTCGATGACGGCAATCCCGTCGGCCCCGCCGTCGTGGGACAGACGGATGGTTGCCAGCGAGCCGCCGAAGTTCAGGGGAATGTTGGTCGTGGTCATGGTTGGTCTCTCTTTTCTAGGGTTGGGGTTGGTTAGGCAAATGCGTCAGCCGCCGGGCGGAATGACCCGCATGACGAACGCGGTTGGTACGTCTTCAGGCCCGAACGGCCCGGGAACCTTGTTCGACACCGGCGGCAGCGACTTCAGGAAGGCGGCAATCGCGCTGGCGTCTTCGGGGGTAAAGTTGGCGTAGCCCATCCAGGGCATCGCCGGAGCGAGGGCGCGCCCGTCCGGACGGACGCCGGTGGTGAACGCCGCGACGATCTCGGCCTCGGTCCAGCCGCCAAGCCCGGTCTCGACATCCGGGGTTAGGTTCGGTCCGTAGAAGGTCCCAAGCCCCGGGATTTCGAACCCGACCTCCGATCCGCCAAGCGCGCGGGAGAAATCCGGCTCTCCCAGAAAGTAGCCCGGCGTATGGCAGTCGCCGCAGCCCACCACGGACACCAGGTAGGCGCCGCGCGCGATGGCCGCCTCGTCGGCCCAAACCGGGTTGCCCAATGTTGCCAATGCAACGGTGGAAAAAAGCAGGAAGCGCAGGTTTTGCATGATCGTTGCCCCGTGGTTGTTTGGTGCAGCGTCAATAGCGGGGCGGCCGGGCCCGCGCTTCCTACGGACTTGCTAAGCGAGGGCTTCAAATCCTAAAACGTTCCTAAACGCCGAGGGACGGGATGATCTCAGGATTTGATAGCAAGCTGATTGCGCTCATCGAGTCGCATCCCTCGATCATCGTCGGCACCTGCGACCGCGCACTTGTCCCGACGATGTCGCGCGGATACGGCGCGCGCGTCATCGACGGGGGCGAAGCGGTCGAGGTCCTCATTTCGCGCTGGCCAGGACGCCAGACGCTGGCCAACATCGAAGCCACGGGGCAGATCGCGGTGACGTTCACAACGCCCGAGACCTATGATGCTTATCAGATCAAAGGCAAAGCGGTGAGCTGGGGCGACTGCACAGCGGCCGATCTAGAGCTCTCAGCGGTGTTTACTGCGGTAATCCGCAAACGGATCCGTGGTTTGGGAGAATCGGAGGGCTTGGTTCGCGTCATATTCGCGTCGCGCGGGCTGTACCGTGTTCGGCTGGTCCCGGAAGCGGTCTTCCTGCAGACCCCCGGCAAGAACGCAGGCCAACGCCTATGAGCAAAGTGGAGCGCCCTGTCCTCGCCGATCACTGGGAGTGCTTTGAAGGCGTCGTGCCGTCAGTCGCGGTGACCGCGTCGCGGGATGGCACACCGAATGTATCCTATATCAGCCATGTCTATTACATCGACGAAGACCACGTGGCGCTGTCGAACCAGTTCATGTCCAAGATGGTCAGGAACGTCATGGAGAACCCGCGGCTTCAGGTCGTGGTGGTGAACGCGCTCACCGGTGCGCAGTTGATCCTCGACCTGCTTTTCGAACGCGCCGAAACCTCGGGGCCGCTTTTCGACACGCTTGCCACGCTGGTGACCGCGGTCGCCTCGCATCATGGCATGGACCATGTCATGCGCCTTCGGTCAGCCGACATCTACCGGGTTCTGGATGTCGAGGTGCAGAGCTTTGAGCCAGGTGACGCTGACGCTCCGATCCCAAGACAGCCACGCGCCAATACCCTGGCCGTGGCTATCCCGCTTGCACTGTCGCTGTCGCGTATCGATGACCTTGACCAGGCGATCAACCGGGTGCTTGACGGTCTCGTGGATCAACTTCGGTTGCCGCATTGCATGGTGTTCCTCGCCGATCCCGAGCACCGCACCCTGACGGCAATCGCCAGCCGCGGCTATGATCGACAGGGGGCGGGGGCCGAGGTCCGCTGGGGGCAGGGCGTCATCGGCATGGCGGCCGAACGGGCGCAGACCTTGCGTTTTTCCTGCGTCGGGCGAAACTTTCTCTACATCGACAATGTCAAGACCACGGGGCTCCTCAGCCATGATCCGTCGCGCATGATCCCGATGCCCGGGCTTGAGGCGCCGCAAAGCCTGCTGGCCGTGCCGATGATCGCGGGCGCTGAGCTGCGGGGCCTAATCTATATTGAATCGAACGACAGGCTTGCCTTCACGCCGACGGACGAACAAGCCGTCGGCCTGATCGCGGCGCAGCTTGCTGCGCTGGTCTCGCTTGTCGAAACCTCGCATGGGCCGGACAACAACCAGGCCAGCCGGGCCGTGGCCAAGCCGCAATCCCGCCCGGGCGGTCAGAACATCCGGATCCAGCATTTTGCCTATGACGACAGCCTTTTCCTCAACCATGCCTATGTCATCAAGGGCGTCCCCGGTCGGCTGCTTTGGCGGATGCTGCAAATTTATGCGGAAGAGGGGCGGTCCGAGTTCACCAACCGCGAGTTCCGGCTGGATGCCACGCTGAAGCTTCCCGACTTCAAGGACAATCTGGAATCCCGCCTGCTCCTTCTCTCGCGCCGCCTGGCCGAGGGCGACTGGCCCGTTCGCATCCTGCGCAATGGCCGCGGCCGCGTGCAACTGGAGGTCGACGGACCACTTCTGCTTGAGGTACAGTGAAGCTGCGAACATGGCGTCTCGGTTCTCGAGAAGACTGGTTTTCTGGGTTCTTGGCTGGGCGGTTTTCATGATGTTGGGCGCAACAAGCCAAAGAGTCGTGTCGTGCATGGCCTCTTCGCTGAGGTCGGCCACATGTGTTTTGGAAATCCGCCAGGGCCATCCGCGTCCTTTGTGGCTGGTTCTTCTTCGGCCTGCCCGCAAACCCCTTGACCCTCACGCAACGTCAGGCCCGATCAAGGGGCCATGTCACAGCGAATCGAGGAATATTCAGTCGGCCAGCTGGCCAGGTTGTCGGGCGTTTCCGTCCGGACGCTGCATCACTATGACCAGATCGGCCTCTTGCGCCCTGGCCATGTGCAGCTGAACGGCTACCGGCTTTACCGCCGGGCGGACTTGCTGCGGTTGCAGGAGATCCTGTTCTACCGCAGCACGGAAATGCCCTTGGCCGATATCGCGGCGCTCTTGGACAGCGCCGAGCCTGCGGTTGCCCGCCTGACGCGCCATCGCGCCGCAGTTGCGGAAAAGGCAGCCCAGGCCAAGGCGATCCTGACCACACTGGATGCCACGATCGCGCATTTGAAAGGAGAACGCGACATGGCGAACGTAGACCTTTATGCCCCCTTTGCCCAGGCAAAGCAGGCCGAATACGAGACCTGGCTGATAGAAACCTACGGCCCAGAGATGGCCGATCAGATCGCGGCGTCAAAGGTCGCGGTCGGGGACAGTCCAGAGGCCGTAGCCCCCTTGATGGCGCGACTGAAAGACGTCGAAGCGCGGCTGGTAGATGCGTTCGAGGCGGGGATCGCGCCTGCGGCGAAGGAAAATCATGCCGTGGTCGAAGATCACCGCGCATTGATTGCCGACTTCTGGGGCAAGACATGCCCTCCCGACGCCTATGCCGGGCTGGCCGACATGTACCTCGGGCACCCGGACTTTGTCGCGCGCTACGAACGGCTCAGCCCAAAGTTTTCGGCCTGGCTGCCCGCCGCGATGCAGGCCCATGCGGCGCGGCTGCTGCAGGGCCGATAGGCGATTTGGGTCGGCAGCTTCAGTTGCTACCCCCTCTCTGGGGGTAGCAACAATCGACATCGCCGGGTCCTATCGCCGCAACATCAGCAATCGGCCAAGCATCAGCATAGTAGTCGTCAGTGTCCCTGCCGCGAGGCCGATCCAGACGCCGGTGATCCCCATCCCCTGCCATTTGCAAAGGTAGATTGCAGCGGGTGCGCCGATGGCCCAGTGGCCCAAGATGGTGAAAAGCATCCCGGCTTTGGTGTCCTTGCGTCCCCGCAAGAGGCCCGAAGCGGCGGCACCGGGCCGACGATCAGCTCGGTAACGCCAAGGATCATCAGCAGCCCCAAAGCGATGCCGGCGGTGGCGAGGCCGGTCGGGCTGTCGTCAAAGAAGCCGTAGGCGATGGTTCCCGCCCCTAGAGTCAGCGCGAGGCAGAGAAGCGCCCCAAAACCCAGCGACAGGATCAGGCTGCTGGCGGTGACGGCCGAGCGGATCGACGGCAAGCCAAGCGTCTCGGCCCGACCCATGCGGACCATCGCGGCCTGCAGGATCGCGGTCGGTATGGCATAGGCCACGCCCGCCGTCCGCAGAGTTAGGGTGTGGGCGGCGACCTCCTCGGCGCCCAGGGTCGCGGCATAGATCGTCGCGGCCAGGAAAATGCCAACCTCGCCGACCGTAGCAATACCGATCGGCAGGCCCACGCGCAGGACGGTCACCAAACCGCCCCAGTCGACGGTGGATGTCTTCGGCTTCCGAGTGTTGCGGGTGGTCGCATCGCCGGCAACAAGCGCCAAGACGATCAAAGTCGTCGTCGCCACGATCAGCGTCGAAACGCCAGCGCCGGTCGGCCCGAGATCGGGGAAAGGCCCGATGCCCGTCATCAGCACCCAGTTGCCGACCGCGTTCAGCGGCAGCATCGCGAGAGTGACTTTCAGGAAGACCTTCGGCTTTTCAGCCGCCGTCAGGATGGTCCGATAGAGAGCAACGCCAAGCATCGGCACAAGGGTCAAGGCCATGGCGCGGGTGTAGCCCTGACCTGCGTCCAGCAGCACCGGATCAAGCCCGAGGGACTTGAGCCAGTTTGGCGCAGTCCAGACGACAACGACCAGAACGCTGGCGAGCAACGCCACGACCGCAAAGCCGATCCGGGCCAGCCGCGCGAGTTCGGCAGGATCCTTGCGCAATGCCGCCGCCGTGTAGAACGGCGACAGGCCCGCCAGAACGCCTGCGCCGAGATAGAAGAGGACCGAGTAGAGATCGCTGCCGACGGCGACCGAGGCCAAGGCCTCGGCCCCAAACATGGCGGAAATCATCGCGGTGTCGGTGACGCTCATCCCCATGTTCACCAGGGAGATCAGCATGATAGGGGCGGCGAGACGAAGAAGGGCGCGGCCTTCTTCGATGATCAAACGGGGCCGGACGCGCGCGGCTATGCCGGGCGCTGGCCCAATATCGGTCTGCAGGGTGGACATGGTGGTCTCCGGAAAAAGGGGAATGG
Organism: Tabrizicola sp.; assembly: GCF_051645465.1. Lineage (GTDB taxonomy): Bacteria > Pseudomonadota > Alphaproteobacteria > Rhodobacterales > Rhodobacteraceae > Tabrizicola. The sequence goes on along the minus strand of NZ_JBOFBI010000248.1, from coordinate 3,710 downwards.
CCGGTTCTTCGACCGGCGGATGGGTTTAGGGGACGGGGGATAGGGGCGACCGGTCAGGCCGCCCCGCAAGGGGCGTCAGCCCCAGTTCTTGTCATGCTCGGCATGGGTGCGGAGATACGCGCCTGGGCCGTAGTGCGTGTCGTAGAACCCGGTATCGAGGCGGTGCGCCTGAAGGTAGGTGTTCAGGAACACGGCGGGGACGTTGGCCGGAAAACGCCCGAAGGTGTTGAGGACGTAGTCCGCCATCAGCGTGGTGATCTCGATAGCCTCGGCGTCGATCTGCGCTGCGGCCGAGCGGACGGCGGCGTTTTCCTTGTAAGGCCCGCCCAGCTTGGCATCGAACGGCCCGCCCGCACCGAACTTGCGCGCCACAGCCGCCTCCACAGCGGCCCGCATGTCGGCATGATGCGGCGGCACGTGGGCTTCGAACACGCCCGGCAGGCCGGTGAAATGCGGCAGCGGATTGCCGTCCAGCATGTCGAAGCGGAAGCCCAGACCCGGAACTGCCGGATCACCGCTGGCCCCCAGAACCGTGAAGGGGTTGATGCCGGTGTACATCCAGCCGCCAAGCCCAAGGGCCTGCAGCATAAGCGCCCCCGCATAGCAGGCGGTCCCCAATTCGACCGAAACGTCGGTCAGGGCGACCTGCTCCAGGAAGGTCATCGGATAGGCGACATCCATGTTCAGCCGGTGGGCATAGCGCTCGATCCCCGGGATCATCCGGCCATTCACGTCGTCATAGATGCCGGTCCCGTTCTGCACGAGGTAGAGAAGCAGCAGGATCACATGCTGCGCCACATCCGCGACCGGCATCACCAGCGTCGAGCCGGGAGCGTTGGCCGACCAGGTATTGTGCCCCTCCATATGCGGCATCGCCGCCGGGATGTTCAGCCGTCCGTCGGCCAGCTTGACGATGCGCGACTGGTGCGCCTCGACCCAGGCGTGAAGGTCGGTCTCCTTGCTCGGTGTCGGCGTCATGTCGCGCGTCGGCAGGAAATAGACCCCAGTGTCGTCGGTGAAGAAGAACTCCGACGTGTTGAACCCCGCCGAGGACGGAAAGCTGCGTCCGCCGGCCGCCGTGGTGTAGTTCGGCAGCTTGCCTTTGTATTCCGGGTGATGCGCGAACAATTCCGCCCAGCCGGTATTCCCGGCGATGGTGGAGATCAGGAGCATCTGCTCCACCGGGTCAAGCGCCTCAGGTGCCTCCTTGGAGGTATAGGCCAGTGGTCCGGCGGGGATCGACGCCCCTTTGGCAAAGCGCCGGGAGCGGCGACCGTGGATGGCTTCGATCAGGGGGAAGGTCGCAGCCTCGACAAGGCCCCTGGGCGGGTTTGTGTATGCATCAAGCATGATTTTTCCTTTGGTGATGAGAGTTTGACCCCAGGTGGAGCCAACGCTGGCAAGGATTGCGCCGGTCGCGGCGAGTGTCGTGCCGAGAAGTCGGCGCCGGGTGAATGGGGATGACATGGAATGCGCCGCTCAGCCGGAGTAGCGCATGGCGTCATGCTCGGTTCTGATCCCCAAGCGGCGAAGCTCATCGCGTTCGATGCCGATGTCGCGCAGCGTGCGGTCAGATAGGGTGGTCAGCTCTGGAGCCGACTTCGCGCCGCGCTTAAGCCGCTGCAACCAGTTCCAGATGGCCCCAAAGAGGCCCGGCTTCCGATAACGTGTGTTTGTCGTTGTCGTCATAATTGTCTCCTTGGACAGGTGCGGCCAATCCGGCCCACTGGCGTGCAAGTCGCATGCGCTGTTTGGATTGCGTGAGGTACAGACTCGACGAAATCGGCTCAAATGTGCCATGCTCGCGGAATGAGCACTCCATTTTCGCCCGCCCGGATGTCCGTCTGCTTGGTCGCCGTGCCCGAGATGGCTACTGGAGTCATGAACGGCCTTTACGAGGTGCTGACCTATGTCGGTTCGGGCTGGGAGATGCTGACCGGCTGGCCCCCAGGGCCGCGCCGTTTCGTGCCGCGCATCGTGGCCAAAGACCGGACCGCATTCGCCAATGTGGTAGGCCTGCCGATCACGCCGGACCATGCCTTTGACGAGGTCAAACGCACGGACATCGTCATCGTGGGTGACCTTGCCGTGGGTCGCAATGAAGACACACGGGGACGCTGGCCCGAGGCTGCGGCCTGGCTTAAAGAGCAGCACAAACAGGGCGCGCTAATCTGTTCAGTCTGCACAGGCTCGCTGATGCTGGCCGAAGCCGGGCTCCTGGACGGCGAGGAAGCAACCTGCCACTGGGCAGCGGTGGATCAGATCCGCGCGCAGTACCCCTCTGTCCGCCTGCGACCGGAAAGGGTCATCGTCGCGGCAGGCGCCGATCATCGGGTGGTCACCTCCGGCGCTTCGGCATCCTGGACCGATCTCGCGCTTTACCTGGTGGCGCGCTTTTGTGGTGAGGAGGAGGCCAGACGCAGCGCCAAGCTGTTCCTGTTCGGCGATCGCAGCGGCGGACAGCTGCCCTTCGCCGCCCGCGTGCGCCCACCCCAGCACGACGATGCTGCAGTGGCGGCCGCACAGTCCTGGATCGGGGATCACTATGCCGAACCCAACCCGGTGGCCGGAATGACCGAGGTATCCGGTCTCGCGACTCGCACCTTCAAGCGCAGATTCGAGGCTGCGACGGGCTACGCTCCGTTGGATTATGTACAGTCCCTGCGGATCGAAGAAGCCAAGCAAATCCTGGAAACCGGCGACATGCCGCTTGAAGATGTAGGCCCCGAGGTCGGATACACCGAACCCGCCGCCTTCCGCAGGCTGTTCAAGCGCACTACCGGCATAACGCCACAGCAATACCGGCAGCGCTTTCGCCAGGTCGGTGTCGGATAAGTCGCGCGATGGCTTTTGATCCGCTACATCTCGACGCCCTCGGAAATCTCCAGTGCGTCTTCGAGCTCGATCCCCAGGTAACGCACGGTGCTGTCCATCTTGGTGTGGCCCAGCAGAAGTTGTACAGCGCGCAGGTTGCCGGTCTTTTTGTAGATCTGTGCAGCCTTGGTCCGGCGCATCGAATGCGTGCCGTAGGCGCTCGGCTCAAGCCCGATCGAAGTCACCCATCCCCGAAGGATGCGCGCATACTGCCGGGTTGAGAGGTGGGGGCTGCCGTGAAACCGGCTTGGCCAAAGGTCGTCGCAGCCAAACATAGCCGGACATTCTATCCACCGCTGGACGGCTTTGCGCGTCTGCTCCGTAATCTCGAACTGGACAGGTCGCTGGGTCTCGCTCTGCAAGACCGAGGCTCTCTCTTTCATTTGACCCGAGACGAAGACGTCTCGGACTTTGAGCCGGACGAGATCGCAGCCCCGCAGCTTGCAGTCGATGGCCATGTTGAACAGGGCCAGGTCGCGGATGTTGTCTGCGATCTCCAGGCGGACGCGGATCGCCCAGACATGCTTGGGCAGAAGGGGACGTTTCTGACCAATGATGCGGCCTTTGTTCCAAGCCGAGGCTTCGGCGCGAACGACGGGAAGGTGAATGGTGGACATGGCTTTTCCTCCGTCCGCCAAACCCGCCCTACACCAACATCATGCTGATAATCGACAGTAGCACGGATCAGGCCGAAAGACCTGTGTGGATAGCTCCTGCATAGCAAGACATTTTTGAGTCTAGTTTTGCACGGGTCAGAAGCAGACGTGTGTTCGGCCTGTTTGCGCGGCACACGCGGCCGCTGGCCCTGATGGTTTCCGCGAACCAAGTCCCAAACC
>NZ_JBOFBI010000247.1:0-34058 GCF_051645465.1 Tabrizicola sp. | reverse complement strand
CGAAATAGGATCGACGAACGACCAAAGAGGCCAGCTTTCGCTCGGTGAGGTACCACCGTTATCGGTCCATGATCACAGTTGCCAACGACAACCGTGCTCCGGTGGCGCTGGCCGCGTAAGCGGCTCGCAATACCAAAACTAAGCCCCTGCGCTTAGCCGCGTAGGGCGGGGTTCGCAGGTACCTGGCAACAGAAACCTGCACCTTCCCACCCCTCCTCGTTCGCCTTCGGCTCCTCCTCGGCAGCGCCCGCGAGGAGTGACGAAGTCATCGACGAGCCTCCCCTCGAACCCCTTGCAACGACAGACAACAGGCCGCATCGTCGGCCATGCTTCGCGCGGCCCTCCTCGCCTGTTTCATCGCCGGCCCCGCGCTGGCTTGCGAGACCGCACTACTTCTGTCCATCGACGTCTCGGGCTCCATCGACAGCGGCGACTACCGCCTGCAGACGGACGGCCTTGCAGCCGCCCTCTCCGACCCCGAGGTCACCGAGGCCCTGGTCAATCGCCAGATCGCTCTTGCCGTCATCCAGTGGTCCGGCACGACCGAACAGGCGCTGGTCCTCTCCTGGCAGCGGATGCTCACCCCCGACGACGTCGCCCGCTTTGCCGCCCGCGCTGCCGACATGCCGCGATCCTTCAAAGGGTCCGACACCGCCGTCGGCCAGGGCCTCCGCTTCGCAACGGCCCAGTTCGCCGCCGTCCCCGACTGCCGCCACCGGGTGATCGACGTCTCCGGTGACGGGCAGGAAAACGCAGGCTTCACCGACGCCATAGCCCGCGCCGAAGCGATCGAGGCCGACATCATGATCAACGCCATCGCCATCGAGGAACCCGGCCCCGCCTTCCCGATCACCAACTACTTTCGCCGCTGGATCATCACCCCCGGCGGTTTCGTCATGACCGCCCGCGGTCTGCAGGACTATGCCGAAACCCTTCGACTAAAGCTTCTTCGCGAACTCGTCAGTCCCATCGGCTAGCCCTTGACCGCAAGGCCTCCAGCCCCTATCGCTTGGCCCATGGGGTCCGCGTCCGCCCCGTGAGGCCCCGGCCCAAGCGTCGCATCCCTGCTCATTTCAAGGATGCACCCCATGCCCCAGTTCGGCCAGATCACCCCTGCCCAAGCCTTCCGCCTGATCGGTACCCCCGAGGCGCCCGTGATTCTCGACGTCCGGATCGAGGAAGACGTCACCGCCCTTCCCTGCATGATCCCGACCTCTCGCCGTCTGTCCCACAAAGCCATCTCCACTCTGACCGACCCGCCAGGACGTGCCATCGTGGCCTGCACCAAGGGCAAGAAGCTCTCGGAAGGTGCGGCCGCCTGGCTGCGCACGCTGGGCTGGCAGGCCGAGGTCCTGGAAGGCGGCAACCTCGCCTGGGAGGCGGCAGGCCTGCCGATGCTCCCCATCGCCACCCTCCCCGTACCCGGCACCCCCTGGGTCACCCGCCACCGCCCCAAGATCGACCGCGTCGCCTGCCCCTGGCTGATCCGCCGCTTCATCGACCCGACCGCCCCCTTCCTGTTCGTGGCCCCCGCCGAGGTTGCCGACGTCGCCGACCGTTTCAGCGCCATCCCCTACGACATCGAGGGCGTGCAATTCAGCCACCGGGGCGAGAAGTGCAGCTTCGATGCCCTTCTTGACGACTTCCAGCTCCACACCGAAGCGCTCGACCGCATGGCCCTGGTCATCCGCGCCGCCGATACCGACCGGCACGACCTCGCCCCGCAGGCGGCGGGCCTTCTTGCCCTCTCGGTCGGCCTGTCACGGATGTACCGCGACGATCTCGCCCAGCTCGAAGCCGGGATCGCCCTTTACGACGCGCTTTACCGCTGGGCCCGCGACGGGCATGAGGAAGGCCACGACTGGCCCGCAGGACGCCCGGAATGACTTCGCCCATGACCCCCTCGCTTTCCGAACTGACCAATACCTTCGCGAAAATCGGCTGCCTGTCGTTTGGCGGGCCGGCCGCCCAGATCGCCCTGATGCACCGGATGATTCTGGACGAGAAGAAGTGGGTCGAGGAGCCCGACTACCTCCGCGCCCTCTCCTTCTGCATGCTCCTCCCGGGACCGGAGGCGATGCAGCTTGCCACCTGGATCGGCTGGCGGCTGCATGGCGTGAAGGGCGGCCTGATCGCCGGGGGCCTCTTCGTGCTGCCCGGAGCCGTCGTCGTCCTTGCCCTGACCCTCCTCTACTCCGCCCTTGGCGACGTGCCGCTGGTCATGGGGCTCTTCACCGGGGTGCAGGCCGCCGTGATCGCCATCGTGATCGAGGCGCTGATCCGCGTCTCCAAACGCGCCCTGAAGACCCGCGAGGCCAACCTGATCGCCCTCGCGGCCTTTGCCGCCCTCTTCCTCTTCAAGCTCCCCTTCCCGCTGGTCATCCTGACCGCCGCGATCTGGGGCTTCTTCCGCACCCCCGCCACCGCCAAGGACCCCACCGCCCCAGCCCCGCCCGCAGCCCTGGCTCGATCCCTGAAAGCAGGCGCCGTCTGGCTGGCAATCTGGCTGATCCCCCTCGGCGCGCTGGTCCTTCTGGTCCCCGGCCGCCTGGCCGAGATCGGCATCTTCTTCTCCAAACTCGCCGTCCTGACCTTCGGCGGGGCCTACGCCGTCCTCGCCTGGATGGCGCAGGAGGTGGTCGAGGACAAAGGCTGGCTCACCCTCACCCAGATGATGGACGGCCTCGGCCTTGCCGAAACGACGCCCGGCCCCCTGATCCTGGTCAACCAGTTCGTCGGCTTCATGGCCGCAAATCAGGCGGGCGGCTGGCAGATGGGCCTTGCGGGGGCCGGGATCGCGCTTTGGATGACCTTCATCCCCTCGTTCCTCTTCATCTTCACCGGAGCCCCCTTCATCGACCGCCTGACCCATATGCCCCGCCTTTCGGGCGCGCTCGCCGCCATCACCGCGGCGGTCGTCGGCGTGATCGCGAATCTCTCGCTCTGGTTCGCGCTGCATGTCCTCTTCGCGACGCTTCCCGAGGTCTCCTTCGGCCCCCTGCACCTGACCCTGCCCGACCCCGCCAGCCTGCGCCTTGTCCCCGCCCTGATCGCGGGTTTTGCCGCCTACACGCTCCTTTGGCGGCACTGGCCACTCCTCTGGGTGCTTGGCATTTCGGCAGCCGCTTCGGCCCTTGCGGCGGTTCTGTGAAGCCTTGGCGACAATCCTGCAGCCGCCCCTTCCCTTGGGCTTCGAATCCCCTATGCTGCAACTCAACCGGGAAAGGACGGCAGATGGCGCGCAGCATCGACTATGGCAACCTCATGCACCGGGCGATGCGGGGCCTCATTCAGTCGGTCCTGGAAGATGTCGCGGAAAACGGCCTGCCGGGCGCGCATCACTTCTTCATCACCTTCGACACCACGCATCCGGGCGTCGTGATCGCAGACTGGCTGAAAGAGCGCTATCCCACAGAAATGACCGTGGTCATCCAGCATTGGTTCGAAAACCTGATCGTGAACGATGAAGGCTTCAGTGTTACCCTGAATTTCGGAAACAATCCCGAACCGATGCTGATCCCGTTCGACGCACTTCGCACCTTCGTCGACCCGTCCGTGGAATTCGGCCTGCGCTTTGAAACGCAAAGCGAAGATGACGAGGACGACGAGGAAGAGGATGACATCGAGGTCGAAGAAGAGCCCGAGCGGCACGATGCCGAGATCGTCTCGCTGGACCAGTTCCGGAAGCACTGACAAATGAATGATCTGGCGCTTTTCGCCCGCAGGTTGTTGCGGAACCCGAAGCAGGTCTCTGCCGTCGCGCCCTCGTCACGCCATCTCGCCCGCGCCATGGCGGAAGGCCTCGGCCCCCAGACCGGGCGCGTCGTTGAGTTCGGACCCGGCACCGGCACGCTGACCCGTGCGATCCTTGCCGCAGGCGTTGCACCGGCGAATCTGACCCTGTTCGAGCTTGATGCCGATTTCGTCACCCATCTGCGGCAGGATTTTCCCGGCGTGACCGTGCATCACCTGGGGGCCGACCGGGCGCATGAGGTGGTGGACGCGGGCGTGGGCGCCGTAGTCTCGGGCCTGCCGCTTCTGTCGATGCCCGCCCCGGTCTGCGAGGCGATCCTCAGCGCGGCTTTCCGTGTCCTGGCACCGGGCGCGCCCTATATCCAGTTCACCTACGGCCCGAAACCGCCTGTCCCGTCCAGTATCCTGGATAAGCTCGAGTTACGGGTCGAAGCCGGCCGCAAGGTTTGGCTGAACCTGCCGCCGGCTCGAGTGTACGTCTTCAGGCGCGACCCGTAGGATCAGTCCAGTTTTCGCTGCCAGAATACGCCGGTCCCGTCGATCTCCTGGATTTCGACCTTTTCACGCGGTTCAAGGGTAGAGATGAAATCGTGGACCGCCGCTCTGCAACCTTTGACCGCATGATAGTCATCTACGATCAGATACCCGCCGGGCGACAGCTTATGGTAGAGGGCCCGGAACCCGTCCATCGTGCTTTCATACATGTCGCCGTCCAGCCTTATCACCGATAGTCTTTCGATAGGGGCATCGGGCAGCGTGTCCTTGAACCAGCCTTTTAAGAACCGAACCCTCTCGTCAAGCAGACCGTAAAGGGAAAAATTGGCCTGAACCGTCTCGAGGGATACTGCCAGGACCTCGACCTTGTGGTGCGTGTCACCGGCATCCGCTGGATAACTTTCGGCATCAGGAGGTGGCAGGCCGGCGAAACTGTCGGCAACCCATACGGTCCGGGTCTCGTCGCACCAGGCCTTCAGCATCCCGCGCATCAGGATACAAGCGCCACCCCGCCAGACGCCTGTCTCGATCATGTCTCCGGGAATCTTGCGCGTCAGGACGTCATTGACGCAGTAACGCAAGTTGTCCAAGCGCTTGCGCCCGATCATGCTGTGGGCGATCGACGGCCAATCGCGCCCGAGCTGACGCTGTTTATCGTCGAACCCTCCGGGCACAATCCCTTTCCGGATAGCCCGCCGCAAGTATCTCGCCGCAAGGATAGGCGGGTCTTTGTAGATTTCGTTGATCACGACCTTTTGCAACAACTCTATATACAGTTCGCGGGCCGCCGTACTTTTGCTTGTCATATAGTATCCCCAATCACCTGACTTCGAACGCTATCTCCCATCCTGCGGGGCCACAAGCAAAGCTATCTCGCCCGTTTGTAGCATTGATTGTTGCCAGAGCTTCGCCTTAAAGGAAGCATTCGCCTTTCGGAGTTTCCCATGACCGCGACCCGTACAGAAACCGACAGCTTCGGCCCGCTTGAGGTTCCGTCTGACAAGTACTGGGGCGCCCAGACGCAGCGGTCGGTCAAGAACTTCCCCATCGGCTGGGAGCGTCAGCCGATCCCGGTCGTGCGCGCCCTTGGCGTCATCAAGAAGGCCTGCGCGCTCGTCAACATCGACCAGGGCGACATCTCGCCTGAGCTTGGCCAGGCCATCGCCGCCGCCGCGACCGAGGTGATCGAGGGCAAGTTCGACGACAACTTCCCGCTTGTGGTCTGGCAGACCGGGTCCGGGACCCAGTCGAACATGAACGCGAACGAGGTGATCTCGAACCGTGCAATCGAGATGCTGGGCGGTGTCATCGGCTCGAAAAAGCCCGTGCACCCGAACGACCATGTGAACATGGGCCAGTCGTCGAACGACACCTTCCCCACCGCGATGCATGTGGCCATCGGGATGCACTGCCGTGATGTCCTGATGCCTGGCCTTCAGAAGCTTCTGGCTGCGCTCGATGCCAAGGTGGTCGAGTTCAAGGACATCATAAAGATCGGCCGCACCCATACCCAGGACGCGACACCCCTGACCCTCGGCCAGGAGTTCTCGGGCTATGCCATGCAGGTCCGCAAAGGGATCGAACGGGTCGAGATGTGCCTGCCCGACATCTACGAGCTTGCCCAGGGCGGCACCGCCGTCGGCACCGGCCTCAACACCCGCGTCGGCTGGGACAAGCGTGTGGCGGCCCGCATCGCCGAAATCACCGGCCTGCCGTTCGTTACAGCCCCCAACAAGTTCGAGGCGCTGGCCGCCCATGACGCGATGGTCATGTTCTCGGGTGCGCTGAAAACCGTCGCCGCCTCGCTTTTCAAGATCGCGAACGACCTCCGGCTTCTCGGTTCCGGCCCCCGCTCGGGCCTGGGCGAGCTGATCCTGCCGGAAAACGAACCGGGAAGCAGCATCATGCCGGGCAAGGTGAACCCGACCCAGGCCGAAGCGATGACCATGGTCTGCGCCCAGGTCATGGGCAACGACGCGGGCGTGGGCTTTGCCGGGTCTCAAGGCCATTTCGAGCTTAACGTCTACAACCCGATGATGGCTTACAACGTGCTCCAGAGCATGCAGCTTCTGGGCGACGCCTCGGTCAGCTTCACCGACAACATGGTTGTGGGTACCAAGGCCAACATCGCGCGGATCGACAAGCTGATGAAAGAGTCGCTGATGCTGGTGACGGCCCTTGCGCCCACGATCGGCTATGACAACGCCACCAGGGTCGCCAAGACCGCGCACAAGAACGGGACGACCCTCCGCGAAGAGGCCGTCGCGCTCGGCTTTGTCGACGGCGAAACCTTCGACCGGATCGTCCGGCCCGAGGACATGATCGGTCCCAGGGGCTGATGGCCGAGATCGTCAACCTCCGGCAGGCGAAAAAGCAGGCGGCCCGCAAGGCAGCCCGCGTGAATGCCGATGTGAACGCCGCCAAGTTCGGGCGCACCAAGGCCGAGCGGGAGCTTGAGAAGGCCCAGGCCGAAAAGGTAAAGCGCGATTTGGACGGGCATCGGCGCGAGACATAGTAACCCGGGGTTAACCTTGGTGGCGCAATCTTCCGGGCAGGAGGTGCGCTATGAAGGACTTTCCACTCCCGGTGACTTCGCATGAATGGATGCGACAGATGTTTGCATCCAAGACGGCCTTGGACGGCGGTGTGATCCGTAGGCGGACTTCCGACATTGATCGTATCGTCGGTCGCGACGTCTTCTTCGCCGCCATGCGCAAACGCGGATTTCGGGTCGTCGAGAATGCGGGACACTTCGTGGTGTTCTGCAACGCTGACCCGGTTCACCTGCGGCTGTGACCCGCGGAACCCAAATTTCTTAAGTAAGAAATTTGTCAAAATCCTTACTTAAGGATTTTGGTGGGTTGAGCTGTTGGTTAGGTTCGCACCCATGCCGACCCGCCCCGCAAAGCGCTCCCTCACCCTCCACGGCCACCGCACCAGCGTGTCGCTGGAACCAGAATTCTGGGACGCCTTCCGAGCGATTGCCACCGAACGCGGCATCCCCTTCAACCAGCTTGCCGCCGACATCGACGACGCCCGCACCGGCGACGAGGGCCTCGCCTCCGCCATCCGCGTCTTCGTGCTGAACCACTACCGCGCCACCGCGGCCAGCGCCGTCAACAGATCGCCATAACCCGTAAACCGCCGCTCGTACTCCAGCCCCAGCCGCTGCGCGCACTCCTCAGCCTTCGCATCCAGCGCCGGATCGTTCACCTGCGCCTGAAAGACCAGCTTCGTGTAATTCCCGAAATACATGTCCCGAAGCTCCGGATGCCGGTCCAATCCCATCGGCTTCCAGACGAAGGCATCGAACTGCCGCACCAGGAAATCCGTCAGGTAGAACGCCGTGAACTCCGTCTCCGCCCGCGCCGCAAAAGCGTCATTGCCCTCGAAGAACGAATAGCAATGCGGGCCCTCCACCATCTCGACCCCCAGCCGGTCGCAAGCCGCCTGCAACAGGCCACCCGTCCCGCAATCGGCATAGACGACGAAGATCGTCTCGTAGGCCCCCCGGTTCTCCGCAACCGCCTCCTCCACTGCCGGGATGATCTTCTCCGGCCAGAGATGCAGCTTCGCCGGCAGGCATTGCAGGTCGAGATGCGACCAGCCATTCGCAGCCTTCAGCGCCAGGATCTCATGCGCCAGCGCCCCGCAGGCGATCAGAAGCACCCGCCCCACATGCGCAGGCGCCAGCCCCTCCTCGGTCAAGACCTCGTCCTTCAGTATCACCCTCGCACCCCCGACAACGCCGCCCGCGCCCGGCCCAATGCGGCGACCAGACAGCGGATCACAACCCGCGCCTGTGGATCATCGGCCACATCGCGCCGACAGACCAGAAGAACCGGCTGGCTCAGCAGAACCTGAGGCACCAGCCGCTCCAGCCCCTCTGCGGCATCGGCGAGCACGCACGGCAGCAGCGCCACCCCGATTCCCTCGCGTGCGGTGGCCACCAGATCGGCCATCTGCCCCAGCCGCAGGACCACCCGGCCCCCCGCCCCATGCTCCGCCAGCCAGCGATCAGCGGGCGACCCCGCCAGATCGGCGTGAAACCCGATCAGGCTGTGCCCCGAAAGGTCACCCCCCGCCACCGGATGCGCAGCCAGATACCCAGTGCTTGCATAAAGCGACCAGCCCGCCTCGCCCACCCGGCGCACCACCAGATCGCCGTCCTCGACCGGGCGCATGCGCACCGCAAGGTCCGCCTCCCCCGCGGCCAGATCAGCCGGCCTGCTGCTGCTCAGAACCTCCACCGCCAGCTCCGGCCGCCGCGCCTGCAAGGCCGCCAGGTCCGCGGCCACCAGCGGAGCAATCCCCGTCGGCAGCGCCAGCCGCCAGACCCGCGGCACCCCCGCGGCCGCCGCAACAAACGCCTCCACCGCCCGCTCCGCCGCCTGCGCCAGCGGCACCAGCCGCGCTCCCGCTTCGGTCAGCACCGCCCCCGCCGCAGTCCGATGCACCAGCCGCATGCCCAAAGCCTGCTCCAGCATGTCGATCCGGCGGCTGACCGTGCTGTGCCGCGTCCCCATCGCGCGCGCCGCCCCCGCCAGGCTGCCCGCCCGCGCCAGCGCCAGAAACGGGCGCAGATCGTTCCAGTCCGGGGCGTTACGGGTGTCCATGACCAAAGCCTACCGCAAATCCCGCGCCTCCCGCGGCCTGTTTTCGCGCAAGGCTGCGCCGAAATCGACACTGTTCGCGGCACTTCCCCCACGCCAAACCCCGACGGCAAAGGAGCCCGCCATGACCGTACAAAAGCACCCCATGTCCCCCATCGACACAATCCGCCACACCGTCGGAGACGCCAGCCGGACAACAGTCCTTCTCACCGCCCTCGGCCTTGCCCTCCGCGCCCGCATCTCTGGCACGCAACAGGACCCGGTCGTCGCCGACGCAACCGCGAGCCTTCTCGCCCAGCACGGCCTGACCCGCGCCATCGCCAATGCCGCGCCAGACGAACTGGCCCCGGTCCTCGCCCTGATCCGGGCCGAGCTTCTCTTCGGCGCGCATATCCTCGGCCCCGGCGTCGGCCAGCGCGGCTGGCAGGACCGCGACGCGCAGGTGATGCAGGTCTTCGGCGAGGTCTCGCTTGGCTTCTGGCGGGGCTTCGAGCGGCTCGCCGCCCGCGTCGCCCAGGCACTCCTCCAAAGGCTCGACCAGCCCGGCGCCCGCTTCCTTGACATCGGCACCGGCGTCGGCTGGCTGTCGATCGGAATGCTCCAGCGCTGGCCGCACCTTTCCGCCGTCGGGATCGAGCCCCTGCCCGGCGCCTTGGCCCTTGCCCGCCGCAACCTCACCGAAACGGACCTCGCAGACCGGATGGAGCTCCGCCAGGGCTTCGGCGAAGGCCTGATGGACCAGGCCGCATTCGACCTCATTTTCGTCCCTTCGGCCTTCATCCCCGCCACCGCCCTGCCGGAAATCCTTGCACGAGGCCGCGCCGCCCTCCGCCCCGGCGGCAGGCTGCTTCTGGCCGCCATCCAGCCGCCCGACCTTGAAGATGCGGCCGCACTCGTCCGTTTCCGGGCTGGGGTATGGGGTGGAGATGTCGTCGGGATTGACGGCGGCACTAACCTGCTCACACAGGCAGGCTTCACCAACATCGAAGCGATGCAGCAACCCGGCGGGTTCATCGCCTTCCTGCTGGCTTCACCAGATCAGCGCCCGACTTGATACCAGGTAACGATCAGGCTGCCCGCCAAAGCCGCAAAGCCAAGTGCGACAAGCGGCACGCCTGCCCAGACGGCAAGCGCAACTGTCGCCCCGGCGGCGAGCATGACCAGGAAGATAAGACCTAGGAAGTGTGTAAGCGGCATGGCACGCTCTCCATCCCGACTAATGTGCGCCCGAAGTCGCGATCACGCAAGCCCTTGCCATGTCACGCTTTGGTGCGTCAGCCCGCGATCTGGTTGTGCTTGCGCGCCACGAACTGCTTCGCCGTCTCGACCGCGACAGCCGCATCCCGGCAATAGGCATCCGCGCCGATCGCCTTGCCGAACTCTTCGTTCAGCGGCGCGCCACCGACCAAGACGATGTAATCGTCCCGCATGCCCTTTTCCTTCATCGTGTCGATCACGACCTTCATATACGGCATCGTCGTGGTCAGCAGCGCCGACATCCCCAGGATATCGGGCTTCTCCTGCTCCAGCGCCTCAAGATACTTCTCGACCGAGTTGTTGATGCCCAGATCGCGCACCTCGAACCCGGCACCTTCCATCATCATCGCGACAAGGTTCTTGCCGATGTCATGGATGTCGCCCTTGACCGTCCCGATCACCATCTTGCCCATCCGCGGCGCCCCGGTTTCCACGAGCAAAGGCTTCAGGATGAACATCCCGGCCTTCATCGCATTCGCGGCCAGAAGGACCTCCGGCACGAAGAGGATCCCGTCACGGAAGTCGGCGCCGACGATGGTCATGCCCGCAACCAGCGCCTTTGTCAGGACGTCGTAGGGCGTCCAGCCGCGCGCGATCAGGATGTTGACGCCTTCCTCGATCTCTTCCTTCAGACCGTCGTAAAGGTCGTCGTGCATCTGCAGCACAAGCTCGTCATCCGAAAGCTCAGAAAGGATGATGTCTTCTTCGTCGGCCATGGGGGCGCTCCAAACGGAAGGGTCTTGCATCGTGCATGGTCGCAAAGCGACGCGGCAACTATTCGCCAAGCGACATACACCGAATGAAAGCCGACAGAAAGCCGTCGCGCGCGGGAAAGTTGTGGCAGATGTTCCGCATATGTTCTAAACTTCAGGAATGACCGAGGGCGACAGCATCCTTCCGGGCCAGCGCATCCGTGCGCGAGGGGCCGACAGCAACCGCGCCGGCCGGTTCGAGGCGACGGACCGTGAGGCCTACGATGACGGCTGGGACATACCTGAGGACGAACGGCTGGTCGCAACCGAAGTTCGCCTCGAACGCCCCCGCTCAGCCATCACCTACAATCGCTCGCCCGACCTGCCCTTCGACCGTTCGATCAACCCCTATCGCGGCTGCGAACACGGCTGCATCTACTGCTATGCAAGGCCAAGCCACGCCTTCTTCAACCTCTCGCCCGGCCTCGATTTCGAGACCCGCCTCATCGCCCGCCCCGGCATTGCGGCGGTGCTCGAGACGGAACTCCGCCGCCCCGCCTACAAGGTGCAGGCGATCTCGATCGGCACCAACACCGACCCCTATCAGCCGATCGACCGTGACTACCGGATCATGCGCGAGGTGCTTTTGGTCGTGCAGGCCTTCCGCCACCCGGTCTGGATCACCACCCGCGGCACCACGATCGAACGCGACATCGACCTCATCGCGCCGATGGCAGCCGAGGGCCTGGCCTCGGTCTCCATTTCGGTCACGACGCTGGACGAAACCCTTGCCCGCAAGATGGAACCCCGAGCGCCCTCACCAAAACGCCGTCTGCAGATCATCCGGAAGCTCACCGAAGCGGGCATTCCGGTCCGCATCCAGGTCTCCCCCCTGATCCCCGCGCTCACCGATCATGAGCTTGAGGCGGTCATGGAAGCCGGCCGCGACGCCGGAGCGACCGCCGCGAATTCCATCCCCCTCCGCCTACCGCTGGAGGTCGCCGAGCTTTTCCGCAACTGGCTGGAAACCACCTTTCCAGACCGTGCCGCCCGCGTCATGGGCCGGGTACGAGAGCTGCACGGCGGGCGGGACTACGACCCGGAGTTCGGCAAGCGGATGACGGGCCAGGGCCTCTGGGCCGAGCTGATCCATCGCCGCGCAGATGTCGCACGCAAAAGGCTGGGCCTGAGCGAGGGTCTGCCCGCGTTAAGAACCGACCTCTTCCGTGCCCCGCCAAAGCCCGGCGATCAGCTGTCGCTTTTCTGAACGGCAGTGCCGGGACCAAATTTCTTAAGCAAGAAATTTGCCAAAATCCTTACTCAAGGATTTTGTTCCACCCCAACCGTTTCGCGAAAACCTTAGCCGCGCCGACCGCGCCGTTCCCGCTTCGGATCGCCCGACGTATCCCCCGTCCCGTCCGAAGCCGAAGAAAAGCCGCCCAGTTTCGCCTGGATCGTCTCCAGCGACGGACGATTTCCCCTGGGCCGCGATTCCAGCGCCACGCGCATCGACCGCAGGTGTTGCGGCATGGTCCCGCAGCAGCCCCCGATGATCCGCACACCTGCATCGCGCGCAAGAACGGCGTATTCCGCCATCAGTTCGGGCGTGCCGTCGTAATGGATATGGCCATCGTGGTACTTCGGAATCCCGGCATTCCCCTTGGCAATGATCGGGCGCTCTGTCCCGGTGGCCGCGAAGCCCAGGATCGTCCGCATCAGATCGGACGCCCCCACCCCGCAGTTCGCGCCAAAGGCGATCGGCGGGTTCACCAGCCGCTCCACCATATCCGCCAGCGCCGAGGACGTCGTCCCCATCATCGTCCGGCCCGCCGTGTCGAAGCTCATCGTCCCGCACCAGGGCATATCGGCCCGCAGCGCTGCATCGGCCGCAGCCCGGTATTCTTCGGGCGCCGACATCGTCTCGACCCAAAGAACGTCAGCCCCGCCCTCTTTCAGCCCCTCGGCCTGCTCGTGGAACATCTCCACCGCCAGCTCGTGGGTCATCGTCCCCATCGGCTCGAAAATCTCGCCCGTCGGGCCGATCGAGCCCGCAACCACCACCGGACGGCCCGCCCTGTCGGCGATCTCACGGCCAAGGGCTGCACCCACCCGGTTCAACTCGCGCACCCTACTTTGCGCATTGTGCAGCTTCAGCCGCGACGCATTGCCACCGAACGTGTTCGTCAGAAACAGATCCGACCCCGCCTCGACCGCCCCGCGATAAAGCTTGCGGATTTTGTCCGGCTCATCCGTGTTCCAAAGCTCGGGCGGTTCGCCCGACGACAGGCCCATGTTGAACAGGTTCGTCCCGGTGGCCCCATCGGCCAGAATCCAGTCGCGTGCAGCCAGCATCCGGGTAAGCGCGTCAGTCATTCTTCCTGGTCCTTTCCGGCCATCGTGTCCTGTCCGCTCTGCCACGGGTCACCGCGCGAGGCAAACTCATATTCCGCAACATGTCATGGCGTCCGGCTCATCTTCACTGGCCCGCAGCTCTCTCCGGGACCGGCAGCAACCGGCCTCAGCCGACTGTCAGAGCTCCGACATCAGCTGCGCCTTCGCGATCGGCAGCAGCTCTTTCATCTTGGCGCGGATCTCGTCGGCGCTGGCCTTGCCCGCAAGATCGGCCACGACCTTGCGCACCACATCCTCGTCGCCCGCTTCCTCGAAGTCGGCACTCACGACTTCCAGCGCATAGGCCGCAGCGTCCTCGCCCGACTTGCCGATCAGCTCGGCCGCCCAAAGACCCAGAAGCTTGTTCCGCCGGGCCTCGGCACGGAACTGCATCTCGCTGTCATGCGCGAACTTGGACTCGAAAGCATTCTCGCGGTCGTCGAACGTGGTCATGGGCTCCCCCCGAACTGTTTTTCGCATTTCCTCCCATATGCCCATCCCACCCCCGCACCGCAAGCCCCCAATGGGCCCATAGGCCGCTCGCGCCTTGCGAGTATTGGCCCCTTGGACTATAGGCCAAGGAAAGCGGTTTGAAGGATTGCCCTTCCGCCGACACCCCTGATTTGGTGAACCATGGCACGGCGCAAGAAGGTCTACGAAGGCAAGGCCAAGATTCTGTACGAAGGCCCCGAACCCGGCACCTTGGTGCAGTACTTCAAGGACGACAGCGCCCCCACGGTTGCTGCCCCCGCGACGCTGGAAGGCAAGGGTGTCCTCAACAACCGGCTGTCGGAATTCTTCATGTCCGGGTTGAACCAGATCGGCGTTCCCACCCATTTCATCCGCCGCCTCAACATGCGCGAGCAGCTGGTGCGGATGGCCGAGATCATTCCGCTGGAAGTCGTGGTCCGCAATTTCTCGGCCGGCCCGATGACGGCGCGCCTCGGCATCCCCGAAGGCACCCAGCTCCCGCGCCCGATCGTCGAATACTACTTCAAGGACGAAAAGCTGAGCTCGCCCATGGTCGCCGAAGAGCACATCGTCGCCTTCGGCTGGGCCAACCAGCAGGACCTCGACGACGTCGTGGCCCTGGCGCTTCGGGTGAACGATTTCCTGTCCGGCGTGATGATGGGCGTCGGCATCCGGCTTGCGGACTTCAAGATCGAGGTAGGCCGGATCTGGGAGGGCGACTTCATGCGACTGATCGTGGCGGATGAGATCAGCCCCGACAGCTGCCGCCTCTGGGACATGCGCCAACCCGAACGCCCCGACGGCACGATCCCCGACCCCCAGCCGATGGCCGACGTCTATACCGAACTGGCGCGCAGGCTTGGCGTACTGCCGTCGAACGTGACGCATACGATGAAGCCCACGCTGATCAATTGAAACGAAGGCGGCATGCAACACTCCGAATTGCATCGGTTTGCCATCCGCGCCAAGAAAGCCACCTATATCGGCGGCGGTGCAAAGGCTCCGTCCAGCCGTCCTAATTCGCATGATCTCGCCTTCAGCGAGGGCGACTGGCGCTATCTCGACTCCTATTTCGGCGGCACGGACTTTCTGGGCCAGGAAGTGATCTGGCTGTCGGGCGAACCCGTGTGGGCCATGAACTACTACGGCCGCATTTCGCGCCCCGACCTGATTGACGCCAACCGCGCGGGTCAGACACTCCTTGCCGCCCTCTCCACCGATGGCTCACAGGGTCGCCTCATCGACAATCTTGATTGGCAAGGCCCGCACGGCAGCTACAGCATCCGCGCCAGCGGCGACATCGCGCATTTCGCGGGCCGCGAGACGATATCGGTTGATGGCGCTGTCGCCTATGAGCTCGACTATCACGGCGGTCTGGTAAAGCCATGATTGCTGGGTGACAAGCCGATTGGTGTTGGCATCCCGCTTGCGGACCACAAGATCAAGGTTGGTCGTTTCTCGGAAGGCGACTTCGTGTTTCTGGGCGTCCTACGGTCGAACGTGGCGCATGCGATGAAGCCGACGCGGATCAATTGAGGACGAGCTGTGGCTCAATCACTTCCTGGCGGCTATCTGCAAAGGTAGTGCAAAAGGTCGCGAACCTCTGGTAAGCTAAGCCTATGGCAAAGAGTACTCTCATCGGACGCGACTCGAGATCGGGGCAGTTTGTCTCCAAACCTCTTGGAAAGTCGAAGGCCAGCAGGTTCTCTCTCGTCGAGGGGATATCACTGAACGACGACTCAAAGAGAATACTGGAAGCACTCGAAGCAAGCGGACGAAAAGGCGCCTCGCTGCGTAAGGCAATCAGCGGTGCTTTCGGTACGAAAAGGTAGCGATGAGCCGCTACACCGCCACGGATGACCCACTTTGCTATCCGGGCACACAAGTCTTGATCAACAAAGCTGGGTTGCGGGATCAGGATCAGCTCGATCAGTTCGAGCACCTAATGTTTCTGACCCGTGCGGAAGAAAGGTTGCCCCCGGGCGACCTCGATTACCAGCACTACAAGACGATCCATCATCACTTTTTCCAGGACGTCTATTCTTGGGCGGGTCAGCCCCGAACTACAAGAACCGGAAAGGGCGGCGGCTGGTTCTGCTACCCAGAGTACATCGACACGGAGACGACCAAGCTCTTCAGTCAACTGACCGACGAAAAGCACCTCACCGCCACGTCAGGCCCCGAGGCTTTTTCGGATCGCGCCAGTCATTACATCGCAGAGCTCAACGCCATTCACCCGTTCCGCGAAGGCAACGGCCGCTGCCAGTTGACGCTGCTGAGTATTCTGTTTGACCTGTCAGGCTTTCGGATGCGCGAGGAACTCCTTGATCCGTCCGGGTTCATGCAAGCAATGATTGCGAGTTTTCAGGGCGACAATGGCCCCCTTCGGACCGCGATCCTTTCCTTGCTGTCAGACACCTGAACTAAGACTGGACGTTGACCACGGCAGGTTGCCTTATCCACCTGGTTAAGTCCCGAGCACCCCTTGCTCCCCGCCCGCCCCCTCGCTAAAGACCCGTCAACCCGAAACCCGGAGGCCCCGATGAAAGCCCGTGTCACCGTCATGCTGAAGACCGGCGTCCTTGATCCGCAGGGTGAGGCGGTCCGCCATGCCCTCGGCTCGCTGGGTTTCCAGGGGGTGAACGGCGTACGCCAGGGCAAGGTGATCGAGCTTGACCTCGCCCATACCGACGCCGCCAAGGCCGAGGCCGACGTCAAGGCGATGTGCGACAAACTCCTCGCCAATACGGTGATCGAAAGCTACCGGGTCGAGATCGGCTGAGGCCGCGAAGGGCCCCCAATTCTTAACGCAAGCTTAACGGGCAAAATTTCCGTTTGTTTTCAACAGACCGGGAACTGTCCCACCGTGGGACATCACGCCCGCCGGCTGACCCTCAGCCAGATCCCATCCTTCGCCCGGACCGTCAGATGCGCCACGGGCACCGGCACCCGGCCCTCCAGAGCCTCGAACCGGAACGCCCGCACCAGATGCGCCAGCATCAGCGTCCCCTCCAGCATCGCAAACCCCGCTCCCGGACAGACCCTCGGCCCCCGCGAGAACGGCAGATACCCCTCCCGAGCCGCCTCCCGCCCCTCCCCCGCCCAACGGTCCGGGTCGAACGCATCCGGCCGCTCCCAGATCCGCTCATGCCGGTGCAGATGCCAGGGGCTCAGCACGATCTGGGCGCCCCGCCTCACCTTCCGGCCCCGGAACTCCTCCTCCGTCACATTCTCCCGCACCATCATCGGCACCGGCGGATAAAGCCGCAAAGCCTCGCGGAACACATCCCTTGTGAACCGCAACGACCCCGCCGTCCCGAACTCCGGCCGCAACCCCGCCGCCTCCTCCGCCACCCTCCCTTGAGCCTCCGGATGCGTCGCCAGAAGATACAAAGCCCACCCCAAAGCCGAGGCGCTCGTCTCATGCCCGGCAAGGAAGAAGATCGCCACCTGATCGACCATCTCCACCGTCCCGAAGGGCGTCCCCGTCACCGGATCGGGCGTCGTCATGATCTTCGTCGCAAGGTCCAAAGGCGCCCGCCCCCCAGCAATCGCCTCCGCCCGCGCCGAAGTCAGCCCCGTAATCAACTCGCGGATCACGCGCGCAGACCGCAACGTCGCCCCCCGGTGCAGCCGCGGCACCCAGCGCGGCAAGGGCAGGAAGGCCGCAAGGTTCAGGATCGGCGCCGACCGCTGGTAGGCCCGGAACTCATGGAACACCGCTTGCGCCACCCGGTCCTCGATCGGGATCGAGAACAAAGTCCGGAAGATCACATCCGCCGCCGCGTGGCTCGCGGCCAGCTCCACCTCGACCTCCCCCTCGCCCATCCGCGCCACCGCCGCCTCGGACGCGGCCCAAATCGCCGGAAACGCCTCCTTCAGCCGCCCGCCCTCGAACGCCGGGTCGATGATCCGCCGCTGGCGCAACCACTCCTCGCCATTCGTCACAAAGACCGACCGGCCGAGCAATGGCCGCAGCCCCTCGGTCACCCGCCCCGACTTCGGGAAATCGCCAGGCCGCTCGTCCAGCACCCGCCGCACCAGCGCGGGGTCGTTGCAAAGGTAGCTCCTGAAGAACGGCGTCCGGAACTCGGCCATCCAGGCCCGGTAAAGCCGCGCCGGCTGCGCCGACAGGATGTCGCGCCGGAACAGCCTCAGATAGGTCCAAAGCGAGACCCGGTCGGCGCGCGGTTCCGGCTTCGGCGGGGTCATGCGACATCCCGATAGGGGCTAAGGGGCGTCACGATCCGGCTGGCTGAGGGCTTCCGACCCGCATACCGCTCGGCCAGCGTCAAAGGCCCCGCCGTGATCTGGAAATAGTCATAATCCCCAGGCCGGTCGAAAGCGCAGAGATACTGAAAATGCAGGCGGAAATACTTCCGCTTCAACTCCTCCCAGCGCTCGGGGCTCAGCGTCTGGGTAAAGGCCGCCGACACCACCAGCGGCCAGCGCTGAAGCTTCGGTGCCACCCCGCTGACCGCCACCGGATCGCACAGCGCAAAGCTGCAGCCGTCGCCGGGCGCGGTCACGTCGACCCAGGTCAACGCCTTGCTTTCAGACAAAAAAGCCAGATCGCCGCGGAGCCGCCCCGCCCGCGGCAGGAACGACACCATCGGCACCGCCTGACCAAGGCTCAGGAACCCCAGCGCTGCCCCGGCGGGCGGGGCTTCGCGGATGAGGTCCGCCAGCACCGACACCCCCAGATGCGCGCCCGAGGAATGGCCGACGACCAGCACCTCATCCACCCCGCTTGCCAGCGCCGCCCGGATACGTGCGCGAAACTCGGCAAGCCGCGCTTCCAGAACCGCCGGATAAGCGCCGCCTTCGACCGTGGTGAAGGCATAGTCATGCATCAGATAATAAACGAAAAGCCGCCGGTCGATCCGCCGGAACCCCTCCAGAACCGCCCAGCCCGCAAGAGCCGCCGCCAGCCATTCCAGGCCATACGGCAAGGCCGACGCAAGCCACAGCACCAGCAGCGAAACCAGAAGCGCCACCAGCGCCTGCAGGACCAGCGCGACCACAGGATAAAGCGCCGCGATCATCGGACCCTTGCGCAAGCGCAAGAGCTGCCGCAGCGCGCCCGAGGAAACGTAAAGCCATGCCGTCCGCAGCAGCTGCAGATAGGTGCCCGCGATCCCCCGCCCCATCGACCCTTTCACAAGGTCGGACCAGACCAGCACCTCTACCTCCGCCTCCGCCGGGCGACCGATCCGCCCGACCACGCGCCAGCCGTAGGTCTGACCGGCCCTAGGCTGGATCGTCAGCTCATAGCCCGAAATCGCCGCCTGCGCCGCCCCTTCGGTCCGGTAAAGCTCGCGGTAGCGGCGGGCGGGAAACGGATCATAGCCCGGAATGTACAGCACATGGCGCCGGAACGTGCCTTGCTCCGCCATGCTGTCCTTCGCTGAAGTCACGCCAATCCCGCCATCAGGGCCGCCAGTCTGCCCTGCACACCTTAACCACTGATGAGCAAGAAGAAAGCCTCAGCCCGGCAACGGAATTCCAAGCGCGTCATAGGTCTCAAGCATCCAGTAGCTGAAATCGGTGAAGGCGCCCGTCACAAGGGCCAGGCCGACGATCAACAGAAGCCCCCCCATCAGCCGCTCGATCAGCTTCATGTGAGGCTTGAGCTTTGCCATCAAAGCCATTGATCTTTCGATAAAGATCGCCGCCAGAAGGAACGGAAGACCTAGGCCCAAAGCATAGACGCCCAGCAGCAGCGTCCCCCGCTCCATGCTGCCTTCCTGCGCCGCAAGCGACAGGATCGCGCCCAGCTGCGGGCCGATGCAGGGCGTCCAGCCGAAGGCGAAGGCAAGGCCCAGCACATAGGCCCCGAGGGCGGACCCCCCACGCTCACCCGCATCAAGCCGCATTTCCCGGTCAAGGATCGGAATGCGGAAGAGGCCGAGGAAGTGGAGGCCGAAGATGATGACCACGACGCCCGAGATCTGCGCCAGAAGCTCCTGATTGTTCAGGACAAACGCACCGAAGGCCGATGCGGTGAAGCCAAGCACCAGAAAGACGGTCGACAGTCCCAGAACGAAGAACAACGCCGGCAGGATCACCCGGCGCCGCGCCGCACCCGCGCCGGTCATCTCTCCCATCGAAATCCCGCCCATATAGGCGAGGTACGGCGGCACGATCGGCAACACGCAAGGTGACAGGAACGACAGCACCCCACCCGCGAGCGCTACCAGCATCGCGGGCAGCAACGCAGCGTCGATGATCTCAATTCCGAACATGGGCCACCCCTTCACGCCGACATAGCGGCTTTCGGGGCCTGCGTCATCCGTGCGGGGCGTCACATCCCCGTGGCCGGATTGTAACCTTGCCGCTTGGAGCGGGCCCGGCTACACCGCCCGCATGGCCGATTGGGACGAAATCCTGGATTGCGAGGGGCTTCTTTGCCCGCTTCCCGTCCTGAAGGCGCGGAAACGGCTGCTGACGCTGGCTTCGGGGGCCGTCCTCTGCGTCCGGGCAACCGACCCGATGGCCGCGGTCGACCTGCCGCACTTCTGCGCCGAAGCGGGCCATACCTATCTTGGGTCAAGGCCAGAAGGCGCCGTCACGCTCCACCTGGTCCGGCGCGGCTGACCCAACGGACCGCTCGTCGATGACTTCGTCACTCCTCGCCGCGAAAACCACGACGAGGAGACGAAGTCGAACGAGGAGTACCCGATCAGCGCCCCAGCGACCACCAGCCCTTGCGCTTGGGCTTGGCAGGGTCCTCCGCCGAAGGCTCCGGCGCACTCGCCTCGGCCGGGTCGGGGACCACGGTCTCGGCTGTCGGAATCATCCCCGGATCGGGGCTAAGGACCAGAGGCTCAGGCGCCGCTTCCGCTGCGGCCTTCGACCGGCCCCTGCCCTTCGCAGGCTTCGGCGCGGGCTCTACCTCCGGCACAGCCTCGACGACGGGCGCCGCCGCCTTGGCACGGCTCGCCCGCTTCTTCGGCGCGGGCTTCTCCTCGGCAACGGGTTCAACCACCGGCTCCGGCAAGGCTTCAATAACCGGAGCGCGTACCGGCGCGGCGATAGCCTCGGTCTTCGCCCCCCGCGGCTTCCTGGTCCGCTTGGGCTTGGCTGCAGGCGCCGCTTCCGCAACAGGCTCGGCAACCGGAGCGTCAGCCGCCTCTTCGCCGTCCTCTTCACCGTCGTCCTCGTCGCCCGCCTCGGCGGCCGCACCGTTCACCGGAGCCCCGCCGTCACGCTGGCCACCCCGACGCCGCCGACGCCGACGGCGCTTCTTGCGGCCCGGTTGTCCGTCGCCTTCGGTAGCGGGCGCCGCAGAAACAACAGCTTCCGCTTCCTCGGCCTCTTCCTCCTCGACCAGGTCCTCGACCAGATCGTCCTCTTCTTCTTCGACCGGCGCCCCCATCAGCCCCGCGTGGCCCGAGACAACCGGCGCATCCGGCACAACCCGAAGCGCGGTCTTGAACTTCTCGATCGAGTAATCCGGGCTCACCAGCATCGGATCAGCCTCGATCCGGACAGACATCCCATACCGCGCCTCGATCAGCGCCACATGCTCCCGCTTCTGGTTGAAAAGGTAGTTCACGATCCCGACCGGCGCTTTCAAGAGCACCTCGCGCGACCGCTTCCGCGTGCCCTCTTCCTCCAGCGCGCGCAGCACCGTCAGCGCCATCGAGTCATCCGACCGGATCAGCCCCGTCCCATGGCAGTGCGGGCAAGGCTGGGTCGTCGATTCCAGCATCCCCGGCCGCAACCGCTGGCGGCTCATCTCCAGAAGACCAAAGCCCGAGATCCGCCCCACCTGGATGCGCGCGCGGTCCGTCTTCAGCTTGTCCTTCAACCGCTTCTCGACGGATGCGTTGTTCTTCCGCTCCTCCATGTCGATGAAGTCGATGACGATCAGCCCCGCCAGGTCCCGCAGCCGCAACTGGCGCGCGATCTCTTCCGACGCCTCAAGGTTCGTCTTCAGCGCAGTATCCTCGATCGAGCCTTCCTTCGTGGCCCGCCCCGAGTTCACGTCGATCGCAACCAGCGCCTCGGTCACCCCGATCACGATATAGCCACCGGACTTCAGCTGCACGACCGGGTTGAACATCCCGCCCAGGTAGCCTTCGACCTGGTACTTCGCGAACAGGGGCGTCTGGTCCTGATACCGGATCACCTGCTTGGCATGGCTCGGCATGATCATCCGCATGAAGTCCTTCGCGGTGCGATAGCCCCCGTCGCCTTCGACCAGCACCTCCTCGATCTCGCGGCTGTAAAGGTCCCGGATCGACCGCTTGATCAGGTCGCCCTCCTCATAGATCTTGGCCGGAGCAATCGACTTCAGCGTCAGCTCGCGGATCTGCTCCCACAAACGCATCAGGTATTCGTAGTCGCGCTTGATCTCGGGCTTGGTCCGCTTGGCCCCCGCCGTCCGCACGATCAGCCCGGCACCTTCCGGTACCGACAACTCGCCCGCGATTTCCTTCAGCTTCTTGCGGTCTGCCGCATTGGTGATCTTGCGGGAAATCCCGCCGCCCCGCGCGGTGTTCGGCATCAGCACGCAGTAGCGCCCCGCCAGCGACAGATAGGTCGTCAGCGCCGCACCCTTGTTGCCGCGCTCTTCCTTGACCACCTGGACCAGCATGATCTGCCGGACCTTGACCACTTCCTGAATCTTGTAGCGCCGGGCACGCTGAACCCGGCGCGGAGCGCTGATCTCCTCGGCCACATCCTCTTCCGCGACCGATTCGATCTCTTCGTCGGTGTCGCTGGCGTGGTCCATCGCGCGGTAGGGCCTGGCCCCATTGCCGTTCTCGCCCTGCTCGTGATGGTCGTGATCATGATCATGGTCGTGATCCGCACCGTTCCCGACAGGCGCACGGGTCTCGACCAGGGCGTTCTCGCCGCCCTCGTCCTCGCCCAGATCGACGACGTCCATGCCCGAGGGCCCCTCGGCCACGACCTCATCAGCCTTCACCGCCTCGGCCTTGGGGGCCTGGCGCTGCGGACGACGGCGCGAACGGCGGTTGTCTTCCTCTTCCTCGGCGCGGGCCATCGCCCGCTCTTCCTCGATCAGCGCCTTACGGTCGGCGACGGGGATCTGGTAATAGTCCGGATGGATTTCGGCGAAAGCCAGAAATCCGTGCCGGTTGCCGCCGTACTCTACGAACGCCGCCTGCAGCGACGGCTCGACGCGCGTCACCTTGGCTAGGTAGATGTTTCCGGCAAGCTGGCGTTTGTTTACGGTCTCGAAGTCGAACTCTTCGACCTTGTTTCCGTCGACCACGACCACCCGAGTTTCCTCGGTATGGGTGGCATCGATAAGCATCTTTTTGGCCATTTTGTTCCAATGCGCCCCGGGCGCATAAGGCCCCCTGGCGGACCAGAGGGGTGATCATACGGGACGGGGCGGCTTGTCAAAGCGCGGGCGGCTGGTACGTGCACCGGTCTCCGGCCCAGGGGGCAGAGCAGTCCGGTGCGCAATATACCTACACGCCTCATCGCGGTTTCATTTGAAGGGCCGGTTGGCCCTCCACCTCTGAAAGCCTGCAAATTCAAGAACCTGCAGACAATGTGCACAACCTTGCGGTCGATCCGGCTCCCCCGAAGGGACACGCTTGGCGCGTCCGGCAGTTGGGGGAGAGAATTCTTCGGGCAATCCAGACTGCCTTCCGGCGACCCTATCGGGAAAGCCGGGCCAAGGGCAATGGCGAAATTCGCCGGAATGTTACCAAGCGTTGTGCCAGCGGTCAAAAAACTGTCGCCGGATACTACTTGCCGTCCATGACCAAGCCAACGCAGTTTCGGCGAGGAAAGTCCTCCTCGTCCGGACAAAGAGCTTCAGCTGCTACGGCAGCTCCTGCGATATCGTTTCGCGCGGGTTGCCGGTTTTCCGGAGCCAGCGGTAGGGCCAGCGCATCATCCCAAAGCAAAAGATCCAGAAGATCAAACCGCAAGTCAGCAAATGAAAGCACGCCGAGGGCAGGATCGAGCGGTGCCAGGCCGATGTTCATACTCTCTCCGGTCCGCATTCCGTTCAGGGTTGGGTTGGATCGCAAGGCCAAGTCAAGGGCCTCGGCTATGGGGTACGGCCAGCCACCCGGCCACATGATCACAACATAGTCGATCCGGCCGGCCGCTTCCGTTCGCTCGGATGGTGACAGCGGGCGGCTTTGGATTTGCGGATCTCCCTCGATCTCTTTCTCGCTGTTCCAGAATTCCAGCGGCAGATCGGCAAGAGCAACAGGCTTGGTAAGGTCAATTCCGTCCAGCGCATCAGAGTCGAGGAAATACACGCCAGGCTCTCCGCGCCCAACTATGGCCGCCGCGCAGGCGTCATCGTAGACCTCGTCGCAGACTGAGCGATGAGCAATGAAAAGCGGCGTCCGACTGGCCAAACTCGGCGGTTTTCCAACGATCTCCCGCCCCTCCATCGCGCTCAGCTTCCAGGCCTGCCAGCTCTGGCTTAGAAACGGCGGACCGATGGCCAGGGTCGCCACGACACCTAAAGACCAAAGGCCCGCCCGCCGCCACTTGGCCCGGATCAGCATCACCAGAAGGACGACGGCGATCAGCCCGTAGACCGCAAAGGAAGCCAGCGCCACGCCGAGTCCACTATAGCCGCCAATGCTCTCGGCCCTTGCCGGCAGGGCGCTCCCAAGGCACAGAAGCCCGGTCCAGGCGGCCCGTCTGGTCAGTTCCATCCCGCGCACCGATTGGTTCGCCTTCCCGTTACCAGGGCCAAATGAACGAATACCAAGCGGCGTTGCAAGTCGGATTTCCTGAATATGAAAAAATGCAGCCCGTGCCTCGCACCCGATGAAATTCACGACACTGCGACGAAGCCTTGCGCGAAGGTTCAAAAGCTACCTTCGCCATAGTACTCGCCGCCCGAGTATAAGCTGAGGCAGGTCCAGCCGGGGACGCCGTCCACATATGGACAAAGGGCATCGCCTGCTTCTGCACGTCCCGCGATACGGTTTCGGGCGCTTTGCGAACTTCGTGGGGCCAGCGGCATGGCCAGCGCTCGATCCGCAAGCCAAAGGTCCAAAAGATCAAACCGCAGATCGACAAAGACCAGTACCCCCTCTGCCGGGTCAAGCGGCGCCATGGCAAAGCGCACCATCTCTCCACTTCGCATGTCTTTCAGAGCTGGGTTAGAGCGCAAGATCGCCTCAATGATGCCGGGCTGCGACCGAGCATTGGGCCAAGACAGGTCTTCTGCCGAGATGATCACAACGTAGTCGATCCGACTGGCCGCTTCGGCCCGCTCTTGGGGTGACAGAGGACGACTTTGGATTTGCGGTTCTCGATCAGTCTCATGGCTCCAGAATTCCAGCGGCAGATCGGCAAGCGCGACGGGCCGTGTTAGGTCCAGCCCCTCCAGAGACGCCCTTGGCAGCGCGTAAACACCGGAACGGCCCCGCCCCATGAGGAGCGCACCGCAAGGATCGTACTGGCAGTTCCAGCCCAGATTGATCACAAGCGGCGTCCGTTCGGACATCGCCGGTGGCGCACCAACAACCTCCCGACCCTCCATCGCGCGAAGCTTCCATGCCAGCCAGCCTTGGCTCAGAAGCGGCACGCCCAAGGCAATCACGCCCGTCGCGGCCAGCGCGTAAAGACCAAGCCTGCGGAGCCTCGGCCAGATCAACATGACAAGGATGACCAGCCCGAGCAGCCCGTAGATGACGATCGTGCCGATCGCCGTTGCAAGCCCATCAAGGCATTGGCCCAGGCATTCCGCATGAACCGGCATGGCAAGGCCAAGTAACGCACCGGTCGCTGCAGCGAATCTTGCCCTGTCCATGCCACGCCACCGCGCGGAACGCGGTCCCTTCGCGGCGTAGAAGCGCACAGGATCGGGCAGGCCGCAAGTCCAGCCTTCAGCATTTCGAAGGGGGATTATGGGTTAACAGCCCGTGAACGTCCGGCAGACCATTCCTTATATTTCAATGTCTTGCGCATTTGTCCCACTGTAGGACACCCGCTCAGACATAGTCCCCCCGCGTCAGCCCATACTTGGCCATCTTCTCGTTCAAGGTCCGCCGCGGCAGGCAAAGCTCTTCCATCACCGCCACGATCGACCCCTTGTGCCGCCGCATCGTGTTGTCGATCAACATCCGCTCGAAGGCCTCCACATAGTCTTTCAGCGGCTTGCCCTCGGTGGTGAGAGCCGGCCCCGAAGCCTCATTCTCGGCCATGAGGAGCGAAGCAATCGACCCTGACCCCCGCCGGTTCTGCAACACCGCCCGCTCCGCGATGTTGACCAGCTGCCGCACATTCCCCGGCCACGGCGCCTGCAGAAGCTGCGCCGCCTCCTGAGCGGTCACCTGGGGCGCGTCGCAGCCGTATTCCTCGGCGAACTGCTCGGAGAGGCGCGTGAAGAGCTGCAGGATATCCTCGCCCCGCGTCCGCAAAGGCGGCAGCAGGATCGTCATCGCCCCCAGCCGGTAGAAAAGGTCCGGCCGCAGAAGCTGCTCCAGCGTCGTGTCGGGGGCATGGTGGTTGCAGATCGCGATGATCCGGGTCTCGGGCGGCAGGCCCTGGTCGTTGATGAAGGTCAAAAGCCGCGCCTGCAGCGGGTTTGGCAGGGCCTCGACATCCTCAAGGCAGAGCGTGCCGCCCCTAGCCTCCTCGACCAGCGGCAGCGTCCCGCCCTCGCCCGGGCCGAACAGCCGCGCGGCAAGCTGGTCCTCGCTCCAGGCCGCGCAGGAGATCGCCACGAACTTCTTCGACGCCCTCGGCCCGACGGCGTGGAGCGCATGGGCGACCAGCGTCTTGCCCGTCCCCGTCTCGCCGTCGATCAGGACATGCGAATCCGCCTGGCCGAGGTCGAGGATATCCTCCCGCAGCCGGTCCATCGCGGGCGACGTCCCGATCAGCTTCTTGATGATGGTAGACCCGTCCGACAGCTCCTTGCGGAGCGCCCGGTTGTCCAGCGTCATCCGCCGCGCCTGGGTCGCGCGCTTCGCAAGCTCGGTCATCCGGTCCGGGTTGAACGGCTTTTCAAGGAAATCGAACGCCCCCACCCGCATCGCCTCGACCGCCATCGGCACATCGCCGTGACCGGTGATCATGATGACCGGCAGGCCGCTGTCCTGGCCCATCAGCCGCTTCAGGAACGCCATCCCGTCCATGCCGGGCATCTTGATGTCACTCACCACGACGCCCTGGAAATCCGGCCCGATCACCTTCAGCGCGTCTTCCGCACTGGCATAGGTCTCGGTGTCAAACCCCGACAGCGCCAGCCACTGACTGATCGACTGCCGCATATCCGCTTCGTCATCGACGATCGCCACTTTCATTGCGCGGGCCATTGGGACCTCATCATTCTGCTGCTTCCTGTTCCTTGCCGAGGATCGGCAGTTGCATTTCGAAGACCGCCCCGCCGCCATCGCCATTCCGTGCGGTCAGGCGTCCGCCAAGGTCGGTCACGATGCCGCTGGAGATCGCAAGACCCAGCCCCACGCCCTCACCCGGCTGCTTCGTCGTGTAGAAGGGCTCGAAAAGGTTTTCGAGATCGGTGATCCCGTGCCCGTTGTCGCGCACCGTCAGAGTCGCGGTTTCGCCGGACGACAGCAGGATGTCGATCTGCGGGTCCTTGGTGTCTTTCGTGGCATCAAGCGCGTTCCGCAACAGGTTGATGATCACCTGCTCCAGCCGCAAACGGTCTGCCATTACCATGACCGCCTGTCGCGGCATGCCCCGGCTGATCTTCACGACGCGCGCTTTCAGTTGCGGCTCCATCATCGCCAAAGCCGAAGAGACGCAAGCCCGAAGGTCAACTTCTTCAAAGGCTTCTCCGCCCTTCCTCGCGTATGACTTCAACTGCCTGGTGATCGCGCCCATCCGCTCGATCAGGTCATCCACCCGCTGGAACGATGACAAGGCCTCATCCAGCCGCTTGCGCTGCATCAACAGCCGCGCGCCAGCGAGGTAAGTCTTCATCGCGGCGAGGGGCTGGTTCAGCTCGTGGCTCACGGCTGCCGACATCTCGCCCAAAGCGGCCAGTTTCGAGGACTGCGCCAGCGTCAGTTCCGCCACCTCAAGGTCTTTCTTCACCTTCTCGCGCTCGGCGATCGCGCGCTGCAGGCGTGAGTTCAAAAGCCGGAGCTCCGCCGATTCCCGCTGGAACGACAAGGACCGCGACCAGGCCCGGCGCGACAGAAGGTAGAAGGTAAAGGCCATAAGGATCGCAAACCCCATGATCTCCAGCGCCAGAATCCCGTTCACCTGCTCGCGGACGGACCCATACGCGGTGAAGGTCGCCATCTTCCAGCCGCGGAATGGCACGCGGGCTTCGGTCTTCATGACCGCCTCGCCCAGCACATATGCATCGGGCGGCTCCTGCGCCCATTCCGCCGTCGCCCGCAACGCCCGCGCAATCGCCGAAGGCGGATCGCGCAGCGCCAGCGCTTCGGCCATGGGAAGGCCCCGCCAGCGCGGCTCGGTCGACAAGACCACGATGCCCGCGCTGTCGGTGACCATGATCGCGTCCTGCAAGCCCGCCCAGGCGCGTTCGTATTTCATCAGGTCGACCGAGACGACGATCACCCCGATCGGTTTGGCATCGCCCATGACCGCACGGGAGTAAATGAAATCGAACCCCGCCGAGTCGCGCTTGACCACCGAAAAGATCGTGTCCTTCGCCCTCTGCGCTTCGACGAAGTAGGGCTCGCTGCGGTAGTTCGTCCCCAGCACGTTGCGGTCGGTGGCCCCGACCACCCGTCCGGCGTCGTCAACCAGCCGGATCGACGCCACGCCGATCTGGCTTTGCAGCGCGATAAGCTTGGCCGACGTGCCCGAGTAGCTGCGCTCCTTCAGGGCCGCGACCAGATCGGGGTCATTGGCCAGAAGCAGCGGCACGACCGACGTCCGCTGCAGTTCTGCCATCAGGTTCCCCGAGTAAAGCGCCAGCCGCAGCTCGGCCGCGTTACGGGTATCGGCGGTGTAGCGGTCGGTCAGCAGCCGGTTCGACACCAGCACCACGACGATTGCCACAAGCACCAGCACCACAACTACAAGCTTCGCACGCCAGGGCAAGCCCGGCGCCGTAGGGGAAGCGGTTGTGGTGTCACCGGCGGTCATGCGCCAAGAGTAGGGCCCGGTCGGGGTCGCCTCAAGCCAATGGGGCTTAGGCCAGCGCCATCCCGCGCATGAGCGAGGCAAACATCCCCCGCCCGTCTTCACCGCCAAGCGCCGCCTCTGCCGCACGCTCCGGATGCGGCATCATCCCCAGGACCCGGCGGTTTTCCGACAGGACCCCGGCAATGTCGGCCATGCTGCCGTTCGGGTTATCGACATAGGTAAAGGCGATGCGGTCTTCGGCCTGCAGCCGCTTCAGCCCCTCGGCATCGATGGTGTAGTTGCCGTCATGATGGGCAATGGGGATGCGGATGCTCTGCCCCGGCGCGTAGGCCGAGGTGAAGTCGGACGCCACGGTTGTCACTTTCAGCGTCACCGTGCGGCAGACGAACTTCAGCGTGGCATTCCGCATCAGGACACCGGGCAAGAGCCCCATCTCGGTCAGGACCTGAAAGCCGTTGCAGATGCCCAGCACATAGCCGCCCCGTTCCGCATGCGCCCGGATCGCGGCACTGATCGGCGACTGCGCGGCAATCGCACCGCAGCGCAGGTAGTCGCCAAAGGAAAACCCACCGGGCACGCCAACCACGTCAACGCCTTCGGGCAGCGCGCTATCCTTGTGCCAGACCCGTGCCACCTGAAAGCCTGCGCCTTCAAAGGCCACGGCAAGGTCCCGGTCGCAGTTCGAGCCCGGAAAGGTGACGACAGCGGCTTTCATCGGCGCACTCCCATTTGCGGATGGGCGCGTGATACCTGATGCGCGCGCGAAGGGCCAGAGCTTGCGCCTTTGCCCCGTGCGGATATGGTCAGGCGATGCTGAACGTGCCCGCACTGACCGAGCTTCGCGCCCTTTTCGGCGACCGGATGTCGGTCGCAGGCACGGTTCTGGCCGAACATTCGCAAAGCGAAAGCCTGGTGACGGCCGGCACGCCCGACGCGGTGGTCTTCCCCCGCACAACCGACGAGGTCGCGGCCCTTGCCGCCTGGTCGACCCACCATCTGGTCCCGCTGATCGGCTGGGGCGCGGGCACATCGCTGGAAGGCCACGCGCTTGCGGTGGCTGGCGGCGTCACCGTCGACTTCCGCGAGATGGCCGCCGTGCTGGAGGTTCGCCCCGAAGACCGCCTCGTCCGCGTCCAGCCGGGCCTCACGCGAGAGGCCCTGAACCACGAGCTTAGAACGACAGGCCTCATGTTCCCGGTCGATCCCGGCGCCAATGCCTCGATCGGAGGCATGGCCGCGACGCGGGCTTCGGGCACCACCGCCGTCCGCTACGGCACAATGCGCGACAATGTCCGGGGGCTGACGGTCGTGCTGGCCGATGGCCGGGTGATCCACACCGGCACCGGCGCGCCGAAATCCTCGGCCGGGTATGACCTGACCGCGCTCTTCGTTGGCTCCGAAGGCACCCTCGGCCTGATCACCGAACTGACGCTGAAGCTTCACGGCCAACCCGAAGCGGTGATGACCGCCGTTGCGGCCTTTCCTTCGGTCGGCAAAGCGGTGGACTGCGTGATCGCCACGATGCAGATGGGCCTCAGCCCCGCGCGGATCGAGTTTCTCGATACCGACACGGTCGCCGCCTGCAATGCCTTCTCGAACCTCACCCTGCCCCTCGCCCCGCAGCTTCTGGTCGAGTTCCACGGCCACCCGGAGGGCCTTGCCGAGGACGTCCGCCGCTTCCGCGAGCTGTCAGGCGAATTCGGCGCAGAAGGCCTCCAATGGGCCGAACAGCAAGAGGACCGCACCCGCCTCTGGGCCGCGCGGCATGCGGCCTACCGGGCGATCCTTGCGTCAAGGCCCGACGCCAAGGCGGTCGTCACCGACGTTTGCGTGCCGATCTCGGCGCTGGCCCAGGCGGTGGAGGAAACGCGGGCCGACATCGCCGCGTCCGGCATTCCCGGACCGATCCTCGGCCATGTCGGCGACGGGAACTTCCACGCCATCCTGATGGTCGACCCCGCCCACCCCGACGAAGTCGCCACCGCCAAGGCCCTGGCGGCTCGGATGGCCGAACGCTCGCTAAGGCTGGGCGGCACGATCACCGGCGAACATGGCGTGGGCTTCGGGAAACTCGGCCTGATGGCCGACGAGCATGACGAAGCCTGGCAGGTCATGGGCACCCTGAAGCGCACGCTTGACCCGCTGAACCTCATGAACCCCGGCAAGCTAGTGCCGGGGGCGGCTCAACCCTAGAGCGGGATGAGTCTTGGCGGAACCTGCAGCGGCAGCGCCACGCCTGGAAGTCCTCCTCGTTCGACTTCGTCTCCTCGTCGGAGAAACACAGCGAGGAGTGACGAAGTCATCGACGAGCGATCCTGCACGGACAGAAGTGCGACAATCCGATTCTGCCAGTCCACATCCCGCTCTAGTAGTAAGGATGCGGAGTGCGGAAAAGCCCGCGCTCGACTTCACGCTGGCGACGCTCAAGGTCGAAGCGCGACACCGAAGCGTTCAGATAGGCGCGCTCACGCTCGGCGGGCGACGGGGCGATTGTAACAGAGACAAGCCATTTGAAGAGGTTGGTCATGCGGCGGCTCCTTTCTTCCTGGCACGAAGATAGGATGCCGCAGCGCAGCATTCGAGAGCCGATCCCGAAGCCCCGCCATGCACAGGGCGCATAGCCCACGCAGAAAACGCCTCAGCTTTGGGCGTTTCCCCGATTGCCGCCCACCTGGGGCCGGGCCGCGATCAGCCCGTCAGCAGCGCACGCGCTGCAGCCCGCGCGGCATCCGTCACCGTGTCGCCCGCCAGCATCCGCGCAATCTCTTCGACCCGGTCGGCCTGCCCAAGCGCCGTTACGGTTGACAGCGTCTCCTCCCCCGTCACCCGCTTTTCCACCCGCCAGTGCCGCGCGCCAAAAGCCGCGACCTGCGGGGAATGCGTCACGACCAGCACCTGAGCGCCCGTGGCCAGCGCGCTCAGCCGCCTCCCTACCGCGTCCGCCGTAGCACCACCGACCCCCCGGTCGATCTCGTCGAAGATCAGCGTCAGACCGGGACTGTCCCCCGTCAGGCATACCTTCAAAGCCAGCAGGAACCGGCTGAGCTCGCCGCCCGAGGCGATGCGGTTCAAGGGCCCCGAGGGCGCACCGGGGTTGGTTGCAACGGTGAAGGTCACCGCATCCACACCATCCGGCCCAGGCTCTCCAGCGGCTATCTCGGTTACGAAAACCGCCCGCTCCATCTTCAGCGGCGCAAGCTCTGCCGCCATCGCCGCGTCCAGCCGCCCCGCCGCCGCGCGCCGGGCCGCCGTCACCCCCGCCGCTTCGGCCGCATAGGCGGCTTCCGCCTCGGCAACCGCCGCCTGCAGCCGAGCGATCCCCGCAGCCCCGCCATCAATCGCTGCAAGCCGCCCCCGCAGCTCGTCCGCAAAGCTGCCCAGATCGTCCGGTAGCACCCCATGCTTCCGCGCCAGTGCCCGGATGCCAAACAACCGCTCTTCGACCCGCTCGAGCTCGCCCGGATCGAAGTCCAGCGCCTCCAGCGTCCGCTCGACACCGCCCTGCGCCTCGCCCAGCTCGATCAGCGCCCGGTTCAACGCGTCCAGCGCGCCCTCAAGCCGCCCCTCAGCCTTCTCCGCCGCCCCATCCAGCCACCGCAGCGCATCGCGCATCCGGCCCTCGGCCCCCTCCTCGGACAAGGCCGCCAGCGCCTTCGCCACATCCTCACGGATGCGCCCTGCCCCCTGCATCAGGCGGCGGCGGGCATCGAGCACCGCCTCCTCACCGGGTTCGGGGTTCAGCTTGTCCAGCTCGGCCACTGCATGGCGCAGAAACTCCTCCTCGGCCGCGGCCCGCGACAAAGCGCCCTCGGCCTCGGCTAAAGCGGCCCTTGCCTCGCGCTGAGCAACCCAGGCCGCCCGCAGCGCCGAAAGGTCCAGCCCCGCGAATGCATCCAGAAGCGCCCGATGCCCCCGTGGGTTCAGCAAACCCCGGTCGTCGTGCTGACCATGGAGCTCTACCAGATGATCCGACAGGTCCCGCAGCACCTCGCCCGACACCCGCCGGTCGTTGACCCAGGCGGTCTTGCGCCCATCGGCTGCGTTCACCCGGCGCAGGATCAGCTCATCCTCCGCCTCGATCCCGGCCTCGTCCAGCACCGCCCGCGCCGCATGACCGGGGGCAAGATCGAAGACCGCCGTGACCTCGCCCTGGCTCGCGCCCTGGCGCACCAGTTCCGCCCGGCCGCGCCAGCCAAGGACAAACCCCAGCGCATCCAGAAGGATCGACTTCCCCGCCCCCGTCTCACCGGTCAGGACGTTCAGACCCGGCCCAAGCTCAAGGCTCAACCGGTCGATGATCAGGACATCGCGAATCTCAAGGCTACGCAGCATGGCCGTGCCCGTAGGGTGCGCATTTATTGCGCACCATCCCTACAACCACTCGCCGCGCACCATCTGACGGTAGATCGTCCGCAGCCACCCTTCGCCCCTCGCCTCGGGCGACAGGCCCTTGCCTTTCAGCAGGCGGAAGCTGTCGTCGTAGAAGGGCGAGGACTGGTAGTTGAAGCCCAGGATCGCCGCCGCCGTCTGCGCCTCGTCGTTCAGGCCAAGCGCCAGGTAGCACTCGACCAGGCGGTGCAGCGCCTCGGCGGTGTGGGTGGTGGTCTGGAAGTCGGCCACGACAACGCGGAACCGGTTGATCGCCGCGGCATAGTGGCGGCGCTTGAGGTAATAGCGCCCAACTTCCATCTCCTTCGCCGCAAGCTGGTCGAAGGCAAGGTCGAACTTCAGGATCGCCGAGCGGGCGTATTCGCTGTCGGGATAGGTCTCGATCACGTCCCGCATGCCCTGCAGCGCCTGGAAGGTAATGCCCTGGTCGCGGCCCACGTCGTCGATCTGGTCGTAATAGCTCAGCGCCATGAGGTAGAGCGCATAGGGCGCATCCTCGTCACCCGGATAGAAGTCGAGGAACCGCTGCGCGGCATCCCGAGCCTCGGGGTATTCCTTCGCCTTGTGATGGGTGAAGGCCTGCATGATCAAGGCGCGCTTGGCGAACTCGGTGTAGGGATAAAGCCGCTCCACCTCCTGGAAATAGACCAGGGCGTCTTTCGGGCGCCGGGCGGTCTCAAGCTCCAGCTCGCCCTTCTTGTAGATCTCTTCGGCGGTGTAGCTGTCCAGCGCGCGCTCCTGCTGGCCGCCCCCGCAACCGGTCAGCACCGCCATCAGAAGCGCCGTCTTTAGGAACCCAGCGCCGGGACTTCTGCCTGACATTCTTCGCCTACCCAAACCTGCAGCCCGGGCGATTTGCCCTGTCTTTGGCTCGTCCTAGCACAGAAAAATCCGGGGCGCAAAACGCCTTTCGTGACTTTTCAACGGTTAGGAAAGCTCAGTTGCGCGC
>NZ_JBOFBI010000246.1:0-47762 GCF_051645465.1 Tabrizicola sp. | reverse complement strand
GAGATCCCCGGCAAGCCCGGCAGCTACAACGCCGTGGCCTGGATGCGTCCGTGGCTGCAGATGGAAGAGCTGACGACATCGCTTAGAATGGTCGCGCGGATTCCCGAAAAGACCTGAAATGGGCGCCTCGACATCATATGTCGGGGTGTCGTGCACGGATGACGCGGCCAGCGACCGGTTCAGGGTTCTGGCCGCGCGTATTGATCGTCTGATTGCTGCAATCGACGCCGCTCTCACCCGGCAGGTCAATGCCATCCTGCATGCACCCGAGTTCCGTCAGATGGAGGCGCGGTGGCGCGCCCTTCATCTGCTGGTCGGCCTGTCGGGTACCGGCAGGGGCGTGATCATGCGCGTTCTAGATGTGTCCTGGACCGACCTTGCCCGCAGCATGGAGCGTGCGACCGACTTCGATCAGAGCCATCTTTTCCGGCTGATCTACGATGGCGAGTTTGGGATGCCCGGTGGGCTTCCGTTCGGCCTTCTGGTCGGGGACTACGTGGTGTCTCAGGTGACCGACCGTGCCCGAGGCGACCAGATCGAGGTTCTGCGCCGTCTGTCTTCCGTTGCGGCCGCTGCCTTCTGCCCGATGATCATGGGGGCGGATCCTGAAACCCTGGGCTTTGAAGCTTTCAGCCTGATCGGCGCGGAGAGCGATATCGAGCCGAACCCGCGTCGTAACGACCCGGACCCCAATCGCCGCCGGTGGGAAAGCCTGCGACAGGCCGAGGACACACGCTTTCTTGGCCTTGTAGCCCAGCGGGTGCTCGTCCGGTCCCCATATCACAGGTTTCAGCTGGCCCGCGCCGACGGCTTTTCGTTCGACGAAACGCAGGACCAACCGCTTTTCGCCAATGGCGCCTTCGCCTTTGCGACGACCGTGATCGCGAACTTCCTTGACAACGGTTGGTTCGCGGCGATCCGGGGCGCCTATCAGGATGCGCCCGGCGGGGGACGGGCCGTGGGCTTTCGACCCCATGAGTTCGGCACCGATTTCCACGGTCTGTCGGCCCAGTCGCCCATCGAGTTCCGACCGACCGCGGCGCAGGAAGAAGCTATGATCGAGCGCGGTCTGATCCCGCTTTCGGCGCTGTATCTGGACCCGGAACCGGTCTTCAACGCGAACCCGTCGCTGCACGCACCGCAGAAATACGACACCGAGATCGCGACCCAGAACGCGCGCCTGGCGTCGATGCTGCAGTATGTGCTCAGCACCTCGCGGTTCGCTCATTATCTGAAGGTGATCATGCGGAACGAAGTCGGGTCGGTAGCCGATCCGGCCTCGCTGCAGATCCGCCTGAACAACTGGTTGCGTGACTATTGCCTTGGCAATGACGACGCCTCGCAAGAGCTTAAGGCGCAGTATCCCCTGCGCGACGCGGGCGTCGAAGTGTCTGCGATCGTTGGCAAACCCGGGTCCTACGCCTGCACCGTCCGTCTGCAGCCCCATTTCCAGCTGGATGACATTTCGACCAGCTTCCACCTGATCGCAGAGGCGCCCGTGCGTCCGCTTTCCGAAAGGGTCTCTGCATGATGCATACCGAAATAGCGGCCCTTCTGTCGGAAGGGGCCCTGGATACGGCAGTTGCTGCGGCGGCTGAAGCCGTGAAGACAAAGCCGCAGGATGCGCATGGGCGGATTGTGCTGGCCGAGCTTTCCGTGCTTGCCGGTGACCTTGAGCGGGCCGAAACCCATGCGAAGCTGGCGGCCCGCCTGTCGCCTGGCGATGCGGTGGGTCTTGGCGTCTTCCGCCAGCACCTCCGTGGATTGCATGCCCGAAATCAGTGGTGGCAGACCGGCGCGATGCCGACCTTCCCTTCGGGCGCGACACCGCTTGACGAGCTGGCGCTGAAGCTGAACGTCGCCCTTTTTGCTGGAGAAGGTCCCTCGGCCCGCGCAGCACTTGATGCGTTGGACGAAGCACGCGGGCCTCGTTCCGCCCGTTGGAATGGTGTCCCGGTCGATGATTTGCGCGATCTGGACGACCGCCTGCCTCATGCGGTGGAGGCGGTAACGGCGGGTGGCAACTATCTTTGGCTCGACATGGCGCTGATCAGCGAAGTCGCTTTCCAGCCAACGCAGCGTCCGCTTGACCTTGGCTACCGCCGGGCCCGCGTCACCCTTACCGATGGCGCCGCAGCCGATCTTCTGATCCCTGCCGTCTATCACGGCTCTGCAGCGCCTGAGTATCTGCTGGGGCGGAAGACCGACTTTGAAGAGCTGCCCGGCGGGCTGACGGCCGCAAAAGGACAACGCGCGTTTCTGGCTGGTGAAGACATGGTCGGTCTTCTTGACGCCGAAACGATCGTGTTCGGGAGGGCAGACGATGGCTGACCCGCGCCTCAAGGACGACAGGCTCGCCCCCTCGCTGCTGGATCGGCTGATCGACCTTGATCCCGATCTTTCGCGCGATCCTGACGTTACGGTTGCAGAAACCCCCAGTGGGCTTCGGGCATCGCTCCGCCGCGATCTGGAGATCCTTCTCAACACCCGCTGCCTTCCCGCCACCCCGCCTCCGTCCATGCCAGAGCTTGCCGACAGCCTTGTAAGCCTTGGGGTCGAGGATTTCTTCGCTGCAAGCCTTGTGACCGACGGACAGCGCAACGATTTCGCCCGCCGTCTGCAAGCCCGCATCGCCCGGTTCGAGCCGCGGCTGGAAAACCTGTCGGTCGCGATCCTGGCTGATCCCGTACCGGGTCGGCGTGGCCTGAGGCTACGGATCGCAGCGCACTACCGCGCGCGCCCCGGCCTTCCGCCCATCGTGTTCGAGACGCGGATGGACCCGGTCGCGGGGCACTTCAAGGTGGTGGAGGGATCGCGTGGCTAACCGGTTCCTCGAATTCTACAATGACGAACTGAACGCGGTACGCCGCCGCGCGACACGGTTTGCCGAGGCCTATCCAAAGATTGCCGGTCGCCTCAGGCTGGCGCGCGAAACCTCGGACGATCCGCATGTCGAGCGGCTGGTCCAGAGCTTTGCCTTCTCGGCCGCCCGCATCCGGCAGAAGCTGGACGACAGCCTGCCGGAACTGACCGATGGCCTGATCGAGACGCTTTACCCCCATTACCTTGCCCCGGTTCCCGCGATGTCGCTGGTCGCCTTCCAACCGGCCCGCGGCCTTGATGCCGTGCAACTGGTGCCGCGTGGGGCGGAGATCGTGTCGGAGCAGATCGAAGGGGATGTCTGCCGCTTCTGCACGACGCAGGAGGTAAGACTGGCGCCGGTCCGCCTTGCGACGGTGCGGATGATGGACCGGCCGATCGAAGCGCCACAGGCGCCCGGCCTGAATGCGGCAGGCTGCCTGCGGCTAACGCTTGAGCCTTTGGGCAAAGCGCCAATTGCCGAGCTGGGGCTGTCGCGGCTTCGGCTGTTCCTGTCCGGCCCGCCGCGTCAGGCGAATGCCCTGTTCCGGCTGCTGCATCAACACACGGTCGGTGTCGCCGTAGCTGCGCATTCAGCCGACCAAGACGCTCGGCATCTGCCAAAAACGGCAGTATCTGCCGTGGGTTATGCAGATGAGGAGGCCTTGCTTCCCTATCCGGCCGGCAGTTTTCGCGGTTACCGCACCCTGACCGAACACTTCACGCTGCCTGAGAAATTCCTCTTCGTTGAAATCGATCTTGGTCAGGTCACCCAGACCGACCGGCTTGACGTCTATGTCTACTTCAACCTCCAGCCTGAAGGCCTGACGCGGCAGGTCGATACGTCCTCGCTGACGCTGCACGCCACCCCGATCGTCAATCTCTTCCGGTCGCGGGCGGAGCCGATCGTGCTGGACGGCACGCGGTCGGTCTACCCCCTGCAGGCCGACGCAAGGCGCCCCCTGACACGGCAGGTGCATTCAGTGACCTCGGTCACTATTGCCTCGAGCGACGGCCAGACCGAGGCGAGCAAGCCATTCTTTCACCGGATGACAGACCGGGCGGCCCAAGGCACCTTCTGGCAGCTTCGCCGCCATCCCGACGACGGCCAGCGCCTTCCCGGGGCCACCTCCATCGCGTTCG
Organism: Tabrizicola sp.; assembly: GCF_051645465.1. GTDB lineage: Bacteria > Pseudomonadota > Alphaproteobacteria > Rhodobacterales > Rhodobacteraceae > Tabrizicola. The sequence goes on along the minus strand of NZ_JBOFBI010000246.1, from coordinate 43,760 downwards.
TGGATACCCGCGCGATGCCCCTGTCGCCCGGCGACAGCACGGCGGGGGTCGAGGTCCTTGCGACGAATGGCGCCCTGCCCCGCCGGCTGCCGTTCGGTGGCGGACAGCCCCGGCTGAAGATGGCCTCGGCGATCGACCATGTCGCGGCTGTGACCTGCCTCAGGCCGATGACGTCGACCCTCCGCGCGGGTCCGCCCGAAGATCGCGCGTGGCAGCTGATGTCTCACCTCTCGCTCAACCACCTGTCGATCACGGCGGATGGCGTCCCGGCGCTGCGCAACATCCTGCGGCTTTACGATCCGGGCGACAGCCGCGAGGTGGCGCAGATGATCGATGGCATCGAGGGAGTCCAGGCCACCCCTGCCCTTACCCGGATGGGCGGAGTGATGATTTCGGGCACCGACGTGACAATCACCTTCGATGACCAGCGGATCGACCGCGATCAGGCTGTCGTTTTCGGTACCGCACTGGACCGGTTTCTTGGCTGCTACACCACACTGAACACCTTCACCCGGCTGACGCTGCGGATGAGGGGGCGGACCGATGCACTTGCCGTCTTCCCCCCACGCGCTGGTGAGGAGGCGCTGATATGACCGCCTCGCCGCTCTTCGATCTTCTCTCCAGAAGGCCCGATACCTTCGACCCCGCAACCGCCCTGCGCGTCGCCGAGGCAGAGGCGGAACGTGAGGGCCTACCCATCCTGGTACGCGCAATACCAAGCGCTGTGCTGGAACCCCTTGCTGTCGCCGGGGTCAGAAAAAACGACGCGGCCGTCGAGGCTGAAGCGCATCTGATCGGCCTAACTGGCCCGCTTTCGCCGTTACCGCCCGCCTACACCGAGATTGCCGCACGGGACAACCGCCGCCGGGCCGGTGGGCTTTCGGCCTTTCTCGATCTCTTCTCGGATCGCCTGACCTGGCTTTTCGTTGCCGCCACCGAAAAGTACAATCTGCCCGCTCGCCTGCGTTGGACCCGATCGGACGAGAACACGATCCTGACGGCACTGCGTGCGCTGATCGGCTTTTCGACCCCCGGCATGGCCGAGCATACGCCGCTTCCCGGCGACGATACGCTTAGGTATGCGGGCCTTCTCGCGCAACGCACCCGCAATGCCGAAGGGCTTCGCGCGCTTGCGGCGGCAGAGCTTGGTCTTCCCGTGAAGGTGCAGCAGTTCCACTTGCGCTGGCGCGACGTGCCGGTGAGCGAGCAGTCGTGCATGGATGGCAATGTGCGGCTTGGCGAAACCGCGATGGCCGGAAGCCACATCCCGGATCGGGCCAGCCAGTGCCGGCTTGTCATCGGGCCCGTTCGTTACGCAGACTTCCTGTCACTTGAGCGGGGGCAACCGCGGCTGGAGCGTCTGAAACGCCTTGTCCGGCTCTATGTCGGGCCAGTCATGGACTACGACATCAACATCATCCTGGACCGCCGCGACATACCCGAAACCCAGCTTGGTGGCGGGGCGTCCGACGTCAGGCTTGGCTGGAACGCCTGGGCCCGGTCCGAACCGGCGACGCGCGACAGCGACGATGCCGTTATTGGATCGGCCGCATGAAAGGGGGACATAAGCCATGCAATTGACCCTCGAACTGATCGACGGCGCGCAGTCCGGTGCCACTCGGGCGGTTGACGGCAGTACGCCCTTTACCGTCGGCACCCGGCGCGGTGCGAACTGGCTTTTGCCTGGCGGGACGGGGCTTGCCTCGGTAACCATCCGCCGCGCCCCCGACGGCTTCCGCGCCGAAGCAACGGGTGAAGTCACGATCGAAGGCCATGCGATTGCCGACGGCACCACTGTAACTCTGGGACACGGCAGCCGGATCGGCATCGGCGGCCTGACCCTGGCCGTGACCCTGACCCAGGATTTGCCGTCGGATGCCGGCGGTCGCCATCCCGCACTCGGCCAGCCGACAATCAGCTCGATCCTTTCGGATGTGACGCCGGGGGGCGACAGCGCCGGGGGCCCGCTGCCCGGGCGTAGCGCCGAGGAATGGCTTGAAAGCTTCACACGCTCACGCGCGCCCGCAGCCCGAGCCGACTGGACCACGCTTGGTGCGTTCGGTGCAAACGCGGACCGCCCCGCAGCGCTGCCCGATCCGCTGGCAAAACCGCTTGCAACCTATCTGCCGGAAGACTGGGACGCACCCAGCGACCGGATGAACCGGATCTCGCAGGCCCAGGTCTCGACGAATGCGCTTGCCATCGGGCCGGTCAAGTCCGAGCCCGACAACGTAAAGCCTCTACGACCCAAGGGCGACATCAGACCGCTGCTTGAAGCCGCCGCAGTCCAGCGAGGCGAGGTGGAAGGTCCGCCGGACCGCCAGCTTGCCAATGCGGGTGCTGCGCTTCGTCTGGCGCTGGAAGGCATAGCCCGGCTCGAGACGCTGATCGCCCGCCAGCGGACCGAACTTCACTTGACTGCGCCAGTGCATTCCGAAGACCCGGCCACGCTGAGCGCGGCATTGCTTCTTTCGGACCCAGACGGCCTTCGTATTCAGGCGCTTGCTGCCCGAATTACTGCGTTGGAGGCCGCGCAGTCTGCCTTCGTCGAAGGCGCGCGCGATCATCTTGCAGCCGTGCGTCAGTCGCTCGATCCGACCTCGATCACAGCCGCGGTGGCAAGCCGCGGCGGCCTTGCGGACCGTCTGACGCCCGCCACCCGCGCCTGGGCCGAGTACCGCGCCCGGTTCGCAGGCGAGGCCCACAACGGCGCATCTGCCCTTTCGGACAAGGCGCTTGCCCGTGCAATCGGCGAGCGCCTTGACCGCCAGTACCCCGAGGAGTCGTCGCATTGAAGACCGAAAACCGCGTGGCCTGGACCGAAGGCATGTTCCTCAGGGTTCAACACTTCCAGCAAGCCGACCGCTGGACGGACCGTCTGATGCGCGACCGGACCGAGCCTTTGTCGCCCTATCCCTGGGGCTTTCTGGAGCTTTCGATCGACAAGACAGCGCTTGGGATCGGCCGGTTTGCGCTGACCTCGGTCCGGGGCATTCTTGCTGATGGCACACCGATTTCGGCGCCGGATCAGTGTGATCTGCCACCACCGATCCTCCTTTCTGAAGGCAGCGGTCCGTCGACCGTGCACCTGTCGCTTCCAATGCGTCGCCCGGGCGCTGCAGAGTTCGCCGCGACAGGGGGCGATAGCGCGGCGCGGCTCATGCGCAGCGACTACGACGCCGAGGATGCGAATGCCGACACCTCGTTCAGCGCGGCGATTTCGGTGGGGCGTTTTGCGCTTGGCCTGAAACTTGACAGCGACGAGCGCGCAGGCTTCGAGACATTGCCGGTCGCCCGGGTAGTCGAGGTGCGCGCCGACCTCAGCATCGTCCTTGACGAAGACATGATCCCGCCAGTCCTGTCGATGGGGGCCGTTCCGCGCCTTCGCGGCTTTGTGACCGAGCTTCTGGGTCTCGTCCGCCATCGGGCCGAGGCCATTGCCCGGCGTGCTGGCGATCCAAGCCTGCGCGGTTCGGCAGAAATCGGGGACTACCTTGTTCTGCAGGCCCTGAACCGTGCGGGGCCCGTCCTGGCCCATCTGAACGCGCAAGCCGGTCAGGTTCATCCTGAAACCGCCTACCGGGTCCTCGCCGGGCTTGCGGGAGAGCTTGCGACCTTCACCGCAGCGACCCGTCTTCCGCCGGAGTTCCCGGACTACACCCACATCGACCCTGCCGCGACCTTTGTGCCGGTGATGAACGAACTGCGCCGTTCGCTTTCGGCGGTTCTGGATCAGAGCGCCGTTCTGATCCCGCTGGAAGAGCGTCGCCATGGCGTGCGGGTCGGCATGCTGGCGGACGCCGGGCTGAAAGCCGGTGCGGCACTTGTGCTGGCTGCGCGGTCGGACATGCCGCAAGAGAACCTGCGCCGGATGCTGCCCAATCAGATCAAGATCGGCCCGGTCGAGCGGATTGCGGAACTGGTGAACGTGGCGCTTCCCGGCGTGGTCGTGCGCCCGATGCCGGTCGCCCCGCGTCAGCTTCCGTTCCAGTCGGGCACCGTCTATTTCGAGTTGGGCACTGAAGGTGACATCTGGCGCGGGGTCATTGCCTCGGGAACCGTCGCCATCCATCTTGCCGCCGAATTTCCGGGCCTAGAGATGGAACTCTGGGGGGTCCGGTCATGACGGCGAAATCCGACCCCATCGGCGGTGACGCCCCCCGTATCATCCTGCCGACCCCCGGCCGCAAACGCGTGGTCGAAGATCTGGCCCCGGCCGCCCCACCGCCCGACTTGCCCGAAGACGACGGCCTTTCGGTCAGCGACATCACGCACGGCTTCCGGCTTGAGGGCGGCGAGATTCCGGTGATGGTGACGGAAGCGGCCCCGCTTCTCAATCTTGCCAACGCCATGCGTCGTAAGCGGGCAGCCCCGGATATCGCCGCGTTGCGGCGGGATACGATTGCGGCGATCAAGACCTACGAGAAACAGCTGAGTGCGGCCGGGATACTGCCCGAACAGGCACGGGCGGCCCACTATGTGGTCTGCGCGACGGTCGACGACGTCATCCGCAACACGCCCTGGGGTGGCGACTGGTCGGTCGAAGGGCTGGTCTCGACGTTCCACCATGACGTGACGGGCGGCGACAAGGTCTTCGAGTTGCTGGCGTATTTCCAGAACGCGCCGGGCGCCAACCGCGACCTCTTGCTGTTGATCTATCTCTGCCTTTCGCTTGGCTTCGAGGGGAGGACACGCGTCTCGCCCCGCGGTGCGCTGGAGCTTAGCCAGATCCGCGACAACCTCTATCGTATCCTGCGTGGCCAGTTCGGAATGCCGGAGCGCGATCTGTCGCCCTCGTGGAAAGGCGAAGCAGCGGCGCATGAACGGCTGCGGGCAGGTCGACGGTTCTGGCTTATTGCCGGACTTCTGCTGCTTGGCATGGCCCTCTTGTTCGGGGGGTTCACGATGCGGCTTGGACAAAGCGCCGATGAGACGATAGCCCAGATGGCCGCCCTGCCGCCCGACACGCCGCCAAGCCTGTTCATCCCCGAACCGCCGCTTCCCGTCGTCGAAGAAGTGCCAGAGTCACCTCCGCTTACGCCACCCCCGGAAGATCCCAAGCCGAAGGATGTCGACGCGATCGCGGAGTTCATGTCGTTCCTCAAGCCCGAAGTCGACGAGGGTCTCGTGCGGCTTTACAGGGATGGCGATGCCGTCCTGGTCCGCATCGCCAACTCCGGGGCGTTTCAGCGCGCCCAAGCCGAGATCGACCCGGCGTTCGAGCCGATCTTCAATCGTATCGGCGAGGCGCTGGCGGTCGAGGACTTTGACGTCATCGTCTTCGGCCATACCGACAACATACCTATCCGCGACAACTTCCCGTCGAACTTTCATCTGTCCAACGCCCGCGCCAGGGCCGTGCATGACATTCTTGTCGGCCACATTGAAGCCAACCGCATCACTGTCCGCGGCGTCGCTGACCTCTGCCCGATCGCGGATAACGGCACGGAAGCGGGCCGTGAGGCCAATCGCCGGACAGAGATCCTGGTGATCGGGGCCGGAAGCAGCGTGGCGCCCTCGATGTTCCAAGAGGGAACGGAGTGCGTGAATACATCTTCACCCGCCGGCGAAGCGGGCGCAGCGGAGCTTGACCAATGAACCCGTTGGGAATGTGGACCAATCTGCGGTCGCAGATCGACAGCTATACTGCAGTTCTCGGGGGCCGGTTCATATCGCTTATCTGGGTCGGCGCGATCTGCGCGCTGATCTGGATTTTCGGCCCACGGCTGGAGCTTTTCGGGGACCGTCCGCTGGAATCGGTGCGCTCGCGGGTTATCGCCATCGCGGTCGTCGTGGCACTTTGGGCAATCTGGAGGTTTGTCGCCTGGCGGCGCGCCAGAAAGGCTGATGCGGCACTGATCGAAGGGGTCGCGGAAAGCCCCGAGGCCAGGGCTGCAGCTGAAACAAAGGAAGAGATCGCAGAACTGCGCAACCGCCTGCGCAACGCGATGGCGCTGATGCGCAAGGTGGTGAAGCGGCGCTACGGCTATGCCTATGAATTCCCCTGGTATCTGATGATGGGCGCGCCGGGCGCCGGCAAAACCACACTTCTGACCAACTCGGGTTTGAAATTCCCATTGGGCGACGCGATGGGCGCGGAACCGGTACAGGGCGTCGGCGGCACCAAGAACTGCAACTGGTGGTTCACCGACCGCGCGATCCTGATCGACACGGCAGGCCGCTACACGACCCAGGAAAGCGGGCATGAGCGCGACAAGGCCGGGTTTCTCGGCTTCCTCTCCATGTTGCGGAGCAAACGCCGGGCTCAGCCGATCAACGGCGTGATCCTGACGCTGTCGCTGACCGACCTTCTCTCGCAGGCGCCTGAAGACCGGATGCGCGAGATCCGTGCCATCCGCCAGCGCCTGTCAGAGGTCGAGGATACGCTGAAAGCGCGGGTCCCCGTCTATCTTGTCCTGACAAAGGCCGACAAGCTGACCGGCTTCTCGCAGTTCTTCGAGGCCTTGGGCAGCGAAGGCCGCGAACAGGTCTGGGGCATGACCTTTCCCCTTGAGGAGACGCGCAAGCCCGGTTCGGTCCCCGAGATCTTCAGCCGCGAATATCTTGCCCTTCAGGACCGGCTGAACGGCCTGCTTATCGAAAGGCTGCAGCAGGAAACCGATGTCGACCGCCGCGGGCGTATCTTCCGCTTTCCGGCCCAGGTCGGTGCGCTGCATGACTCGCTTCGCGAGATGATCGAAGAGCTGTCCTCGGGCACTTCGCATATCGCAGAACCGCTGATCCGCGGCGTCTACTTCGCGTCGGCCACTCAAGAGACCCAGCCGCATCGGGCCACAGGGCCGGTAAGGTCGATGAACCGCAGCTTCTTCGTCTCGCGGCTCTTTTCCGAAGTGATCCTCGGCGAAGCGGCGCTTGTGTCCCGTGATCACCGCGTCAGCCGCCGCCGCCGCATCATAACCGGCATCGGGTATGGCGTTACTGCCGCCCTGGCCGTTTTTCTGCTCGGGTCATGGACATCAAGCTATCTCTTCAACCGCGAGGCGCTGGCCCGGACCGGAACCGATCTGGCGCGCTACACGGAACTGGCCCAGAACATCCCGGTACGCGACGTTCAGGATGCCGATTTCCTGCGGGTGCTGCCCGCGCTGAACACCCTTTCCGAAGTGCCCACGGCCTTCGAGCCTTCGGCAGAAAACGGAAGCTTCGCCCTGCCGCTGCACCGCGTCGCTTTCGGGCTTGGCCAGGAAGCCCGGATCGTCGGGCAGTACGAAGAGGTCTATGACGAAGCGTTGGGGGCCTATCTTCTACCGCGATATATGGTGGCGCTGCAAAACCGCCTCAAGGACGAAAACCTTTCCGAGGCCGACGCGTTCGAGACGCTGAAACACTACCTTTCCCTGGCCGGTGTCGGCCCCATCGACTCCGATGCACTACTTGCCCAGGCCGAAGAGATCTTTGCCGATCTCTATCCCGGGTCCGACCGGACGACGACGCGGGCGGCCCTTCTGCGGCACATGACGGCGATGCTGGACCGCGGGGAACTTACCGTGATGGTGATCGACGAGGATCTTGTCAGCAAAGTCCGTGACAAAATCCGCACACGCAGCCCAAGCCAGCGCGCCTATGACCTTCTCTACACCCGGCCCGCCGCCCGCGCCCTTGGGGTCTGGACCCCCGCAAAGGCGCTTGGCCCGGCAGGCGCGCGCGCCTTCGCCCGTGCGTCCGGCACGCCGATGGACGAGGGCATCAACGGTCTTCTCACCCGGAAGGGGTATCAGGAGGTCGTGCTGACCCAGATCACCGCGGTATCCGAAATCGCCGCCAACGAAGGCTGGGTGCGGGGCCCAGGCGCCGATCAGGACATCACTGCAAGCGAAATCGCCGCTGATGCGGTAGAGCTATACTGGTCGGACTTCACCGACACCTGGGACGACATGGTCTCGGACATCGTGATCCGCGACATAACCGGGCTTGAGGACGCGGCGGAGCTCGTTTCGCTGATCGCGTCCGAAGCCAACCCGATCGAACGGCTCGCCACGGACATCGCGCGCCAGACCTATCTGATCGGGCCACCCGACATCGCCGAAGGGGCCGGTGAAGCAGCGATAGCAGGGGCCGAGGCGCTTCTTGTCGACCCCAATCTGCCCTTCAACGCTCTCGGGGCGCCCGATCCCTACGCTGCCCTGCGCCGAAGTCTTGCCAAGCAGGAAGCGGTAGAGGGTGAAGAGGCTGGCAACGCGATCTCCGCCCTGCTTCCAATCATGGACGAGATTTATCAGCAACTGAACCGCGTCTCTGCGACCGATGCCCAGGTGGCCGAGCTCTTTGCCGCCGAAAGTCAGCTGAACGCGGCCAAGCAGCAGCTGGTCGCCGCAGGCCGGAAGCTTCCCGCCCCGGTTGGCGGCTGGGTAGTCGGGCTTGCCGGACGTATCGCCTCTGCTGCGGTAGCGCAGGCGCGGACTTCGGTTGATGCGCTCTGGCAGGCGAACGGCGCCAAGGAATGCACGCGCGCAGTAAGCGGACGGTATCCGTTCGACCGGACCGCCTCGACCGAGGTCACCATCGACGATTTCACCCGGGTCTTCGGGCCGGACGGCATCTTCGACAGTTTCTTCAAGGACAACCTAGCCGGGTTCGTGGACGTCTCGACAAGCCCATGGCGCTGGAAAGGCGGGCTTGGCACCACCGGAGAAGAGTCGGCCGCTCTGGCCCAGTTCGAACGCGCCGCGGCCATCCGCACCGCCTTCTTCCCGCCGTCAAGCACCACGCCCCAGGTCCGGCTGACCATCGACATGATCAGCTTCGACCCCGCCACGACCTCGGTGTGGATCACCATTGGTGACGAGACATCCAAGCACAACCAGGCCTTCGACGACGACGTCATACTGCTCTGGCCGGGGGAGACCTCGAATACCGCCCGGATCAGCCTTTTACCGGTAAGGCCTGGAACGGAAATCGAAAAGGCCGGCCCGTGGGCCCCCTTCCGTCTCTTTGACGAAGCCGACATTACCCCGGTTTCCGAGAACGAGTTCGATGTCCGATACCAGACGGGCGGGCGCACCGTTGAATTTCGGGTCAAAAGCAGCAGCGTCAACAACCCCTTCCGGCTGGAGGCGCTGTCGCAGTTCTCCTGCCCCGACAAACTTTGAGGCGGGTCGCGATTGGGAGAAACAGAGGTCATCGTCCGGTCCGGCTACTTCGGCAAGGTGCCGACGCAGGGCGATTTCGTCTCGAACGGGCTGCAGCGCAACCTGGCCGATGCGCTTGACCGCTGGCTCCGCCAGGCGATGCAGCAAAGCCAACGCCGGATGGGACGGGACTGGCTGGACGCCTTCCTGGTCGCGCCGATCTGGCGAATGGCCCTGACCTCGGGCACGCTTGGCCCCGATCCCGTCGTCGGGCTGATGATGCCCAGCGTCGACCGGATCGGACGCTACTTCCCGCTTGTGATCGCGGCCCAGCTGACCGGCCTTTCTCCGGACGTTCACGACATGATCGCCCTTACCGAGTGGTATGATGCGGCAGAAAAGCTGGCGCTTTCCACCCTCGATCCCGGGTTTCTCTTCGCGAACTTCGACCAGGCCGTCACCAGCCTTGGGATGCGCATCCTGCCGGAGTTCTGGTCGCGGCACTCCAAAGGCAAGCCGCTTTCGGTCTGGTGGTGCGGATCGTCACCGGACGAAGTGGTCCAGTTCAACGGAATGCCCGATCCGCATGATTTCGAACGACTTTTCCTGCTTACAACAACTGTCGAAGCGGTGTCACCCGCGGCCCAGCAACCACCTGTTTCTCAAACCAACCGGACCCTCCTTTCGGTCGACTGTGCCGCCGCCTCGCTGAAAGGCCTGCGCAGTCCGGCCCTGATGGAAGCGACCGCCATTGCTGAGAACCAACAGGCGATGAGCGTTATCAGTGGCGTCGGCAAGCTCGTCGGCACCAGGGTCGCGGTCCAGATCGTGGCAGACACCCTAAGCACCATCGAAAACCCGTTCTCGATGAATGACCTGGTCGCCGAGGCCAAGGGCAAGCTTGGAACGGCCAACGCTCTTTTGCGTGCCCGCAATCAGCCGCCGGGCGAAGTATCTGCGGCATCGACGGTCACCCTGCTTGTGCAGGCGCAGCGCTATTCCGTGCTCTGGGCGGGCAACGCCCGCGCCTATCTTCTGCGCGACGGCGTGATGACGCTTCTGACGCGTGATCATGTCGAGGCGAGGCTGCCCACGGTCTTGATCCGCGCCGTCGGCGGCCCCGGCCCGCTTTTGCTTGACACGGTGGCCGGCGAAGCGCGCGAAGATGACAGATTCCTCTTGTGCTCCGCAGGTTTGGCGGTCGCCCTGACAGAACAGGAAATAGCTTCAACGCTGGCCAATGCTGCCTCTGCGCAACAGGTTGTCACACGTCTGACACAGGACGCCCTCATTGCCGGGGGCGCCGCCGATGTGACTGCTCTTGCTGTCATTCTATCGGCGCGTGCGCCCGGCCGTCGCCCGTGATCTTGGTCCGCCTTAAGGAGTGGTTGATGAAACGTTCCTGCCTAAGCTTGCTTCTGACCGTCGCCCTTGCGGCCTGCGCGCCCGCCGACGGCCCGACTACGAGTGGCGTGGTCTCCAAGGCGAACCAGAACGAAGTTCCGATCCTGCAGCTTGACGCAGCTACAGTCGCTGCCCTTGGCCCGGTGAGGAAAACTTCGAGTCTTTCAGGCTTTTCCGGGCAGTCCTATGTTCCGGGCATCATCAAGCCAGGAGACACCATCTCTGTTTCGGTTTTCGACACGGGCGAGTCCGGCCTTTTCTCGGCTACCGATGTCGCCAACGTATCGCTTGGGGAGTTCGCGGTTTCGTCAAGCGGCACGGTATCCCTGCCTTTCATCGGTACGGTCAATGTCGGGGGGCGGTCGGTCAACAGCGCACAGCAGCTTCTGACTGACAAGCTGCGCGAGACCTCGGTCAATCCGTCTGCGACAGTGAACATCCTCCGCAAGGAAAGCGACAGCTACGCCGTGCAGGGCAGCGTGGCCAGTGGCGGCACCTATGATCTTACGGCCCGGTCCGAGAGGCTATTGGATGGAATAGCCGCCGCCGGTGGCGCCCAGGGGGCTCCTGAAGAAACCATCGTGACGCTTGTCCGTGGGTCGAAGACGGGTAGCCAGTCCCTCGCGTCGATCATCGCCTCACCGGATCAGAACGTCGCCATCCAGCCAGGCGACGTGATCATCGTCGGCGGCGGCGAGGCATCGTTCATCGCCGACGGTGCCTTGCCCAGCACGGGGGAATTCAACTTCGTCGAGGGCGACTTCACCCTTGCGCAGGCCGTCGCACAGGCCGGTGGCCTTTCCGACAGCCGCTCGAACCCCCGGGCCGTCTTCGTCTTCCGTCGCATGCCCGAAGGAGAGAGCTTCATCCTCCGCGACACGCAAGGCAACCAGCGGCGGATCACCGGGGATGTCATCTTCCGCGCGAACTTCAGGGATCCGTCGGAACGCCTGCGCGCCAACCGCTTCCAAATGCGCGATGGTGACGTGCTCTATGTCGGAAATGCGCCGTTGGCGAATTTCTCGAAGTTCTTTCAGATATTTAACAGCCCGCCAGAGATTCCTGCCGTGCCGGAACTGTAAGACCGGCAGGAGACTGATCAATCGCTGAGGGCTTTGCAATCACGCCCATTGCAGGGTTCGCAGTTCGGCGACAGGGTGAGACAAGGGCTGTCATCGGCAGACCGGCACCACTGCTGGCGGGGAAATCGACATGACGCAGAGGATAGAAGACCTCCTGCTCCGTCTGACCGATCCGGTCGGCCCGCAGGGGTTTCTGAATGCGGGCTACGCGACCATCCGGGCCGACGGCAGGCTTGATGCGGTCGCGGTGGGACGCAGGACGCCCGATGGATCCATTCCGGCGACAGACCCGAATGCGCGCCTGCGCATGGCTTCCATTTCCAAAGCGGCAACCGCACGGGCCGTCTGTGCGCTGGTCGTCCGTGGCGAGATGTCGCTTGACGCGACCGTCACGGACGCCCTTTCGTGGCCCGCGCGCCCGGCATGGCTGCGGCAGCACCCGGTCACGATCCGGCATCTCCTGAACCACACCTCCGGTCTGACGGATGCCGCAGGGTATCTGGTCGATCCGGGCGAAAGCCTGCTTCAGTTCATCGATGCGAATGAGAAGGCGGTATCGGGGCGGCAGCCCGGGGCATACTTCGCTTACGCCAATCTGAACTACGTTCTGCTTGGTCACGTGATGGAGACGGTCACGCGCCGTCGGTTCGACCATATCCTGCAGGACGAGGTACTGACGCCCGCAGGCATTGCCGGTGGCTTCACCTGGGCTGGGGTGCCCCTTCCCGAACGCGCGAACCGCCTGCCGCTCTACCAGCGCGGCAAAGACGGCCTGACGGTGCAGGCCGATGCCGACGATGCCGACTGGCATGCCGACATCATCTGGCGCGGCGGGCGCGGGCATTCCTTCCGCGACTATCGCCTTGGCCGGGATACAAGCCTCCTCTCGCCCCACGCAGGCCTGCGAATGAATGTGGTCGAGGCTGCGCGCCTGGCCCGGTTCCTGGGCGACGCATCGCCAGCCGGGCAGCTGCAGCGTGAAGTTTCCTGGCGCTACGATCCCTCAGCCGCCAATGGCGAAGACTGCGACGGGCTGTTCACGGCCTTCGGGCTCGGCCTCACGATCTACGAAAGCCATCCCCGCATCCCCGGCCACCTGATTGGCCATGCGGGCCATGCGCTCGGCTTCACCGGCGGGGCCTGGCACAACGTAGATACCGGCATATCGCATGCCTACTTCCTGACCGGCTCGCGCGACGAAACCGAGGGGCTGGATGGTGAGGTCTTCTATGGCCCGGGCGAACTCGCCCTGATGCAGCAGTTCTGATGCGGTTTTTCAACCTGCGGCTTTCCGCCGATTCTTTTGGCAGTGCCGCCGAAGCGCGCCTTGCCGCAACGTCAATGCAAATAAAGTCTTTCAATCTGCGCGCGAACTGGGTGTCATATCCGGTATTCCGAACCAAGCGGCACCGCCAAACAGAGCGCCGCAACAGCAACCAACAGCAAAGGGGGTTTAGATGACTATCAGAACCGTTCTGGCCGCGACCGTCGCACTCTATGCACTCACCGCCGGGCTTGGCCTTGCCGAGGCCGTGCATCCCACGACCGGGGAGAAGCTCTCGGACAACCAGACCTACACCTACCGCGATCTGGACAACATCATCACGCTCGACCCGCAGCTCGTCGAGGACAACGCAGGCCACGACGTCGCCCGCAATCTCTTCGAAGGCCTGATGAACCAGGACGAAAAGGGCGGTCTGGTCCCCGGCGTCGCCGAGAGCTTCACCGTCAGCGAAGACAACAAGACCTACACCTTCATCCTGCGCAAGGATGCCAAGTGGTCCAACGGAGACCCGATCGTCGCGGGCGATTTCGTCTACGCCTGGCAACGGGCGGCCGATCCCGCATTGGCGTCGAACTATGCCTGGTATCTCGAACTCGCCACCATCAAGAACGCCAAGGCCATCGTCGCGGGCGAGATGCCGGCCGACCAGCTGGGCGTGAAGGCGGTCGATGACTACACACTGGAAGTCCAGCTTGACGAACCGACCCCGTTCTTCGCCGAAATGACGACCTTTGCCACCCTCTTCCCCGCCCACAAAGCCACCATCGAAAAGTTCGGTGCCGACTGGACGAAGGCGGGCAACATCGTGTCGAACGGCGCCTACACGCTCAAGGAGCTTGTGCCCAACGAACGCCTCGTGATGGTGCGCAACCCGATGTACTGGGACAACGCCAACACGATCCTTGAGACCATCACCACCCTGGTCATCAACGACGAAAACCTTGCCCTGACGCGCTATCAGGCGGGCGAGCTGGACAAGACCGACATCCCGATCGGCCAGTATCCCGATCTGGAGGCGTCGAACCCGGATGAGGCGACCTCGGTGCCGAACCTCTGCACCTACTATTACACCGTCAACCTCAGCGACACGGGCAACCCGGCGCTTAAGGACGTGCGTGTGCGACAGGCACTGGCCTATGCGCTTGACCGCGATGTGATCGTAAGCTCGGTCCTGAAAGGCGGCCAGTATCCCGCCTACAACCTGACCCACCAGTACACGAACGGCTTTGAAATGCCCGCCATCGACTATGCCGGATGGTCCCAGGCCGACCGCGATGCCAAGGCCTTGGAGCTGATGACCGCCGCCGGGTTCGGGCCTGACAAGCCGCTTGACCTGACGCTGATCTACAACACGTCCGATGCGCACAAGGCGCTGGCCACGGTCGCTTCGCAGATGTGGAAGCAGAAGCTGGGCGTCAACGTCACACTCGCGAACTACGAATGGAAGACCTACCTCGAAATCCGCGCGCAGCAGCAGTTCGACCTGGCGCGCTATGCGTGGTGCGGCGACTACAACGAAGCCTCGACCTTCCTGAACATCATGACCACCGGCAATGAGGCCAACGACGGCAAGTTCACCAGCGCCGAGTATGACGCGCTGATGGCCGAGGCGAAGACGCTGGCCGATCCCACTCCGAACTACACGAAGGCGGAACAGATCCTGGCGGCCGAAATGCCGATCCTGCCGCTTTATCAGTATACGTCGAACTTCATGCTGCGCGCGGACATCAAGGGTTATCCCTACGACAACGTGCAGAACAACTGGTACGGCAAGGACATGTATCGCGTCGCCGAATGACCATGCCCCGCGCGTGCGGCCTGCGCTGACCGCAGGCCCGCACGCGCCCTTTGCACGGAACCAGCCATGCTCAACTTCATCGCCAGGCGGCTTGCCGTCGCAATTCCGACCATTCTGGTCCTCATCATCGCATCCTTCCTGCTGATGTATTCCGCGCCGGGTGGCCCCTTCACCGCTGAGCGCAGGCTACCCCCCGAAGTCCTGGCAAACATCGAGGCGAAGTACGGCCTCGACCAGTCGCTGCCGATGCAGATCGTGAACTACACCTGGGGGGTCATCGCGCATTTCGACTTCGGCCCCTCGTTCAAATACAAGGACCTGACGGTCAACGACCTGATCGAAGCCGGTTTCCCCGTGACGCTGACCTACGGCGGCATTGCTTTCGTGCTCGCCGTCCTTGTCGGTGTCAGCCTTGGCATCACGGCCGCCGTCCGGCAGAACACGTGGCTTGATTACCTCGCCGTCGGCGTCTCCATCGGCGCGCAGGTGCTGCCGAACTTCGTGCTGGCGCCGATCCTCGTCCTGGTCTTCACCCTCTGGCTGGGCTGGCTGCCCGGCGGCGGCTGGCAGGGCGGGCAGTTGCCCTACATCGTCATGCCGGTCATAGCACTCGCCACCAGCTACATGGCCTCCATTGCGCGGATCACCCGGTCGTCGATGCTTGAGGTGCTGAACGCCAACTTCATCCGCACTGCCCGGGCGAAAGGCCTGCCGACGCGCCGGATCATCCTGCGCCACGCGCTGAAACCCGCACTTCTGCCGCTTCTGTCCTACCTGGGGCCAGTGTTCGTCGCGATGGTGACGGGATCGGTCGTCGTGGACCTCTATTTCACCACCGGTGGCATCGGGCAGTACTTCGTCGATTCTGCCTTGAACCGCGACTATTCGGTCATCATGGGCATCACGATCCTGACCGGCGTGCTGACCATCACCTTCAGCCTGGTGGTCGATGTGCTTTACGCCTGGATCGACCCGAAAATCCGGTTGTGAGGGGAAAATGGCCTCCATTCTTGACCCCACCCGCGTTCCCGAAAAGCTGATCACCGCGGCTGCGGATGTGCGCGGACGGTCCCTCTGGCGCGATGCCCGCACGCGGTTCCTGCGCAATCGCGCTGCATTCTGGTCGATGATCGTCCTGATCTTCGTCGGCGTCTTTGCCGCGCTTGGCCCCTTCATCGCGGCCTGGTCGATCGAGGAGATCGACTGGTCCGTGCTTGGCAACGTGGCCGAGAGCGGCCGCCCCTCCATCGCCAACGGCCACTATTTCGGCACCGACGACCTTGGGCGCGACCTTTTTGCCCGCACCGTGCGGGGAACCCAGGTTTCGCTGATGGTCGGCATCATTGGGGCACTGATTGCTGTAGTGGTCGGCACCCTCTACGGCTCGATCTCTGGCTATTTTGGCGGTCGCGTCGACAGCGTGATGATGCGCCTCGTCGATGTCCTGCTGTCGATCCCCTATATGTTCGTGCTGATCCTTATGCTGGTCGTCTTCGGACGGTCGCTGTTCATGCTTTTCGTCGGCATCGGCCTGCTCTCATGGCTTGAGATGTCGCGTATCGTACGGGGCCAGACACTCAGCCTGAAGAACAAGGAATTCGTCGAGGCCGCCATCGCCACCGGCGTGCGCCCGATGCGGATCATCCTGCGCCACATCATCCCGAACCTGCTTGGTGTCGTCGTCGTCTATGCCACGCTCCTGGTGCCGAGCATGATCATCTACGAGAGCTTCATCAGCTTCCTCGGCCTTGGCGTACAAGAGCCCAACACCTCGCTCGGCGCGCTGATCTCGGCAGGCTCTTCGCAGATGCAATACGGCACGCTGTGGCAGATCGGCTTCCCGCTTTTCTTCTTCGTCATCATCCTGTTCAGCCTGTTCTTCGTGGGTGACGGGCTGCGTGATGCGCTTGATCCGAAGGACCGCTGACGAATGCCCTTGTTGTCGGTTGAAAATCTGAGCGTCACCTTCACCACCGCCGATGGAGACGTGAACGCGGTCAACGGCATCGGCTTTGACATCGATGCCTCCGAAACCCTCGCCATCGTCGGGGAAAGCGGGTCGGGCAAAAGCCAGACCGCCTTCGCCATCATGGGCCTTCTCGCCCGCAACGGGCGTGCCTCCGGATCGGTCCGCTTTGACGGCAAGGAAATGCTTGGCCTGTCGCAGTCGGCGCTGAACAAGATCAGGGCGGAAGAGATCGCCATGATCTTCCAGGACCCGATGACATCGCTGAACCCCTACATGCGCATCGTCGACCAGATGACCGAGGTGCTGACCCTGCACAAGGGAATGACCAAAGCCGCGGCCCGGAAGGAATGCCTGCGCATACTGGATGCGGTCCGCATTCCCGATGCCGCGACGCGCATCGACATGTATCCGCATGAGTTTTCGGGCGGCATGCGTCAGCGGGTGATGATCGCCATGGCGCTTCTGTGCAAACCCCGCTTGCTGATCGCTGATGAACCGACGACTGCGCTCGATGTCACGGTGCAGGCCCAGATCATCGCCCTCCTCCAAGAGGTGCGCCGCGATTTCGGCACCGCGATCATCCTCATCACCCATGACCTCGGCATCGTGGCAGGCACCTGCGACCGCACCATGGTAATGTACGGCGGCCGCCTGATGGAGGCGGGAACGACCGAAGACCTCTTCGCCAGCCCAAGCCACCCCTACACGCTCGGCCTCCTGCAGGCCGTGCCGCGCCTTGACCGCGACGATGACCGCCTGCGCACGATCGCGGGCGAGCCGCCGAACATGACCGGTCTGCCGGACGGCTGCCCCTTTCAGCCGCGCTGCCGCTGGCAGATGCCGGTCTGCGCCAGCACGATGCCGCCCCTCGCCGCCACCAATGCCCGGATGCGCGCCTGTCACGCCAGTCCAGAGGTGGTCCGATGACACCGCTTCTGCAGGTCCAGAACCTGGAAGTCACCTTCTCCATCCCGAAACGCGGCGGCTGGCCCTGGACGCCGCCAAACGTGCTGCGCGCTGTCACCGATGTGTCGTTCGACCTGAACCCCGGCGAGACGCTGGGCATCGTCGGCGAAAGCGGATCGGGCAAGTCCACCCTTGCCCGCGCCATTGTCGGTACCGTGCCCGCATCCGGGGGCAAGGTGCTCTGGCAGGGGAAAAACCTGCTCGGCCTGACCGGCGATGCCCGCCGCGCGCAGCGCCGCGACGTGCAGATGATCTTCCAGGATCCCCTAGCCGCCCTGAACCCCCGGATGCCGGTGGGTGAGATCATTGCCGAACCGCTGATCACCCACCAGCCCGACACGCCACGGGCCGAGGTCCGCGCCCGCGTGCGCGACATCATGGAACGCGTGGGCCTTCTGCCCAACCAGCTGAACCGCTACCCGCATGAGTTTTCCGGCGGCCAGTGCCAGCGTATCGGCATCGCCCGCGCCCTGATCCTGAAGCCGAAGCTTGTCGTCTGCGACGAACCCGTCTCCGCGCTCGACGTGTCGATCCAGGCGCAGGTGGTGAACCTTCTGGCCGATCTGCAGCGCGACATGGGCCTTGCGATGATCTTCATCGCGCATGACCTGAGCGTGGTGAAACACATCTCGGACCGGGTCATGGTGATGTATCTCGGGCGCGAGATGGAGCTGGCACCTGCGCGCGACCTGATCCGCCAACCGCGGCATCCCTACACGCAGGCGCTGATCGCATCGGTCCCGGTCCCCGACCCGGCAAAGGAACGCGCCCGCCCCCGCAGGGTGCTTGAGGGCGACCTGCCCTCACCTCTCCGCCCGCCATCAGGCTGCGTTTTCCGGACACGCTGCCCGATCGCCCGGGCTGACTGCGCGATGCAGGTGCCGGTCATGACCGCAGTCTCGGGCCTGCATGAGGTTGCCTGCCCCTACGGGACCGCAAACGGGTGAGGCGATCCCGAAGTCCCTTGTCTCCGCTATAGCCCTTGGTGCAGAGAACCGTTGGCTGCAAGCTGCGCAGAACGTGCGAGTGTCGGGGAAGTGTTGGCCGAGTCGGGCCGATTCAAGCGGCCCACTCGGGCGCGGTTTCGGTCACGAGGCGAAAGCCCAGATGCGCCGGCGGCAGGCCCGAGGCGCAGCCTCCGTTTGCTGGGTCGCGAACAAGATAGTGCATCACCGCCTCATGCAGTCCTCCCATGATGAAGGCCGGGCAGTTCGCAGGCGAGGTGCGTGCGCTGTCGCCGTCATAGCAGTCCTGCGTCCATTCCCAGACGTTCCCGTCCAGATCGCGCAAACCAGCCGAGGTCGTTGAAAAGTCGCCCGTGGGGTGAAGCGCCCGGTCTACGCCCGGCGCTTCGACGAGATAGGCCGACGCCCAGCGAAGCTCTGGCGCGGTAAAGATCGGGTCAGGGGTTTCCGGCAAGACCTCGTCTGCCAAGGCATACCACTCCGCCTTGGTAGGCAGGCGATACCGCGCGCCGGGCTTGGAGTTCATCCAGGCAATAAACTCCTGCGCGTCGACATAGCTGATCCCGGTTGCGGGATAGTCCTGCTCGTCATCGGGCGCGCGCAATTCGAGCGTACAGCCACCCTCGGCGTGGCATACAGACCATTCCTTCACGGTGATTTCAGTCCGGCTGACATAAAGCGCCTGATCGGCACCAAGCCTGACTGGCACCAGATCAATTGGCATAGGATTAGGCCCGCCCAGCCAAAGCAGGGCGGACCCAACAGTTGCACCTACGGCAGCAAGAGCCAAGGCACGCATGGCCAGACCGTATCGTCCTCTTGATGCCGGGGGCCGTTCCATCTCTTTGGTTCTCAGGTCTCGAAGGTTCTCGGGGCCACGACCTGCTCCATCAGCGCATTGTTCCAGTCGCCCTCGACCACGAAATGGGCGGTGGCCCCAAGCATCACGGCCTCGATCAGGTTGTGATTGACGTAGGCGTAGACGCCCGGCTGCTCGAAGGTGTACATCGCCGCCCCTGACGAGCCGCCACGGATCAGCCAGGTCTCAAAATTGGTCGCGGGCGCGTCGTTGAACGACCCTGCCTCCCAGACATAATTGCCATGCCCGCCAATCAGATGGGGCCGCGTGTCGCGGTTGGCCTGGTTGTGGATCATCAGCACCGTGTTGCCCACCTTGCTGCGCAGCGCCTTGTCGCCGGTCAGCGCGCCAACGGCACCGTTGAACACCGAATGCGTTGGGATCAGCCCGCGCATCGCCTCCAGACTGTCGGAATAGTCTTCGCCCGCGGTGGAATAGGTCTTGTAGGTGCCGTCCTCGTTCTTCGGCAGGTAGTAGTCCTGCTCGCCGATATACGCGATCTCATCGTAGCGCAGCGGGTTGCCCTTGCCGTCCTTCAGCCCGTCGCGCGGCAGTACCATCATCGTGCCGTTCATGCCGTGGCAGACGTGATAGGGGATCATCTCTCCCCCAGGGGCGCAGTGATAGGTGAAAACACCCGATTTAGTCGCCTTCCAGCGCAGCACGGCTTCTTCGCCGGGGAAGACATGCGTCAGTGCGCCGCCGCCAAGCGCGCCCGTCGAGGCATGAAAGTCGATGTTGTGCTCGAATACGCTGTCGGCCGGGTTGCGCAGCGTCAGTTCGACATAGTCGCCCTCATGCGCGATGATCAGCGGACCGGGGACCGAGCCGTTGTAGGTCAGCGCCCAGATCTCGGCCCCGGTATCCTCGTCGACCTTCATGAGGCGTTCCTGCGTCTCCATGTAGACCTCGATGATCTTCGGGCCTCCGGTCGCGACCTGTTCGTGGACAGGGGCAAAGGGCGGTGCCACAAGCTCTTGCTTGACGCGGGTATAGCCGGTCAGGTCCGCAGGCGGCGCCTTCGCAATCGCCTCCTCCTGTACGCGGATCAGCCCTTCGGGAACCCGCGCGGGCATCGGCATCGGGCCACGGGGTGTGCGGGCCTGGCCCATTCCGGCACCAAGGGCCGCAGCCCCCGCCGCAAGCAATGAGCCCTGCAGAACGCTGCGCCTGCTGGCAATGCCAAGGCCCCGGGTGATGAGTTTCGTCATGATCATTCCTCCGATTTCGGTTTGACTTTCAAAGACCTGCAAGCGCAGCCTCAAGCCGCTCCTTCGCCTTCTTGGGGATCCGGCCTTCCAGGAAACCTTCGGGAACCGTGGTCGCATCGCCAACCGCGATCACCATGACCATACCCATCGCGAAATGCGGCTTGCAGCGCACCCCGTAAAGGCCGGGCTGCTCGAAAGTGACGGTAATCTCCTCGTTGAGCTTTCCCTCGAAAGCGGTCGCACCTTCGGGCAGCATGCCTTCGATCGTCTCGGCATTGTGGCCTTTGTCGGTGGCCACGAAGCGGACGCTGTCACCGGGGAGAAGCTTCACAAGTGCAGGCTCGAAAACCATCGTTCCGGCCTCGCCCTTGTTCAGCATCTTCACGTCCACGGTTTCCGCCCGCGTCATGCCTGCCAATGCCAGGCTGATGACCGCCGCTGTCGTCAGTTGACGAAACATTTTGTTGTCCTTTTCTGTCGCCTTCGCTGGCAACCATTTAGCCATCACGATCCGATCCGACTTTGCGCGGGATCAAACTCTGCGTAAGTTGGGCTGCACCGACAGGCCCACTTGGAAAGGCTGCAAAGTGTTGAAACGGCTGGACGAAAGCCTTGTGATGTCGCTGCCGCCGTTTTCGGGTCTGGAGCGCGTTCAGGTGCGCGCCATCCTGGATGAGGCCGCGGCGCATCGCCATGAGGCCGGGGCGACCGTCTTTGCCGAAGGCGCCAGCGCCACCCATTTCTACCTTTTGCTGGACGGCCACGTCCGGGCGCAGCGCGTGACCGCGAACGGCGAGCAGGTCATCCTGCACGAGATCCCACCCGGAGAATTGTTCGGCATCGCCCGGGCCCTGGGCCTTGATGCCTATCCGGCGACTGCCGTGGCGGTGTCGGAAAGCATCATTCTGGCGTGGCCCACGCGGCTTTGGGACGACTTCATGGCGCGGTTCGACGGGTTCGCCCGCCAGACCTTCCGCACCATCGGCCTGCGGATGCACGACAAGAACGCCCGGATCATGGAGATGGCAACGCAGCAGGTCGAGCAACGGATTTCCAACGCCCTTTTGCGGCTGGTGAACCAGTCGGGCCGGAAGACCGCGATCGGCATCGAGATCGACTTTCCGATCACGCGGCAGGATCTGTCGGAAATGAGCGGCACAACCCTGCACACCGTCAGCCGCGTCCTAAGCGCTTGGGAGAAGTCAGGGATCGTCCAAAGCGAGCGCAAGAAGATCACCGTAGTCCAGCCGCACCAGCTTGTACTGCTGGCGCAGCCGCAGACATGATGGCCGTGCGCAATTCGGCCAGCAAGACGTCGGGGTCGATGCCGTATTCGGCGCAGGCGTCATCGACGGTGTGAAACGGGCCGATCATGCAGCCGACGCAAAGCATGCCGCGCGCGATGAACACCGACATCGTTTCCGGCCACCGGCGCATGATGTCGGCAATCGGCAGATCGGGATCATCGAGGGACGGTACGCGCATGGGCTTCTGCCTTTCGTTCCGGCAGTGTCGCCCAAGATAGGGTCCTGGACTTTGTTGCGGCACAAACTCTTCGTCCGTGACAGCCTGCCCTCGTTACTGACTCCTCGTCCGCGGGCGGCGGCGGCAGGCTGCCGATGCCCCTGACCGGGCTTCGTGGCCTACGAAAAGGCCACCCCCATCGCCAGACTTGTCGAGACAGCCGCTCTGTGCGATGAAATTCCGATGGGAGACGTCGACACTGAACAGGCTGACAAGCTACGCCCGGCGGCGGGATATACTGCACCTGCCGGCGCCGCTTATGCCTATGTCGGCGACCGTTTGCGCGAACTTCGGAAGCAATCCGGCCTGACGCAGGTCGAGGTTGCCCGGATCATCTCTGTCAGCCCTCAGCAGTATCAGAAGTACGAGGACGCCCAAAGCAAGTGCAGCCTGACGACGCTGATCGCGCTGTCGGAACACTACGACGTGGCCCTTGCGTCCTTGCTGCCGCCGACGACACTGGTGGCCGAGACCCCGCCCGCCGAACCGCCGCGGAAGCTGCCGGACATCCCGACCGAGGCAGATCTTCTCGCCCGTCTGGTCGGCGCCTTCGTCAAGCTTCGCGACACCGAACAGAAGACCCGCTTCGTTCAGCTGGTCGAAGCCATCCAGAACTCGCATGACCGAACGAGCTGAAAGCAATGCACCCTTTGCCGAGTTCGTCGCGCAACGCCTCGACGCAGAGGAACGCGATGGCCTTGCAGGCGAGTCCGTCGTCATCTGCTTTGCCGCGGAGGGCAACCAGGTGCTTTTCGTCTCCGAGGCATTCGAGCGGCACACAGGCTATCCGGCACAAGAAGCGATCGGTCGCAACCTTTCGTTCCTGCAGGGCCCCGAGACCGAGCCCGAGGCGGTCGAGAAGTTCCGCCATCTGATAAGCACCGGCAGCGCCGGTACCGTCCTGATCACGAACTACCGCAAGGACGGATCGCGCTTCCTGCACGAATGCGAGTTTCGCCCCGTTCGCGACGGCTCGGGCATAATCACGCACTTCATCACCATCCAGCGCCCGGTTTAAGCGCTGCACCGCGACCGAAGCTACCATTTTGTGAGGAAGCGCGGATCGACGCTCTCATAAATTGCGTGCGCCTCGGGCAACTGATCTCCCCAGAATTGCAAATTCTCAAAATTTGGAGCCAAAATACAATCTTAAGTAGAGTGCGCCCCAAAAGGACCTAATTTCATAAGAAAAAACCCCACATTCTCCTCAATCCAGTCAAGGTCTACCTGTACCCAGAGCGAGAACAGACATCGCAATCGGGGCTGAACTGACCATGATTCTCTACTCTCACAGGCTTCACGGCGTCCTCCATCAGATGGTCAACGAGCTGGGTCTCGACCTGATCATTTCTGACGACAACTCGCCAGTTTCGTTGTCAGACAACGAAGCGACGTTGAACGACGTTTCTGCCGGTCTGAACATCGAGATGAAGAAGCTCGCAGGGGCAAACGGGTCCGTTCTCTACCGGTTCCGGAGGCGCACCTGATGACCAGCGTCGCGAAGATGGACACGGTCGGACGCCGCCGCGCCGGCATGCCGCTTGCGCGAGCCGAGCGTCTGGCGGCGAAGACCGAAACCCGGTCAAGCGCAAGCCCGCGGTTCTATGCAGCCCTGGGATTTGCGGCGATAGCGGGCCTGGTGGGCTACGGCGTCGTCCAGAACGGACATGACGCCGGCATGCCCGAGCTGGCGCTCGCCGTAGCGAAAACTGACGCAGCCGCACCGGCAGCCGCGATGTCGCCGGAAGCCCCCGTCAGCCTTGCAACCGCTGCTTCCCCCATCGAAGCCATGCCGACCACCGAAGCTTCCGCCGCGCCAAGCGAGGCCCTGCCCATGGTCGCCTCGGCCGCAGAGCCTTCAACGGCTGTCGCCGCGTCGGCCAGCTGCCTCGACACCATCGAAGGGCTGCTCGCTAGCCTTCAATCGGCAGCCGCGACCGACGGACGCTGGGCGACGCAGCAAGATGGCCTCGGCAAGCTGGTCCAGGCAACGCTCGACTGCGAAGAGGCAGATTTCCGCGTCGCGGGCAGCATCGAGCTGGCTGGCAGCGGCCTTGCGGACCTCAAGATCCGCTGGGACCGCGAAAGCAAGGTGCTCGATCTCGCCATGATCGACAGCTTTGCCGAGCCGCCGACGCAGGAACCTGCGTCGTCCGACGACCAGGCAATCGAATTCGTGATCCGCTGAGAGAGGAGCAGTCCAATGGATTTCAGCAAGCTAACCGAACTGGCCGAGAAATTCGCGCTGAAGGACTACATGGCCACCGTGGCGAACTTCGAGGTGCCGGTCCCCGACGCCGCGATGCTCGCCCTCTTCGCGGTCCTGATCTTCGCGCTCCAGCGCTCGCAGCGGGCAGCCGTAAACGGGATGCGCGCAACCTTGGAGGCAGCTTATGCCGAGGAACTTCTGACCGCGAACCGCCGGGGCCACCGCGCCCGGTCCGATCTGGTGATCGCGCGCCGCGAGATCGAGCATGAGCGGCAGCGGAAGCGCGGCCTTCAGCGCAAGCGCATCGCCGCCGAACAGGGCGGCGGACCGCGGCCGGTATCGGTCCTGCGCGAAGTCGCCACGAACGGGGTCGCGCGCCTTTGAGGTGCAGCCCGATGAACCACTTCAGACAAACACAGCACACGTCCTAACCGACCGTCTTCTCAACCTTCCTCCCAAGACCGGAGCCTCGCTATGAACCTTACCCGCCTTGTGTACTACAGCCAGCGCAACCCATCGATGAGCCTGAAGCTTGATGAGCTTCTGGTTACCTGCAAGCGCAACAACGCCCCTGCCAACGTCACCGGAATCCTGCACTACAACGGAAACTACTTCCTGCAGGTTCTTGAGGGCGGTCGCGCCGAGGTCAGCGCGATCTATCACCGGATCGCTGCCGACCCGCGGCACATCAACATCATCCTGATCTCGTGCCAGGACGTGCGCGAACGGATCTTCCCGAGCTGGTCGATGGGCCTGCACGAAGGCATGGGCGAAGCAACGCGGAAGATCTTCCTGCGCTACTTCCCCAGCAGCAACGTGAACCCTGAAGCAGTCAGCGTCGACAGCCTGCTCGACTTTCTCCAGGACGTCTCAGCCGAGCTGACCTGACCAACGGGGCAAAGCAGGCGCTGTCGCGACGAATGCGGCAAGCGCCTGCCCCTGCCTGCCAACCAAGTGCCTCTGCCTGACGCTTCATGTTCCACGCCAACTCTCAAGAAACACGAGAAGCTCTCTCCTCATTTGGACCCAGTTCGATGACAACTGCAGAAACACTCCCAAATCCGGAAGAAGTGGACGAGCTCAAGCCCGGCACGCAGCTCCTGCATGGGCAGTACAAGATCCGCGAATATCTGAATGCCGGCGGGTTCGGCATCACCTACCTTGCGGGCGACAGCCTGGACCGCACCGTCGTGATCAAGGAGTGCTTCCCCGGGGCGTTCTGCCGCCGGAGCGAGCTTCTGGTCCACGCAAGATCGCGCGCCTTCCAGGGTGAACTTCGCACGATCGTTCAGCTCTTCCTGCAAGAGGCGCGTTCGCTGGCGAGACTGCAGCACCCCAACATCGTCGGCGTGCACCAGGTCTTTGAAGGCAACAACACAGCCTACATGGCGCTGGACTTTGTCGAGGGCAGCGACCTTTTCGAACTGATCGAACGGCGCGATCCCCGGCTCAAGCCCGCCACGATCCGCGCGATACTGGAAAAGCTTCTGGACGCGATTGGCGCCGTGCATTCGGCCGGTCTTCTGCACCGCGACATCTCGCCCGACAACATCATCGTCACCGAAACCATGGAGCCCGTGCTGATCGACTTCGGCGCCGCACGGGAACAGGCGACACGGAAGACCCGCGCGCTGTCGGCGCTGCGCATCGTCAAGGACGGATACTCCCCGCAGGAATTCTACGTCGCCGGAAGCGAGCAGGGACCGGCAAGCGATCTCTACTCGCTGGCCGCCACCTTCTATCACCTGATCACCGGCCATGTGCCGCCCAACAGCCAGCTGCGTGTCGCGGCCCATGTCGACGGCCAGCCCGATCCGTACGTCCCGCTGGCCAAGCAGACCGACCAATACGACACCGCGTTCTGCGAGGCGCTGGACCGCGCAATCGGCATTCTTCCGCGGTCGCGCTTCCAGTCGGCGCACGAATGGCTCGATTGCCTGAAGGGCAAGCGCAGCACTAGCGTTGCAGTCGCGCCGAAGTCGCGCCCGATCAAGTCGGCCGCAACGTTCAGTCCCGCAGCTACAGCAGCGAAGACAGATGCCCCGCAGAAATCGAAGATGGTCAAACTCCTCGCCGGTGCCGCAACCGCGCTGGTCCTGGCCGGTGGTGGCATGGTCCTGACAAGCCCCGGCCAGGGAAATGGCGGGGCCGATGCCGTCGCCGGGGCCACCTCGCGGACCTCACCGCCCGCAGCCGAGACGACCAAGGCCGAAGCGGCCGAGGCGTTCAATTCGGCCCTGGCCAAGATGTCTGACGAACCCGCAGCGTCTGCCGCGCTGGCAGCAACTCCTGATGCCGCGCCTCGTGCCGCGACCCCTGCCCCGGCAGTCCAGACCCGCGAAGAGCTTCCCGGCGTGGGCGTCCTGACCGTCAGCTGGACGGTCGATCTGCCCTTCACCACCACCGCACCCGATGGCCTGGTCATTTCCAGCACCAGAGACGGCGCCGCGGCGGGCCTCGTGCCCGGAATGAAGATCACCGAAGTGGAAGGCCAGCCTGTGGCAAGCCTTTCCGAAGCGGTTGCGAAGATGCAGTCGGCCAAGTCGACCATTTCTGGCGAGATCGTCACGGTCACGCTGACGTTGAAGGACGAAGCGACCGGCAAGGTCGTTAATGAGAAAGTGGCGATGCCCGTCATTCGACAGGCGGCGTTTCCGAACGGCCTGTCGTTCCGCTCGCACTTCGCCAACGGGGCCTGGGTGACAGAAGTCGCCGAGGTGCCGGCCGATCAGGGCAGCGATCTTCGCAGTGGCGACGTCGTTGTCGCAACGATGCCGACGCGCGAACCGATCACGGACATCGATCAGCTTCGGGATCTGCTCGTGCGCGAGGCTCTGGCAGGCAAGACTTCTATCAGCATCGTGGTCCGCCGCGACGGATTGATCTGGGTCGGTGAGATGGCGGTCGGTGCGACCGCCGGATAGGCAGCAAGGTTTGTGGCGCATGCCCTCCATCCGGAAGATGGGATGGGCCTGCGGCCAGGAAAAATGGGGGAAGGGCGCGTGAATGTGGCGTTCATCTAAGGTTCGGTTCGATGTGGCGACCGCGATCGATCGCGGGAGCCGCGATTATCAGGAAGACGCCGTTGTCGCGGACTTTCCGGTCGGCAACGACTGTGGCCTCGGCATCCTTGCCGACGGCATGGGCGGGCATGCGGCGGGCGACGCCGCCAGCACCGTCGTGGTGACCGAGGTCTTCTCCTCGCTCAAGTTCCGCAAAGCCTCATTCATCGACCGTGAGCCCGAGGTGCCGTCCTACCTGCGCGCCGCCGCCACAGCCGCAAATGCAGCCATCGACCGCCATGTCGCGGCACACCCCGGCACGCGCGGGATGGGCTCTACCCTCGTCGCGACAGCCCTTGTCGGCCCGCATCTTTACTGGGTTTCGGTCGGGGACTCTCCGCTTTATCTGCACCGCGGCCGCTCCCTGAGCCGCCTGAACGAAAACCACTCCATGGGCGAGCAAATCGACGCCATGGTAGCCCTTGGCCAGATGAATGCCGAACTGGGCCGCACCCATCCGGACCGGAGCTGCCTGACATCGGCCATCTCTGGCCACAAGATCGCACGCATCAACTGCCCGCAGACGCCCTACGCTCTGCAGGCCGGCGACATCGTCGTGGTATCCAGCGACGGATTGCTGTCGCTGGACGACGAAACGCTCGAGAGGGTCCTCCGCCGCAACGCCAAGCGGCCAAGCCTCGAGATCGCCGAAACGCTGATCGAGGCGGTGCGCGACCTGCGCCAGACCGACCAGGACAACGTCTCGATCATCGTGATCAAGGTTCTGTCCGACAAGGCGCTTGCATCCCCCTTGGTGTCGGCTGGCGGCATCGTCGCTGGCGGCAGGCCGCAGACCCGGATCGTCGACTCGATGGAGGTCTTCGACGCCGTTGTCATTGACGAAGACGAGCCGGTGAAACCAATCCGCCACGCAGTGGGTCGATAGCCGACCGACGCACAACAGTTTCGATTTGACGCCGGGACGACCGGTTGTCCGCCACCCATTACGGAGAAGACCTATGTCGAAGATCCAGACCCGTTTGCATCGTGCCGGTTTCGGCATTTCCGCGCTTGCCGGAGCGATGCTGACTGTCGCCTCCGCCAATGCCGAGACGGTCACGCTTCGGTCGATTGACGGGCTCTTTGTCCTGACGGGTCAGGTTCTGGATGCAAGCAACGGCAACTACGTGATCCAGGGCCCCCTGGGCGAGTTGCGCGTCAGCGCGGAACGGGTGACCTGCGAAGGAACCGCCTGCCCGCAGGTCGCCGCAGCCGAGCCCGCTCCCACCAAGGCCGAGCCCGACGCCAAGCCGCTGGATACTGCTGCCTCCAAGCCCTTGGCAGCGACCGTCGAGACACGGCTCCTGGCGGGGTTTGCCGCAACCTTCGATGCGCCCCTCTCCGTGGAAGAGGTGCCCGGCATCGGCCATCGGCTTTCTGGTGCCGACACTGGTGAAGTTGTCGTAGCAAACGGTGCCCAAGCCGCCACCGCCTTGACCGAAGGCACAGCCGACTTCGCCTTTCACTCCGGTCCCCTTTCGGAAGCCGGCGCCCTGCGCGCGGATGTCGTGGCCTTCGATGCTCTGGCCGTGCTTGCGAACCCTTCTAACCCGGTCGACAAGCTGACACTCGAAGAGCTCCGTGATGTCTACGCCGGGCGCATCACCAGCTGGGTTGATCTCGGTGGCGAAGACCGGCCCATTCGGGTGATCGGCTTCGATCAAAGCCTGGCCACGCGCGACGCGCTCGAGGCTGCTCTATTCGCGGGCGCCGAGGTGGCGCGCGCTCCTGGCCAGACGATGCCGCAGGGGGCCGACGCTGCCGATCTCGTGGTTGCCGACCCTTCGGCGATTGCCTTTGTGCCCCTGTCTGCAAAAGGCGATGCACCTGCGGTTGAGGTTGTCGATGCCTGCGGCGTTGCCACTGCGCTCGACACCACCTCGCTCAAGACCGGCGCCTATCCACTTCTGGCCCCGGTCGCTCTGCTCAGCCGCGCTGACGCTACCGACGCCCAAGGCCAGGATTTCCGGGCCTACGCGCTTTCGACAGCAGCCGACGCCGCCTATGCCGAGGCCGGTCTGGTCGACCGCAGCATCCTCCGCGTCCCGCACAGCGAGGAGGTCAGCCTTCCGGCTACTACGGGCACCAACCGGACGGCGCGGCTGGCGCAAGAGCTGCTTGACGACACAGCGCGCCATGACCGGCTGACGACGATGGTCCGGTTCGGCTCCGGCTCTACAGCAATTGATGCCGACAGCGTGGCCCACCTCGCGCGGCTCGTCGACTATCTTGCCGAACTGCCGCAAGGGACCAGCGTCCTTCTTGCCGGTTTCGGCGACAACGTCGGAACGGCACAGACCAATCGGGCAGTGTCGGCCAGCCGGGCGCTCAACGTGGCCGAGGCTTTGCAGCGTGCCGGCGGTGAGCGGCTCGCCGGGATCGAGATCGCGGCCAAGGGTTTTGGCGATCTTGCCCCACTGGCCTGCAACGATGTGGAAAGTGGCCGCGCTGCCAATCGCCGCGTCGAGGTCTGGATCGAAAGCCCCGTCCAGGGCTGACATCCCGGCACGAGGCGCTGGTCTGCTAACGAACCAGCTGCCTTGGCAGCACAATCCGCACCGCAAGCCCGCCCAGCGTTTGTGATGCGTCAAGCTCAAGCGTGGCATCATAGGCCTTCAAGAGATCGATTGCGATCGCCAGCCCTAGGCCGGTGCCCGGCGTCGACGTGTCAAGCCGCCTGCCCGACTGCAGCGCCGCATTACGATCCTTTTCGGCGATCCCGGGGCCGTCATCCTCGATAGTCAGCTCGATCCCCTGGGACACCCGCCGCGCCGTCATCGAAATCGCCCGGCGGCACCATTTCAGTGCGTTGTCCAGCAGGTTGCCCAGCACTTCCTCGATGTCCTGCGCATCGACGCGGATCGTCAGATTTGGCTCGCAGACCGTCGACAGCTCTTTGCCATCCCGTTTGGCCATTGCCGCAAACATCCGCGAGAACCGGTTGACCGAATTGCTGAGGTCGGTGCGCGCAAAGGTCGTCTCGCCCGTGTTCGACATCCGGATCCGCGCCAAAGACCGGCCAAGCTGCGCATCCAGCCGATCGAGCGCATCAAGCGCCTTGTCGGTGGCCCGGCCCTTCCCGGCCAGGGCCGAAAGCTCATTGCGCAGGATCGCACTTGGCGTCTTCAGCGCATGGGCCAGATCGGCGGCCTGGCGGCGTGACCGGCCGACGATGTCGCGGTTGCGCGCAAGCAAGGTGTTGATATCACCGACAAGCGGCGCCACTTCTTCGGGATAGTCCTTGCCGTCCAGCGCCTCTTCGCTTTCCCACCGATGCGCTACGTCACGTCGAAGCTTGTCAAGCGGTCTGGCAATCGCCGCCGTCTGCAGGATCGTGCTGGCAAGGCCCAGCACTGCGACCAGCGCAAAGGCCACGATCAGACTGCGGCGCGTCTCGGCACGTTCGGCGACCAGATCCGCCCGGCTTTCGGCGACAGCCACGCTCCATTCGCTGCCGTCTTCCAGCGTGATGACCTGATGGGCGATCCGAACCTGATCAAGCTCGGTGCTCTCGGCGTCCGTCAACGTCAGCTTACCAGACCCGGTTTGCGGAACCGGCAAGGTGCCGTCCAGAAGCGATGCCGACGCATAGATCTGGCCATCCGGCCCGACAACCTGCCAATAGCGGCCAGAGAGCGGTGTCTGATAAGCAGGGTCGAAGATCAGATCGCCAAGGCCGTCGGGGTCGTCGGGAACGTTGCTCAGCGCTACGACAATCTGAGTATGGCGATCCGCGAGCGTACTGTCAAAACGGTCCAGAACCTTCTGATTCAGAAAGGAATACAGCAACAGGGTCCCGACAGTAACCGCCACCAGGGCCGACACCCCGCCGCTGATCCATGCCCTCTTCCGCAGCGACAGCATCAGGACGGTTCGATCATGTATCCGCGGCCGCGCATGGTCTGTATGAGGTCAGGCCCCAGCTTCTTTCTCAGACGGTTGATGAAGACGGCAATCGTGTTGGAATCGCGGTCGCCGTCGTATTCGTAGATGTGCTCGGAAAGCTCGGTGCGCGAAATCAGACGCCCGGCGTTGTGCATCAGGTACGACAGAACCGCGACTTCCTGAGCCGTCAGATCGACCGGCACTCCCCCGACAGTCACCCTGCCCGTCCGGGTATCGAAGACGACGCCTTTGCTTTCCACAAGCGGGCTCACCCGTCCGGCGCTTCGCCTCAGCGTCGCACGGACGCGCGCGGCCAGCTCGGGCAAATGGAACGGCTTGGTCATATAGTCGTCGGCTCCGGCATCCAGACCATCCACCCGGTCCGACCAGCCGTCCCGCGCCGTCAGGATCAGCACGGGCGTCGAAATGCCGTTGCTGCGCCATTCCTTAAGGATCGACGTGCCGTCCCGGATCGGCAGTCCGATATCCAGAATGATCATGTCATAAGGTTCGGTCGAACCCAGAAAGCAGGCTTCCTGGCCGTCGTGCACGACATCGACGATCCTGCCCTCCGCCGACAGCAGCTTCTTGATCTGGTCGCACAGGACCGGTTCATCTTCTGCAAGAAGAATTCTCATGGCCGCCGGGGTACTACCCTAGTTTGGCAACATTAAGGGCAAGACCTAGCCTTTGCCGCCACCGTTGCCATTCCCGCCGCCGTTGCCCCCACCATTTCCGCCACCACCACCATTGCCGCCGCCGTTACCCCCACCGTTTCCGTTGCCCCCGCCATTGCCGCCGCTGTTCCCGTTCCCACCGGAGTTGCCGTTTCCGCCCGCGGCCTTGCCCTTGCTCTTGCCGTTCTTGCCCTCAGAGTCCTGCGCGGCCTTGGTCACCTGCTTCCCGACGGAAGAGTTCTTCTTGACCTGCTCACCCGTGCTTGCATCGACAATCACGCTGATCAACGTCCCATCGGACCGCTTCAGCACGATCCGGTAATAGACCCCGTCCGCCTCGAAGGCACGCGCCTCGATCGCTTCGGCACCGATCGAAGTCACGACGGCATCGATCACCGCCTTCAAGCTGATCGTCTGACCCGCATTCACGATCCTGCGCAGCTCAGAGGCACTGATCTCACGCACAGTCGCATCGACTGCAGGCGCAAGAAGCGACAGCAGTCCCGCAACGAGCAAAGCTTGGACACGTTTCATGGCACCATTTGTAGCAAGCCTGACGTGAACTCAAGATGAATGGCCGGTTCCTGCCCCGTTAAACCCGCTTGGTGTCTAATGCCCAAACACCCTGCACTGCCGCGTCGGCTTCAGGCGCGAGATCTTTGCAGTCCAAGTCAACCCGCGGGAAGGCGACTTCCCGGATTTACCCCGAAATGAGGTTTAGCATGAAACACGCAACCAAAACGATCTTGAAAGCCTGTTCGCTGTCGATGGCCCTGCTCGGGTCGGCATCATTTATCGCAATCGTATCGCTTCCGGACATGGCCCAGGCCGACAACGGAAAGGGTGGTGGAAACGGCAATGGCGGCGGCAATGGCAATGGCGGCGGGAACGGCAACGGGAACGGTGGCAGCAAAGGCGGTGGAAACGGGAACAGCAGCGATGGTGGAAACGGTAGTGGCGGCGGCAAGGCCGACAGGGCCGACAAGGCCAGCAAGTCGGAAGGCGGCAAGAGCCAGACCACCAAAGTGAAGAAAACAAAGTCGGTCGAGACCACCAAGACCGGAACCGCCGAAACCGCTGAAACCGGCAAGACCAAGACGGCCAAGGCAAAGAAGATCAAGGCGAAAAGCACCGAAGACGGCGTCGCCCATCCTTCTGAACTTGGCGCGCTGAACGCCGCACACGCATCGCCGAACGCGCTGAAGAACGCCTCGCCGAATTCGCGGGTCGGGCGCATTGCGGCCTATCGCGATGCCGTGGTTGCAGGTGAGGCGCTGGAGGCCGAACTTGAAGAAAAGAAGGCCGAGCTGGAGACGTTGACGCCGCCTGATCGCCCACTTGCAGAGATCGACGCCGACGTGGATGCCGCCGCAGCCGATGTTTCGGACAAAGCGGCAACGGTGGCCGAGCTGGAGCAGGCTCTGGCCGATGCCGGCGGATCGGACGAGCAGATCGAAAGCGATCTGGCTGCAGCCGAGGAAGACCTTGCGGCCGCCGAAGCCGCGCTGGATGAGGTCGAGGCGGAACAGGCCGCAGCTGTCGAGTATGAAACGGTCAGCGCGGAAGTCGACGAGCTGACCCAGAAAGTCGAGGATCAGCCCGAGCTTGAGCGCGACCTCCTGGAAGCCGCGGCGAACAAGCCGGTGACCGACGAAGTCGAGGCTGCCGTCAAGAAACTGCTCGGTCTCGATACGGAAGAGGCGGAAGAGACTGAAGAAACCGTCCAGTAAGGGCAGCCCCCCGGCGGGCCTGGCACCACTTGCCATGACTGCCGGGGATTTCATCGCTTTGCCAAATGCCCTTTGGCGCTGCGGTGAACCAAAGTTGCAAAGCAAGAAGGGCCACCTTTGAGGGTGGCCCTTCTTGCTTGCTGAAGTATCCGATCACGCGTTGGTGGTGCGCGACGCGATCATGTCCAGCGCGGTTACCAGATCCTCGATTGGCGGAAAGCGCTGCAGCTTTTCAAAAGGCCTGCGGCTTGATCTTGCCCGGCCTTGCGCTACCCATTCTTCGCGCTGCTGAAGGTCAAGTGTCAAAGAAAGTCGGTCTTGAGCAGACTTGGAACCAATCATTTCAAACCCCCTGGCCCGTCGGAACTGCGATTCGGTTGGAGTACCCGACTGAGCTTCCGCTGATCCTGCAACACTGAAGTTAAACCGGCCGAAAACCCCGCGTTCACTTTCTATTAATCTTCGCAGATGGGCCGCCTATCCTTCTGCCGCCCGTTCAGATGTCGATCTGCGCAAAGCCGTCACGCAGCGCACCCGACCAGGCCTCGCTCATCGCGCGGAAAGCCGGGTCGCCCGCCTCGATCCGCCGCCTCTGCGAAACCTCGCAAGCGTCCCGTTCGATCACGCAAAGGTCCAGCGGCATGCCTACTGACAGGTTCGACCGAAGCGTCGAATCCATCGACAGAAGCACCGCCTTCTGCCCGTCCTTCAAACTGGTCGACGGCTTGACGACCCGGTCGAGGATCGGCTTGCCGTATTTGTGCTCGCCGATCTGCAGGAAGGGGGTGTCCTCGGTCGCTTCGATGAAATTGCCCTCGGGATAGATCAGGAACAGCCGCATCGCACCACCCTTGCGCTGCCCTGCGACAATCATCGCCGCGCTCGCGCCCTGCATCGCGGACAGCTTCTCGTCGACCTCGGCCCGGACGCTTGCCAGACGACTGCCAACGATCTCGGCCACCTTCAGCATGGTCGGCGCCAGCATGATCGATGTCTCGGGCGTGGCCTCGGGGTCGTCGATCGCTTCGCGCAGCTGGGCGATCGTGGTCTGCGACACCGAAAGGCTGCCCGCGGTCATGATGACAATGACCCGCTCGCCCTTGTCCTCGAAGGTGAACATCTTGCGGTAGGTCGAGATGTTGTCGAGCCCGGCATTGGTGCGCGTATCCGACAGAAGCACCATGCCTTCGTTCAACAACAGGCCCACGCAATACGTCATCTTTCCCCTCCGGCTGCGGGCCGACACTATTGTGAGGACAGTCTTGGGTTCAAGCCTTCCCGCACAGGAAACGCGAGAGAAACCTGCGCGGATGGCATCGCCCGTCCTACCGTCCGTCCCTGACGGCGCTTGCACCTTGCAGTGAAGGATCGGACCATCATGCCACAGCATCTCCCTGACGAAATCGTCCACGACACGCGGCTCTACGATGACCGCTACTGGGTGTCCGAGCCGGAGTTCCCGGATGTCAGTTGGCTGCCCCTGATGTTCGACCTGTCCAGCGGCAACCATACCGAAATCATGCGGGTCAAGAAGGGCGGCCAGCTTGGCCGGAACTTCCATACCACGCCGGTGCGTGGCTTCGTTCTCGACGGGACACCAACGGGCTTGGTGCAGACCTGATCGACCGGCTCTGCCGCTAGACGCGAACCTGGCCGCTTACTGGCTCTGGCTCTGGCTCTGGCTCTGGTTCAGGATCGCGACCGTCACGTCCATCTCCTCCCTCCCGCCGCCACGGGCCACGCCGCGGATCGGGGCCGCGTCCTGCGCGTCAAAGCCCGAGCCGAGCCGGATGTAGCGCTCGTCCGGGCAACAGCGGTTCGCCGGATCGAAACCAACCCAGCCAAGCCCGGGCACATAAAGCTCGGCCCAGGCATGGGCGGCCTCGTGCGCGCTGCCATCCTCGGTCGCGAAGAGATAACCCGAGACATAGCGCGCCGGGATCTCCCGCACCCGCGCCACCGCGATCAGGGCATGCGCATGATCCTGGCAAACCCCCTCACCCAGCGCCAGCGCCTCGGCCGCCGTGGTATGGGCGTGGGTCACGCCCGGACGGTAGGCAATCGCATCCGCCACCACCGCACTCAGCACATGGGCCAGTTCCAGCGGTTCCGCCGCCTCGGCCCGCCCGGCAAGCGCGATCAACGCCACGTCAGCCCGCGTAGCCCCGGTGGCCCGCAGATAGCAGCCCGGCGCGACGGCTTCCCGATGCCCGCGCAAGACGCCGGTCAGGTCCACCGTCTCGACCGTGCCGCGTACCCTGACTTCGACCTCGCTGACCGGCCCGGCCACCGTCCAGCCCTGAACCCGGTCGCCCGCCCCGTCGCGATGCGTGGCCCCCTTTACACCGCCCGAGACCGTGACCTCCCAGTCGATGACCTTCTGTCCGGCAAACGTCGAAGGCGTCAGCCGATGGCTCTGCACCACCGACCGCACTGGCCGGTCGTATTGGTAGCGGGTCACATGATCGACGGTCAGTCGCATGTCAGCGCATCTCTCCGCTTAAGTAGGCGTCGTTGATGGCCGTGGCCAGTTCCGCTGTCTCGGCGATGAAGCGCGTCAGGTATTCGTGCAGCCCCTCGTCGAAAATCGCATCGACCGTCGTCCCCTCAACCGCCGCCATCAAGGCCCCCGCCCTTTCCTGCGCTGCCGTCTCGCGGCCATAGGCCTTGGCAACGCGGCCGAGATGATTGACCAGCCCCGCCGAGCAGGTGGCCAACGACCGCGGGGATTGCGGGTTGCGGATCAGGAAGTCGGCGATCTTCGCCGCCGTAACCTCGCCGCCATAGGCCCAGTGAAATGCCCGATGCGAGCCCATGGCGCGCAACAGCGTGGACCATTGATAGTTGTCCAGGCCCGAGCCGACGTAATCCACCCGCGGCAGAAGGACATAGTACTTCACGTCCATCAGCCGCGCGGTGTTGTCGCCGCGTTCCAGGTAGTAGCCGACGTTCAGGAAGTTGAAGCCGTCGTCGCGCAGAAGCGTTGCATCGATGGCCCCCCGCAGCATGGCCGCATGACGCGTCGTCCAGTCGGTCAGCCGACTCAGTTCCAGGGTCGAGCGTTCCATCCGCTCCAGCCCACGCAGTTCCTGGAAGGCCGTGTTCAGCGCGTCCCAGACCTGCGTCGTAAGCGCCGTCCGCACGATCCGCCCGTTTTCCCGCGCGGCGGTAATGCAGCTTGCAATCGACGAAGGATTGTCGCGGTCGAAGAACAGAAAGCTCTCGATGTTGCGCTGCACCGGGTCGCCGTATTTCCGGTCAAACGCCGCAGCCATGCCGGTGGCTTGCAGAACGCTGTCCCACTCGCTCCGGTAGCCATGCGCTGATGGCAGAAGGCTGATCCGGCTGCCCACTTCCAGTAGACGGGCGACGGTGTCGGCCCGCTCCAAGTAGCGCGCGATCCAGTAGAGGTTGTCGGCGGTCCGGCTCAGCATGGGCGGCCCTTCGGCCCGGCGGCCAGCCCCCCCACCCCGGCCCTCCCCCCCGAGGGGGGAGGGAGGTGCTGGTTGCCACGGTACTGCCAGATGCCACACCGGGTCATTGTTCGTGATGGCGGTGCCGGGCACCTCCCTCCCCCCCCGTGGGGGAGGGCCGGGGTGGGGGGGCTACCACCAGTCACGGCGAAAACGCCTGTCAAACCCGCACCCCTCATTCCGCCAGCACCCATGTATCCTTGACCCCGCCCCCCTGGGACGAGTTCACCACCAGCGACCCCTCCTTCAGCGCCACCCGCGTGAGGCCACCGGGCACAAGCTCGATCCGCTCGCCCACCAGGCAGTAGGGCCGCAGGTCCACATGCCGCGGCGCCACGCCCTCATCGACAAAGGTCGGCACGGTCGAAAGCGCCAGCGTCGGCTGGGCGATGTAGTTTCCAGGATCCTCGCTCAGCTTCGCACGGAACCGCTCCACCTCCTCGCGGCTCGCTTTCGGCCCGACGAGCATCCCGTACCCGCCCGAGCCGTGGACTTCCTTCACCACCAGGTCCGGCAGCTGGTCCAGCACATAGGCCAGGTCGTCCGACTTGCCGCACTGCCAGGTCGGCACGTTCTGCAGGATCGGCTCTTCGCCCAGATAGAACCGCACCATTTCAGGTACATAGGTGTAGACTGCCTTGTCGTCCGCCACCCCCGCCCCAGGTGCGCTGCAGATCGACACCCCGCCGCTGCGATAGACATCCATAAGCCCCGGCACACCAAGCATCGAGTCCGGCCGGAAGCACAGCGGATCGAGGTAGGCATCGTCGATCCGCCGGTAGATCACGTCAACACGCTGCGGCCCCTCGGTCGTGCGCATGTAGACATATTCGCCATCGACAAAGAGGTCCTGCCCCTCGACCAGCTCCACCCCCATCAGGTCCGCAAGGAGCGAATGCTCGTAATACGCACTGTTGAAATGGCCCGGCGTCAGGATGACGACCGTCGGCTCGCCCTTGCACTTCGCCGGCGCGACGCTGGCCAGCGTCCGGCGCAGCTTGTCTGAATAGTTGTCAACCGGCTCGATCCGGTTCTCGCGGAAAAGGTCGGGGAACATCCGCATCATGATCTCGCGGCTTTCCAGCATGTAGCTGACACCCGACGGCGTGCGGCAGTTGTCCTCCAGCACATAGAACTCGTCCGGCCCGGTGCGCACGATGTCGACGCCCACGATATGGGAATAGACCCCCTTCGGCGGAACAAACCCGGTGACCGCCTTCTCGTAAGCCTCGTTCTGGTAGACCAGACGCGCAGGAATACGCCCCGCGCGTATGATCTCGCCCCGCCCGTAGACATCGACCAGAAAGGCGTTCAACGCCCGCGCCCGCTGCTTGATGCCGCGTTCCAGTTTCGACCACTCGGCGCCGGAAAAGACGCGGGGGAACATGTCGAACGGGATCAGCCGATCCGGATCGCCCCCCTCGCCATAGACCGCGAAGGTGATCCCGATCCGCCGGAACAGCGCCTCGGCCTCGGCCTGCTTCAGGCTTCGCAGCTCTTGCGGCATGGTCGCCACCCAGTCCTGCAAGCGCGCATAGGGCGGGCGGACTGCGGTCCCCTGAAACATCTCGTTGAACTGCGCCAAGGATTCCCTCCGGCTGCCTTGTGCCGACTAGAGCAGAGTGCGTGCATCGCGAAAAGGGCTTGATCGACAGTAGCGCCTTTTGCCTGACCATCTGCCTAAAGTTTGGGCGGGGGTCGCGGCTGCCACTTACCCAACCGAACGGAGGCCCGCTGTCCCCCAGGCGAACATCGCCGCCTTCCTCAAGTCCTACCGGAGCATCGCTATCCAGTCATGGCCGGGATGCAGCTGCTCCAGCCAACGGCGCAGATCGGCCTTTTCGTTCGACTGCAGTTTCGGCAGAGCCGCTTGAAAATCACGTTCATCCTTTTCGCGGTGGTACTTGGCCTTGAACAGGAGCACGATCGACGGCGCCAGGTAGGATATGCCAGCGGCACTCCTGCGAATGGCTGCCGCTCTCGGCAAACGGATCAACGGATCCCGCTTATACGCCCAAAACTCCGGCGTTCCCCGTTCCAGCATCATGTCCACCCGCCAACGTCCCGCAGCAAGGTCGGCTCCCCACAGCTGCCAGGTGTCGGCGGGCACGGTTACAGTCGAAGGGAGATGGGTCAGAGTCCCCGCGCTGGCGATGAAGAACTCCAGTTCGGACAATGACTTCCGGCAGCTTTCAATCTGCTCCGGGCGAACGGCAAACTCCAGATCGTCGTGCGCACGCGTCTGGTGGCCGTGCCACAAATCCAATGCCCAGCCGCCGGCAACGTACCAATCCGCCGTCGAGCGCCCGAGACGAGCCGAAAGCTCATCTGGCGACCAAGCGTCCCAGGCGTTTTCCGGAAGTGGCATCATTTAGACAACGATCATAACAGCTTGGGGCCCGCTTCTATCCCGCCCGGATCACGGAACGCAACGACCGCTTCAACGCCAGGCAAAAGCCCGAACCGGCCCGCTGCGGGTTGAGTCGCGCCGCATGGTTAACCACCTTCCACTCAGATGCGCGCATAGACGGAAACAAGATGAAAACAAGACGGAAACAAAATCATAGACCTGTTCGAAAGCTCCAGGATTAACACAGCGTTCTCAAAAGCTTGCAGGTCGATCTAAATCCTTTTGTACGGTGTTCCGATGTTTCTCGTTCACCGCTCCTTAGCTCCATACCACGGCACCCTAAGCCGCCGTCCCAGGCTTCGCCTCGGGCCGCAAAACCAACCCGCCCTCGCGTTCCAGAAACGCCACCACCTCGGCCACCCCCTGCCCCTGCCGCAACCTGGCCATCACATAGGGCCGCGCACCCCTCGCACGGCGGGTATCGGCTTCCAGAAGCATCGGGTCCACGCCGACGTAAGGTGCCAGATCGGTCTTGTTGACGATCAGAAGGTCCGACCGCGTAACCCCCGGCCCCCGCTTCCGCGGGATGTCCTGCCCGGCCGCCGTGTCGATCACATATATAGTGATATCAGCAAGTTCCGGGCTATAGGTCGCAGCCAGATTGTCGCCGCCCGACTCTATCAGGATCAGGTCCAGGTCCGGATGCGCCCGCCGCAAATCGGCGACAGCGGCCAGATTGATGCTGGCATCCTCACGGATCGCGGTATGCGGGCAGCCCCCCGTTTCCACCCCCCTGATGCGGTCGGCAGGCAGGACCTGCGCGCGCAAAAGGTACTCGGCATCCTCGCGCGTGTAGATGTCGTTGGTGATCACCGCCATCGAGCAGCGCGCACCCAGGGCTCTCGCAAGTTGTTCAGTCAACGTGGTTTTCCCGGCTCCGACCGGTCCACCGATACCCACTCGCAAGGGACCGTTCGCGCTCATGTCCTGAAAATCCTCACATCCATCGTCTCATGCCTCATCGCAGCGAGGTCCGCCCCAAAAGCCGCGGCCCCAAGATCGTCCAGCGTCAGGGTGATCGCCTCGCCAGCCAGAGCATCGATCAGAGGGTGCAGCGCCGCAAGCACCCCCTGCCCCTCCGCCTGCCCAAGCGGCATGAACCGCATCGCGACCGAGGTCAAGTTGCTGGCAAAAGCATGCAGATACAAGGCTGTAACCTGAGCCTCCGGCAGGCCCAAGGCACCAGCCGCCTCTCCCACCGCGACCGGCAACGCACGCGGGGGAAGCGCCCGGCCCGTCAGTCCGGCGACTGTAGCCGCAAAGGCCGCCCCCTGATCCAGCGTTTCGGTCAGCCGCTCCGACGAGGGCTGCAAGGCGCGGGCCATGGCATCCAGAGCGTCGTGGTCGGCGTCCCCCCGCAGCGCCTGCACCAGAAGGATCGCGTCCTGCTGGCCCGCGCCGAACTTCAGCACTTCCGACAGCCACAGCTGCAAGCCTTTGGCATTGCTCACCGTTCCGTCAGAAATCGCAGCCTCAAGCCCGTGCGAATAGGCGAAGCTCCCGGTCGGAAACGCCGGGGACAGCCATTGCACAAGGGTCAGCAACGCGGTCACGAGGCATCCCGATGACCGAACGGCAGCTTGGGGGCATGGAAATGCGCATGCCCATCGCCATGATCGTGCCAGCCTAAGCTCTCCTCCGGCCCATGCGAATGCCCCATCGTCCGCCCGATGCCATATGCGCCACCTTCAGGGGTGAAGG
The DNA here is from genome assembly GCF_051645465.1 of Tabrizicola sp. Lineage (GTDB taxonomy): Bacteria > Pseudomonadota > Alphaproteobacteria > Rhodobacterales > Rhodobacteraceae > Tabrizicola. The sequence goes on along the minus strand of NZ_JBOFBI010000246.1, from coordinate 2,461 downwards.
GCTCGCTGACGGACGCCAGAGTAGCACCCAGCCCGGTCAGCATGGCCTCCAGCACATGATCGCGGCGGATGAGCAGGCGCCCCGCTTCGATCTGGCAGGGTGTATGCCGGTTGCCAATGTGCCAGGCATATCGAAGAAGGTCCGGACCGGTGATCTGGACCAGCGACTCCTCCGCCGCAACGATCTGGATCGCGCGGCCATCTTCAAGAAGAAAGCCCCAGTATTCGTCAAGGTTGGTCACCGTAGGCAAATCCACCAGGAAACCCTCGTCATGCGCGGTCACCAGCCGCTTCCGACGCAAGACGCGCTCGTCATAGCCCAGAACCACGACGCCATGGCAGGTCTCTGGTGCTTCTTTCAGAAGTCCGAGTGCGGCAGGAAGATCTGTCATCTCAGTGCCTTAGCTAAGGGAGCTATCACGGCGACCCTCCCTTCAGTACAGGAAGTACCGCTGCGCCAGAGGAAGCTCCTCCGCCGGTTCGCAGGTGAGAAGCACCCCATCGGCCCGCACCTCATAAGTCTCCGGGTCCACCTCAATCGCGGGCGTGGCCGAGTTCAGCCTCATGTCGGCCTTCTTCACCCCCCGCGTCCCCATGACGGCGACGGTCTCTTTCGCAAGTCCTAACCGCTGCCCGATCCCGTCCTCCTGCGCGGCCTGGCTGACAAACGTCACCGCATTCCGCGTAAGGCTCCCGCCATAGGCCCCGAACATCGGCCGTGTGTGGACAGGCTGCGGCGTGGGGATCGAGGCGTTCGGGTCGCCCATCTGCGCCACAACAATCACCCCACCCATCAGCACCATCTCGGGCTTGGCACCAAAGAAGGCGGGCGACCACAGCACCAGATCGGCACGTTTGCCGACCTCGACACTGCCGATATGGTCCGAAATCCCATGCACGATGGCCGGGTTGATCGTGTACTTCGCGATGTACCGGCGGACGCGCAGGTTGTCGTTCTGGCCTTGCTCGCCCTCCAGCCGCCCACGCTGCAGCTTCATCTTGTGCGCGGTCTGCCAGGTTCGAGTGATGACCTCACCCACCCGGCCCATTGCCTGGCTGTCCGATGACAACACGCTGAAAGCACCGAGATCATGCAGGATGTCCTCCGCCGCAATCGTCTCGCGCCGGATGCGGCTTTCGGCGAAGGCCACATCCTCGGGCACCCGGCGGTCGAGGTGGTGGCAGACCATCAGCATATCCAGATGCTCTTCGATGGTGTTGACCGTGTAGGGCATCGTCGGGTTGGTCGATGACGGCAGCACATTCTGCGACGACACCACCTTGATGATATCCGGCGCGTGCCCGCCCCCCGCACCCTCGGTGTGAAACGCGTGGATCGTCCGGCCCGCGATGGCCTTCAGCGTATTCTCCACGAAGCCGCTTTCGTTCAGCGTGTCGGTGTGGATCATCACTTGCACGTCCATCGCATCGGCGACCGTCAGGCAGCAGTCGATGGCCGCAGGCGTCGTGCCCCAATCCTCGTGCAGTTTCAGGCACGAGGCCCCCGCCCTGATCTGCTCCTCCAGCGCGGCAGGCAGCGAGGCATTGCCCTTCCCCGCAAAGGCCAGGTTCATCGGAAACGCATCTGCGGCCTGCATCATCCGCATCAGGTGCCAGGGGCCGGGGGTGCAAGTGGTCGCCAGGGTGCCGTGCGCCGGGCCCGTGCCACCGCCAAGCATGGTCGTAAGGCCAGAGTGCAAGGCATCGTCAATCTGCTGGGGGCAGATGAAATGGATATGGGCGTCCATTCCCCCGGCTGTCAGTATCTTCCCCTCGCCCGCAATGATCTCGGTCCCCGGCCCGATGATGACGTCCACACCCGGCTGGGTGTCGGGGTTCCCCGCCTTGCCGATCCTGGCGATCCGCCCGTCGCGAAGGCCCACATCCGCCTTCACGATGCCTGTCCAGTCCACGATCAGCGCGTTGGTGATCACCGTATCCATAGCACCCTGCGCCCGGGTCAGCTGCGACTGCCCCATCCCGTCGCGAATGACCTTGCCGCCGCCGAACTTGACCTCATCGCCATAGCGCAGCGCATTCGCCTGCCCCGAGGAGCGTTCGGCGATCAGGTCACGCTCGACCTCGATGACAAGGTCGGTATCGCCCAGCCGGACCCGGTCGCCCACCGTCGGGCCATACATGTCGGCATAGGTCTTGCGGGAAATCACTGCAGGCATCGGCAATCCTTCGTCATCGGCGGTTCACGCCAGAAACCTCTCATCCACCGGCACACCCAGCGCGGTCGCCAGCGCATTCGTCTGGCTCGCCATCGCGATCACGGCCAAAAGCTCGCCGTGCTGCGCCGCGGTCATCCCCTTGGCCTTGGCCGCGGCCGTATGGGAATGGACGCAATAGGCGCAGCCGTTGGCGGTGGAGACGGCGAGATAGACCATCTCCTTCACCAAGGGGTCGAGCGCGCCCGGCGCCATCACCACCTGCAACCGCTCCCATGTGGCCTTCAG
>NZ_JBOFBI010000245.1:0-2166 GCF_051645465.1 Tabrizicola sp. | reverse complement strand
CCGCACAGCCGAGTTTCTCGGCAGTCTTGACGGCCAGGTTGAACACGTTTTCCTCTTGCTTGGCCTTAGGTGCACGCACGCCAAAACCCAGCAGCGGAATACCCGCATTGATCGCCTTCAGCCCGACGATCAGCCCGGCTTGAGTGCCCGCCGACCCCGTCGCCGTCACCAGATGGTCGATCACCAATCCCCGGTCATTTGCCTGCCCCACCAGTTCGAACGCGCAGTTGACATACCCAAGCGCGCCGGTCGGGTTCGATCCGCCGCCCGGAATGATATAGACCTTGCGCCCCGCCGCGCGCATGCCCACCGCCACCGCCTCCATCTCGGCCTGCATATCGACGCCACCGGGGCGCTTTTCCGTTGCGGCCCCGTGCAAATGGTCCAGAAGCACATTGCCGTTTTCGTTGTAGTTGCGGTCGTTCGATCCGGTCCGGTCCTCCAGCAGGATATGGCAGGCCATGCCCAGCTTGGCGGCAAAGGCCGCTGTCTGGCGGGCGTGGTTTGACTGCGTCGCCCCTTGCGTCATCACCACATCCGCGCCCATCGCCTGCGCCTCGGCCATCAGAAATTCCAGCTTGCGGGTCTTGTTGCCACCGGTGGACAGGCCGGTGCAGTCGTCCCGCTTGATCCAGATCTCTGGCCCACCCAGTTCATGGCTCAGGCGGTCAAGCCGCTCAAGCGGAGTGGGCAGGTGAGCAAGAAATACGCGGGGGAATCGGGAAAGATGCATCTTCTTGTTCCTCGGTAAACTTGCGTTATGAAACAATTACAGGCTCAAATCGTTAATGCAAATTCGAAGTAGTCGACATAAGATGCAAGAAACGCAACTTATGAAGTCTCATGCGGCTCGAATGGCTTGAAGATATCCTCGCGGTTGCTGAAACCGGTTCCTTCAGCGAGGCGGCGGAACGGCGGCACCTCACGCAATCGGCTTTCTCGCGCCGGATCAGCAGCATCGAGGCGCATATCGGACTGGAACTTTTCGACCGCAGCCGCAAGCCGGTGCAACTGCACGCGACGACGCGTGAGCAGCGCGATCAGATCGCTCGACTGGTGGCCGACCTTCGCCAGTTGGTCACCGACTTGCGGCAAGGCGACCGCAAGGACTCCAACCGGATCGTGGTGGCCAGTCAGCACGCGCTGACCACGGCACTGACGCCCACGCTGCTTAGCGGCATTCAGTCCAGCAATGCCGACATCTTCGTGAAACTGCGCTCGGCCAACCTTGACGATTGCTTCGCGCTTTTGCTCTCGCGGCAGGCGGACATTGCCATCGTCTACCGGCTGCCCGACGAGGAACACCCGATCAGTACGGAATACATCGAAACCGCGATCGTGGGCCGCGACCGCCTCATCCCGGTCTACTCCAGCGCCAAGGTCAGCTATTTGAACGAACGGTTCGCCCGGGGAGAGCTGCCCTACATCGCCTATCCCGGTGATGTGTTCTTTGGGCGGGTGCTTGAGCGATTGGTCCTGCCGACGGTCCGCCGCCTGACCCGTCCGACCCCCAAGGTCGAAACGGCCCTTACGTTGGCCGCACTGGAAATGGCCGCCGTTGGCGTCGCAGCGGCTTGGATCCCCGGATCGCTGGCGGCCGCGCGGATAAATGACGGCAGTCTGTTCGACCTTTCCGAAACGCTGCCGAGCGTCGCCCTCGACGTGACGGCAGTACGCCTGCGCGGCACTGCGGGGCCGGTCGAGGCCGAAATCTGGTCGCACCTCGTGGCGATGGCTGCAATCGGTGAAAATTGAGGTCACGCCGCACAATTTCCCGTGTTTGGCTGGCGGACACGATTTGATCAGCGGCCCGACCCGCCCGCACCGTGAACCTAGGGAACGCCTTTCGGCGGACACACCCACGCGCGATATGGACGGGCTTTGTGTTTGAGAAAGCTGCCGTGCCCAAGATCTGGATTTCGGCAAAGTCCGAGTTAACGACCCAACTCGCAAAGTAAGCTCCGGCGAGCAAAAATATCATTGTGGGATAAATACTTAGACGGGCTGAACGGCGTGAAATGGGACGTTGCAGCGCAGCGACCGGTCGCCGTCGAATGACCTGTGTGGATGGCTCCTGCAATGCAAGAGGTTTTTGGCGATGCTGCGACGGTCGTCAGTACAGTCGTGTGTCCGGCCTATTTGTGCGGCGGCGTAGCCACCCCTGGC
>NZ_JBOFBI010000244.1:0-1737 GCF_051645465.1 Tabrizicola sp. | reverse complement strand
AGTCCACGAAGGTGTCCATCGTGTCCGTCTCGCGCTTGGCCGCCTTGCCGCACTTCGGGCAGGCGCAGTCGCGCCAGGTCGGGTGACGGTCCAAGGGATTGCCGGGTTTGTCGAAAGTCACATCGTCGGGCAGGCGGACGGGCAGGTTTTCCTTCGCCTCCGGCACCACGCCGCAGCTGTCGCAATGGATCACCGGGATCGGGCAACCCCAATAGCGCTGGCGGGAAAGCCCCCAGTCGCGCAGGCGATAGTTGGTAACCCCGCGCCCGATGCCACGGGTTTCGCAAGCCTCGATAGTCGCAGTAATCGCATCTTCGACGGACATAGGCTGTGTAATGATGGGCGATCCAAGATACTCGAACTCTTGGCTATTACGATAGCGACTTAGCGCCCTCATGACGCTCAGTTGGCTCTCGGTCGCGTTGGAAATCCTCTTCAACGAGGGCGACCAGCTCTTCCCAAAATCGAGAAAATGATGTTTCGGCCAGACGAATTCGATCTCACCTGTATCCGTGTCGCCGAATGCCCAAGAAGACTGCTTCGTTGGATCGAGTTCAAATGCCTTGATGTATTCCTGATGGACAGGGTTGCTTTCATCAATCACGACAGCGCCCACTGGAACAAGCGCGGGCAAGATCGGCAGCCCGTATTTCGTCGCGAATTCGAAGTCGCGCTGGTCATGTGCGGGGCAGCCGAAGATGGCGCCGGTCCCGTAATCCATCAGGATGAAGTTGGCGATATAGACGGGCAATTGCCATTCATTGTCAAAGGGATGCAGAACGGTGACCCCGGTGTCCATCCCCAGCTTCTCGCCCGTCTCGATGGCCTCGGCAGATGTCCCACCACGGCGGCACTCCGCAACAAAGGCGGCGATCTTCGGATCATGCCGCTCCAGATGCTTCGCCAACGGATGATCCGGGCTGATCGCGGCGAAAGACGCCCCAAGCAGTGTATCCGGCCGGGTCGTATAGACCTCCAGCCGGTCAAACCCTTCCGGCGCGCCATGCGTCGTGAACGCAAACTGCAACCCGCGCGATTTGCCGATCCAGTTCGCCTGCATCAGGCGCACCTTCTCCGGCCAATGCGTCAACCCGTCCAGCGCCTCCAGAAGCTCCGCCGAGTAATCCGAAATCCTGAAGAACCACTGCGTCAGCTCGCGCCGCTCGACCAAGGCCCCCGACCGCCAGCCACGCCCGTCGATGACCTGCTCGTTGGCCAGGACGGTCATGTCGACCGGATCCCAGTTCACCATCGCGGCCTTGCGGTAGATCAGCCCGGCCTCCAGCATGTCGAGGAACATCGACTGCTGCTGGCCGTAATACTCCGGGTCGCAGGTGGCGAATTCGCGGGTCCAGTCCAGCGAAAAGCCCAGCGGCTTCATCTGGTCCTTCATGTCGGCGATGTTCTGGCGCGTCCAGATGCCGGGGTTCACCCCACGCTCGATGGCGGCGTTTTCGGCAGGCATTCCAAAGGCATCCCAGCCCATCGGATGCAGCACGCTGAACCCCGAGGCCGCCTTGAACCGCGCCACCACGTCGCCCATCGTGTAGTTGCGCACATGCCCCATGTGGATGCGCCCCGACGGATAGGGGAACATTTCCAGCACGTAGTATTTCGGCTTCGCCGGATCGCGCTTCGCAAGAAACACCCCGGCCTCGTCCCAGGCCTTTTGCCACTTGGGTTCGATCACTGCGGGGTCATAGCGCGACATCAGGGGCCTCTTCGACGGTTCCCCGC